>JAPXRP010000172.1:0-9283 GCA_033813475.1 Candidatus Hydrogenedentota bacterium
AGGCAGTTCAAAGGCTCAAGGGGGGGGCCTTGAGCCGCAAATCAGATGGGTGTTTTTCAACCGCCTGCCGGCCTCTAAGCGGTAGTTTCCCGGTCCCTCATTCCGCTTTGGGAGCATCGGGGGCCGGTTCCGGGGCAGCGGCTGCTGCCTGCCCGGCTTTTTTGGGCGCTGCTGCCGCGGCGGCCGCTTTCTCCTTGCCGACTTTTCTGCTTTGCCGCTTCAGCCCCTTGATCTTTCGGCGCAACCGGTTGGTTTCCTTTCTGCTCTTGGACTTCCGCCCCTCCGCCTTCTCCTTCCGCAAGTTTTTGATCTTCTTCTTTAGTCCGGCGGCGTCCATTTCCTCATAGGTGGGGCGCTGGCCGCCCCGGCGCGCCATCTGCTGCGCCGTGGCGTCGAGGGCGCGGCGGAACTGGCTTTCGGTGATGGGGACTCCCGCGACCTGCATGACCGGCGTGTCAACCGCCTCGGCGCTCTTCCGCTGGGTGGGCATGCCGAAGAAGAAGACAAAGGGGATGCCGATGAAGATGAGAATGAGCACCAAAATCAGCTTCCGGTGTTTCCGCATGAAATCCTGCATGAAAAAAATCCTTCTGAACCGGTGTTTCTGGTCGGGTCCTCAAGGTTCGGCTGCGAAGGCCGGCGGCCCCGTGCCGCGCGCATTCCTCGACCGCCGCCCGCGGCGCGCCGCAGGCCGCAAAACTCTATCACACCGCCCCGGGAACGCGCAAACACCCGGGAAGCCGGGGAACGGCGGGAAAGCGGGATCGCGCAGCCGGAAAGAACGGCTTATTCCCCCTTGACGCGGTCGAGGAGGACGGCGGCGAGGATCACCAGCCCGAGGGTCACCTGCTGGCCAAAGGTCTCGACGCCGATCCAGTTGAGGCCGCTGTTGAGGACGGAAACCACCAGCAGGCCCACAAAGGTCCCCGCGATGGACCCGCGGCCGCCGCTGAGACTGGTGCCGCCGACCACAACGGCGGCGATGACGGACAGTTCGTCGCCGATGCCGATTTTGGGGTCGCCGGAGCCGAGACGGGAGGTCAGCATGAGCCCGGCCATCACGGCAAGGGCGCCGCAGAGGGTGTAGACCAGCCACTTGACGCGCATGACGGGCACGCCGCTGAGGCGGGCCGACTCCTCGTTGCCGCCGATGGCGCGGGTGTAGCGCCCGAAGCGGGTGTGGTTGAGCAGCACAAAGCCCGCCGCCAGCACGAGCATGAAGAGCACCACGCTGACGGGGAGTTTTCCGAAGAGCTGGCCGCGCCCGAGCCAGGTGTATTCGGGGGGCAGGGGGCTGATGGGCTTGCCGTCCGTGAGGAGGTTGCCCAGGCCGCGCAGGGAGCTCATGAGCGCGAGGGTGGCGATAAACGGGGGAATGCGCAGCCGGGTGACCAGCAGGCCGGTGGCGCTGCCGGCGCACATGCCCACGGCAAGGGCGGCGCACCACCCCGCGAGGATCCAAACCCAGGCGGGGCTCTGGCCGTGCCGGACGACGGTGGCGGAGAGGACGCCGCCGAAGGCCATGAGCGACCCGACGGAGAGGTCAATGCCGCCGGTGATGATGACGAAGGTCATCCCCACGGCCATGACGCCGAAGATGGCCGACTGGTTCAGCACCATCATCAGGGTGTTGAAGGAGGTGAAACCGGGGTTGTCCTGCGAGCGGCCGATCATCTCGAAAACGGCCAGTTCCAGGAAGAGCGCGGCCACCAGGGGGCCGAAGGTCCAGAGATTCCTGCGGAGCGAGTCCATCCGCGCCGCGCCCGCGCCGTCAGCCATGCCGCGTCCCTCCGCCCGTGCCCAGCTGCATGATCCGCTCCTGGGTGGCCTCGGCGCGGGAGAGCTCGCCCGCGAGGCGGCCCTCGTGCATCACGAGGATGCGGTCGCACATGCCGAGCACCTCGGGCAGCTCGCTGGAGACCATGAGCACCGCCGCGCCCCGTTCCAGCAGGGCGTTCATGAGCCGGAAGATTTCGGTTTTCGCCCCCACGTCCACGCCGCGGGTGGGCTCGTCAAACATGAGAATCCCCGCGTTGGTGAACAGCCAGCGGGCAAGCACCACCTTTTGCTGGGTGCCTCCGCTGAGGAGCTGGACGGCCTGCTCCACCGAGGGGGTCTTGATCTGCAGCTCGCGCACGAAGTCCTCGGCGACCCGGCGCTCCGCGCCGCCCTTCACGAAGATTCCGCGAACCAGCGCGCCGAGGTTGGCCAGGGTGATGTTCTCGCGCACGGACATGCCGAGCACAAGCCCCTGGTTCTTGCGGTCCTCCGTCAGGAGGCCGACGCCGTGCGCGATGGCGTCGCGGGGCGAGGAGACGGCCACCTCCCTCCCGTCCACGAAAACGCGCCCGGCGCTGGGCCGGTCGGCGCCGAAGATGGCGCGGACCACCTCGGTGCGCCGGGAGCCGACGAGGCCGGTCAGGCCGACGATCTCGCCCGCGTGCAGGGAGAACCCCACGTCGGAGAAAAGCCCCTCGCGGGTGAGCCCCTCCACGCGCAGACGCTCGGCGCCGCGGGGCAGGGACACCTTGGGGAACTCCTCGGTGAGCTCCCGGCCCACCATCATGCGGATGATGTCCTCGCGGGTGAGGCCGGCGACGTCGCGGGTGGCGACGTGCCGCCCGTCGCGCATGACGGTGGCGCGGTCGCCGATCTGGAAGACCTCCTCCAGCCGGTGGGAGATGTAGAGGATGCCCATGCCGCGGCCGCGCAGCTCGCCGATGAGCGTGAAGAGCGAGGCCAGCTCGTGGTCCGTGAGGGTGGCCGAGGGCTCGTCCATGACGAGGATGCGGGCGTTGACGGAGACGGCCTTGGCGATTTCCACCATCTGCATCTGGGCCACGCTGAGGCGGTTCACGGGCAGGCGCACGTCCAGGGTAACGCCCATGTGCCGCAGCACCTCCTCCGCGTCGCGGCGGAGCCGCGCCCCGTCTATGAACGGGGTCTTTCCCACGCGCGGCTCGCGGCCGAGAAAGATGTTCTCCGCCACGGAGAGGAAGGGGCTCAGGTTGAATTCCTGGTAGATCATGCTGACGCCCAGCTCCCGCGCGCGGGCGGGGCTGGTGACGGCGGCGGGGCGCCCCCCGATGAGGATGTCGCCCCGGTCGGCGGGCTGGGCGCCCGCGAGGATTTTCATGAGCGTGGACTTGCCCGCGCCGTTCTCGCCGAGCAGGCAGTGCACCTCGCCCTCCCGGAGGTCGAGGGAGACGTCGTCCAGGGCGAGCACGCCGGGGAACTGCTTGGTGATTCCCCGCATCTCCAGAAGCAGGTCAGCCACCGGCGGCCGCCCCTTCCAGGCTTTCCTTCGTGATCAGCCCGACATCCACCGGGCGCTCCTTGGGGAGCTCCACGCCGTTGAAATGGTCGGCGATGGTCTGAATGACCGCCTTGCCGATCTCTTTGGGGAACTGCACGGCGTCCGCCTTGAGGGCCTTGCCCGCGCGGATGGCGTCCGTCGCCTCGGGGGTGCCGTCAAAGCCGACGATGATGATCTTTTCCTGGAGCCCGGCGGCCTCCACGGCGGCGAGCGCCCCGAGGGCCGAGTCGTCGTTAATGCCGAAGATGGCGGCGAGGTCGGGGTTTGCCTGGAGCAGGTCCTGGGTCACGCGGAGCGCCTTGTCGCGCTGCCCCTCGCCGGGGACCCGCGCCACGATCTGGATGCCGGGGCTTTTGGCGATCTCGTCTGTGAAGCCCGCCGTGCGGTCCTGCACGGAGGTGACGCTGGGATGGTCCACGATGGCGATTTTGCCCTGGCCGTTGAGCTGCTGCACGAGGTATTCGGCGAGAATCTTGCCGCCCTTGTAGTTGTCCGAGGCGATGTGGCAGACCACGTCGGCGCCCTTCGCCGCGATGTCGGCGGTGAACACCGGGATGCCCTTGGCCCGCGCGTCGGCCACCACGGGGGTGATGCCGCTGGAGTCCGTGGGCGCGAGGATGATGGCGTCCACGCCCTGGGCGATGAACATCTCCATCTGGTCGTTCTGGCGGCGGCTGTCAAACTCGGCGAACTGCGTCTTGAGCTTGAAGCCGCGGCGCGCCGCCTCCTCCCGCATCTCCGCGATCATGTCCTGGTAGAAGATGTGCGTCTGCGTCAGCAGCGCGGCGCCGATCACCTTCTCCTTGGCGGCGTCCGGCGCCCGGCCGTCCGCGGGCTGCGCCGCATCGCCGCCGGACCCGCACCCCGAGACCACCACCGCGACCGCCGCGCACACAACGAGCATTCCCAGTTTTCGCATGGATCGGTTCTCCTTGGAGGCTCCACTCTACCGCGCCGGCCGCCCGGCGCGCAAGACGGGGCCGGGAAAGCGGGCCAGGGGGGCACCGATGTCTCCTGTCAAGCGCCGCCATCAGATTGACCCCCGGCCCGTCAGCGTCTCAGCCCGACACGGATCCTGACGCGGACGCGCACGTCGAAAGTGACATTCTGCGCGGGGTACTGCCCGTCGGCGGCCAGGGCGAGGGCGCCGCAGTCGGCGCCGGACCGCGCGACGTCGAGGAGGGCGGCGGGCGGATCCAGCGGCAGCAGGGCGCGCCGGCCGAATCCTTCGGGGTTCTCCGCGCTGCCGAGGGAAACCTCCTCCCGGCGCGCGCCCTCGGCGTCCAGCAGGTGCAGCGTCAGCGCGAGCCGGTTGATCGTGGAAAGATCGCCGGCGCTGTCTTCGTTCACCTCGATCTCCACGGAGAGAAGGTCGGCTTTTGTGACGGTGAAGATGCCGGCAAGAAACGAGCCGACGGCGTCCTCCACGGCCCGGTCGAGCGACGCCTGGTCGGGCAGGTTGCAGGAGAGTCCGGGCACAAGGGGCACCCCGGCAAGCGGCACCGGCAGCGGAACCCCGGTCAGGGTCTGATCCTCCACCACCGCGAACTGGGGGCTGACGGAACACCCGGACAGGACGGCCCCGGCCAGGGCCAGCAGCGCGGCGAAGCTCCAAGACGGTTTGGCGGACGCGACGTTCACGACGGGACTCCTCTTGGTTGTGCCCGGCCCGGCGGCACGGCGGACCGGGGCTATTATGACGCCGGACGGCGTTCATTTCACCTCTGCCCCCCCCGTCAGCGGCCGGTGACGACGGAGATGGCCCTGGGGAGGAGCTCGATGGCGGCGGGGAGGTAGCCGGGGACTTCGCCGTCCGTGTTGATCTTGACCTGCTCGGGGGATTCTACCTGGATGAACTTTCCGCGGAGGAAGGTGACGACGTCGGGGCGGGACTCGAGGCCGCCGCGGTAGATGAGGGGCAGGCTGACGAGGGCGTCGAGCAGGGTGACCGGGCCGATGATGTAGATGTCGAAGAGGCCGTCGTCCAGCTTCGCCTTGGGGGCGATGTGCATGCCACCGCCGTCGTAGCAGCCGTTGGCGATGATGATCTCCTTGACGACCTGCTCGCGGGTCTCGCCGTCAATGGTGATCCTCATGGGCTTGTCGGTGTAGGCGAAGAGGGCGCGCAGGGTGCCCCAGCAGTACGAGACGAAGCCGCCCCAGGCCTTGGTGTTGTGGTTCACCTGCCAGACAACCTCGCCGCCGATGCCGATGCGGCTGGTGTTGAGGAAGTAGCACATGTTCTCGCCGCCGTCGAGGCCGGCGCAGGTGATGCGGGCGACGTCGGCGCGGACGATGCGGTCGCTGGCGAGCAGGGGCAGCGAGCGCGCGCCGGTGGGGATGCCAAGGGTCCGCGCGAGGTCGGACCCGGTGCCGTAGGGGAGGATGGAGAGGACGGCGTCGGGGTTGACGGGCCGCGCGCCCTCGAAGAAGCCGTTGGTCACCTCGAAATGGGTGCCGTCGCCGCCGACGCTGACGATGCGGGTGTAGCCGTTCCACAGGGCCTTCTGCGTCAGCTCGACGGCGTGGAAGGGCCGCTCGGTCACGAAGACGTCAAAGTTGGAGAAGCGCTTCTCCACGCTCTTGAGCAGGCCGGGCCATCCGTGCCGGGTGCGCCCCTGCGCGGCGTGGGGGTTCACGATGAACGCGGTTTTTTCCTCACAGGCCATGCCGTTCATCCCGGCGGTTCGGTCACACGCGCACGTCCGAGGCGACCCCGCCCCCGCCGTGGCGGGCGATCACGGGGGCGACCTCCTCCTCCAGGAACTCCACCACCTGCTCCGGGGCGCGGCCCACAAACTCGCGGAGGTTCAACACCCCGTTGATCTCGTCGCGGGTCATGCCGATGGCCGGGTCGGCGGCAAGCCGGTCCAGCAGGTCGTTGTCCGCGCCCTCCTCCTTCACCCGGGCGCCGGCGGCCTGCGAGTGGCGGCGGATGACCTCGTGCAGCTCCTGGCGGTCGCCGCCCCGGCGCACGCAGGCCATGAGGATGTTCTCCGTCGCCATGAAGGGCAGCTCGGCCCACAGGTGCTTCTCGATGACCTTCGGATAAACCCTCGGGTTCTCCATGACGTTCAGCCAGAGGTTGAGCACGGCGTCAGCGGCGAGGAAGGCCTCGGGCAGGCTCAGGCGCCGGATGGCGGAGTCGTCGAGCGTGCGCTCGAACCACTGCACCGCCGTGGTCAGCCCCCCGTGGAGCGGCCCGACCATGAGGAAGCGCGACAGGGCGCAGATGCGCTCGCAGCGCATGGGGTTGCGCTTGTAGGCCATGGCGGAGCTGCCCACCTGCGTGGACTCGAAGGGCTCCTCGACCTCCTTCATGTTCTGGAGCAGGCGCATGTCCGTGCCGAACTTGTGGGCGGATTCGCCGATCCCCGCGAGGGCGTTCAGCACCCGCGTGTCCATCTTGCGCGTGTAGGTCTGTCCGGTGATGGTGAAGGCGCTGTCGAAGCCGAGTTTTTCGGCCACCAGGCGGTCGAGCCGCCGCACCTTCTCCGCGTCGTTGTCGAAGAGCGCCATGAACGACGCCTGGGTGCCCGTGGTGCCCTTGACGCCGCGGCAGCGGAGCCCGGCGCGCACGGCCTCCATCTCCAGCACGTCGAGGAGGAGGTCCTGCGCCCACAGACAGGCGCGCTTGCCGACGGTGACCACCTGGGCGGGCTGGAAATGGGTGTAGCCGAGGGTGGGCAGGTCTTTGTGGGCGAGGGCGAAGTCGCGCAGTTTCGCCAGCACGGCGGCGGCCTTCGCCAGCAGCAGGTCCAGCCCCTCGCGGATCAGGATCAGGTCCGTGTTGTCGCCCACATAGCAGCTTGTCGCGCCGAGGTGGATGATGGGCCGGGCGAGGGGCGCGACATCGCCGAAGGCGTGGATGTGGGCCATGACATCGTGGCGGGTCTTGCGCTCGTAGGCCTCCGCCGCCGCATAGTCAATGTCTTCGAGGTGCGCCCGCATCTCGGCGATCTGCCCCTCCGTGATGTTCAGCCCCAGCTCGCGCTCGGCCTCCGCCAGGGCCACCCAGCAGCGCCTCCAGGTCGAGAACTTGCGGTCGGCGCTCCAGAGGCGGGCCATTTCCGCCGTGGCGAAGCGCTCCACCAGGGGGCTCACATAGACACTCGTGTCTTTTGCCATGAATTGCGGGCCTTCCGTCTGCGGGCCGCAGGGGCCGCGCGCGTGGTTGCGGACGGGCGGTCAGACCGCCGGCGCGTCCTTCACGAAGATTTCATAGCCCTGGTACCCGGCCATGGCGGCCACCGCCGTCACCGGGTTGTCGCGCTGCGCGAAGACGCCGCCGCCGAGCAGGAAGTCGCACGCGTCCTCCGGGGTCTCGGCGGGAAACTCGTCCCCCCGCGCCTCGGTGATCGTGTTCTCCTCGTAGGTGGCCACATACCACAGGCGGCCCGGGTACAGCGGGATGCGCTCCACCTCGAGCCCGTCGTGGCGCACGATGGCCAGCCAGCCCGTGCTGCTCTTCTTGTCCACCACGGCGCTGATGCGCGGCGTGTTGTAGCTGTCCTTCTCGAAGTCCAGCGCCAGCGAGACCAGCGCCAGGGCGTCGCGCGGGGGCATGCCCTGGTCAATCTTCTCCGCGATGCCGTCGGTCTGGCTGCCATTGGTCACCACCGCCACGTCGCCGTTGCAGACGATCCGCACGCAGTTGTAGGCGATGTAGGGGTTCTTGTAGACGTCCATCTCGTGCCCGGGCTTTGGCACAATGCTCACCTTGTTTTCCCCCGCCACGGCGGTGCGGTTGGGAAAAGACCTGCTGGAGACGCGGTACGCCGCGCACAGGCGGTCGTCAAGGGTCCGGGCCACGCTCACGATGCGTCCGATGTACATGCGGTTCCTCCTGTGATGTCCGCGCCCCGCGCGCGGACCGATAGTATACCCGAACCGCGAAGGCCCCCGCGAAGCGCGGCCCCGCCCTTAAAGGGCTTTGCGCAGTCTGGCCAGAAGGAGCTTGGCCTGGTCTTCTGGGAGTTCTCCAGCCAACTCCCGTAGGGTGGAGGCGTCCACAAGGGTGTGCAGCAGCATGGACCGCACAAAGGCGATGTCCTTGTCCCGGCCGGCAAGCAGTTTGGAAACAGCCAGGTCCGGGGGGGAAATGCACCATCCCACCACACCGGAAGTGCCCGGCCCCTCCACGCGCACAAGACGCTCCTTCCAGCCTGAAGGCAGGATGGCGGTCCCGGGCCCCACTCCGTGGGCATAGTATCCAAAGGTGTTGTGGAAAGGGGAGATTTCGCCGATGCTTCCATCAATCAGGTCCGCCAACTCCGGCGAGTCCAGCGGATAGACATCGGCTTCCATGGAAACCAGCAGCTCTTCGGGAGCGTTGGGAAAGGCCGCAAGGATGGCCTGGCTCCCCAGCACAACGATGTCCCGGCATGAGGTGATGCTTCCAGCCGCCCGGATGAGGTGCTCAAGTTCTTGTCTGTTCATCTTCGAACCGCCGATAGATTTCCCAACGTTCCCTCGGGGAGAGGATGCCGCAAAACGGACTGCTTTGCCGCAGGCGCGCCCCGGTTTCACTTTCATCGAGAAGGGCCTTCCGCGCCGCTTCCCAGCCCCCTTCCAGGATGCGCCGCCATTCCTCCACGGCGGCGGAGGGGCTCTGGCGCAGCCACCGGGCGCAGTTGTCCCGGGCAAGGTCGAGCCCGCCGCGCCGGGGGTCGGCGTCTATCCGCGCCGCCACGGCCCGGGCCAGCTCCAGGCTCCGCCTGTCTATTTCCTGATGCGTTTTCATGGCGCTTGGGTGATCCGCCCGAATTATGCCCCAGCATCTCTGAACAAGTCCATCCAGGCAGGGCAATCGCACTAAAATGTCCCTCGAGAAACGCCTGCGAGTGGCAAGGACGTCCCTTGGTTATGTGATTCTGTCTTTCTTGTCCCAACGGGACATCCGCATATAGCCCAGGCCAGGCCGCCGCCCGAAGGGCCAGGCCTGCCCTGGGTTGCGCGTCCCAAAAC
>JAPXRP010000173.1:0-9225 GCA_033813475.1 Candidatus Hydrogenedentota bacterium
TGAAGAGGAGGTTGCCGTTCGGCAGCGCCCACAGGTCGTTGCAGGTGCCCGTGGCGTACTCCCACTCGACTTTTCCGTCCGCGCCGACAAGGAACACCTTGTTTCCCGAATAGTCCGTGCAGGCGAAACGGTGGCCGGTCCCGGTCTGGATGGGCGGCTGCGCATGGGCGGCGAGGCAGAAGACGACCAGGGCGGCAACCACGGGCACCCCTGGGAAAAGCAGACGACCGGAGGGGGACGACGTGCGTTTCATGTGTTTGCCTTCTTCCTATTTCAGTTCGGTGATGAAAACATTCCGGAAGCGGTGCTGGCCGCCGGTGGGCACCTCGGCCTGGAAGGCGATGAAGCCGCTGGCGGGGCCCTCAAGCCCCTTCCCCTTCCAGGCGGGCTTTCCGTTGATTTCCATTTCAGCCTCGTCGCCCTTCACGGTGAGCTTGAAGGTGTTCCACTCATGCGCCTTGATGAGCCCCTCGCTCTTGGCGCCCTCGAGCCCCTCCACGTTGCCCTCCATGCCCTTGCGCAGGTTGGCCTGGTACTTCGGCGGCCAGACCTTGTTCTTGGGCACGGAGTCGTAGCGGAAGTAGACGCCGCTGTCCCAGTTGTCCTCCGCCAGCGCCTTCCACTCGAACTCCAGCACGAAGTCGGCGTACTGCTTCTCGCTCTGGACCAGTCCGTTCCCGTCCTGGATCAGGAGGTCGCCGTTGTCCACGGCGGCCTCGCATTTTTCCACGGTCCACCCGGTGAGGTCCTTTCCGTTAAACAGGGAAACGCGTTCCCCGGCGGACGGGGCCGCGGCGGCAACCAGGGAGACGAGCAGGATGGCGGGCAGGAAACGGGCGAAAGCGGGTTTCATGGGGGTCACTCCGTAGTGGTTGGGCGCGGCCTCCCGGCGGTTACGGTCCTCCAGGGTGCGTGTCGTGCCACGCCAATACCATACCGGGCCTTGTCGCGCTTTTCAAGCGCGCCGAGCGTGATATAGTCTTCCCCGGCACACCGGTGCCGGGGAACCAGCCATGACAGTCCTGCTCTTGATGATCAGCCAGTTTGTCTCGGGGGCGTCCGCACCCGCGCACCTTCAGGAGGCCCTGACGCGGGACACCTGGGGGCTGCGCACGTTTGAACACAGCGACTGGCGTTCCCGCCGCCTGGACCTGGCCCCGGCGCGGTGGGTGTGGATGCCCTCCACCCGGACGCTATCGAACACCTTTGTCCTCTTTCGGAGGGAGATCGTCCTGGACACCGTTCCGGTGCGGGCGAGGGGATTTGTCTCGGCGGACAGCCGCTACCGTTTGACGGTCAACGGGACGCGGGTCCAGTGGGGACCTGCGCCGTGCGATCCGCGCCAGCTGGACGCGGACCCCGTGGACATCGCCCCGCTGCTTGTTCCGGGGAAGAATGTCCTGGGGGTGGAGGTGCTGTACTACGGCCTGGGCGACGGCACTTGGCCTGCGGGCAAGCCCGGGATGCTCTTTCATCTTGTCTTGGAGTTTCCGGACGGGACCACCCGTTCCGTGGTGTCCGACGGGGAGTGGCGCTGCATGATTGACCGGGCGCACCCCCCGGGACAGCACAAGCGCTGGTTCCTCCGGGCGCTTCAGGAGGAATATGACGCCCGTCTTCATCCGGAGGGCTGGGACACCCCGGGGTATGCCCCCGGGGAGGAATGGTGTCCGGCCATGCCCCTGGAATGCCCGCCGGACAAGCCCGCCGCATCCAGCCATTACCAGGGCAACGACCTTCTGGACCGGGTCCGGGAAGAGGACGCGTCCCTGCGTGTGCGCGAAATCCCGCTGATCACGGAGCCGCTGGTGTCGGCAAAGGGGCTCGCCGATTCCGGGCGGATTCTCTGGCACCGGGACCCGCGGGACTGGTTCGACATGCGGGTGCCCGGCGCGTACACGGTGGATGAGACCCCGGAGGCGGAGACGGCGGGAGACAAGACCATGCTTCCCGCCACCGGAGACCGGGAAGGCGTCTACGCCACCTTTGAGTTCAACGAGCACATCGTCGGCTGGCCGCAGTTCACCATTGACGCGCCCGAGGGCGCCGTGGTGGAGCTGATGGTGCAGGAGTCCCACGCCCCGGACGGTCCCGCGTGGCTCGACACGCATTTCTACGCCTGGACCCGGTTTGTATGCCGGGAAGGGGTCAACGCTTTTGAACCCTTCGACTACGAGTCCTTCCGCTGGATGCAGCTTCATGTGCGCGGCGCGAACCGTCCCGTCACTGTTTCGGCGGTGGGGGCGCGGCGCCGTCTCTTTCCCTGGCCGAACCCGGCGCGGGTGAAATGCTCGGACCCGGCCCTCCAGCGGCTTTTTGACGCGACCGTGAACACCCTGAACAACAGCGCCCTGGACGTGGCGGTGGACGGCATGGGCCGCGAGCGGCAGCAGTACAGCGGGGACGGGAGCCCGCAACTGTTCGCCATCCGCCAAACCTTCGGCGAAACCCGCCTTCCGCAGCGGTTCCTGCGCACGTTCAGCGAGGGGCAGTCGCCCGAGGGATATTTCATGGATTGCTGGCCGGCTTTCGACCGGCTGGCCCGGGTCCAGCAGAAGCAGATTCAGGGGGCGTACTGGGGCCCCCTCCTGGACCACGGCGTCGGGTTCGTTTTCGACTGCTGGAACCATTATCTGGAGACGGGGGACCGCGACGGGGTGGCGGAGGCGTATCCGCGCCTGCTGCGGTTTGCGGACTATCTCGCCGCGCTGCGCGGGGGCGACGGCCTGCTGCCGGTGGAGAACCTCGGCATCCCCACGGTCTGGATGGACCATCTGGCGTTCAAAAAACCGTCGCACAAGCAGTGCGCGTTCAACCTCTACGCCGCCGCCATGTACCGCCATGCCCTCTCCCCTCTCGCCGCCGCCTTTGGCGACCAGGAGAAGGCGTTGCAATGCGGGCGCATCGGGGACGAACTGCTCGCCGCCGCCACAGAGCGGTTCTGGGACGAGGAGCGGGGGCTTTTCGTGGACAACCTTCCGTTCCTGGCGGAGGAGGGCGCCGTTCGCCTCTCCGACCGGACGCTGGCGATGTCCATCCTGTTTGTCCAATGTCCCGGGGGCGACGCCGACGCGGCGCTCCGGGCGCTGGTGGAGTGCCCGCATGAAATGGGGCTGTCCTATCCCGCGAACGCGCACTGGCGGTACTGGGCGCTTGCGAGGCGGGGACGGGCCGATGTGGTGGTGTCTGAATTCCGGACCAAATGGGCGACCATGGGTTCCGTGCTGCTGAACAACACGCTTCAGGAAATGTGGGAGGCCCCCGCGGATTCCACGGCGGAGTGGAGCCACTGCCCCGTGGTGCCGCTCTACTTCCTTCACATGGACATTGCGGGCATCCGGGCCACCTCGCCGGGGTTCGCCACCTGCGATGTGCGTCCGCAGTTGGGGGACATCGGGGACTTGGAGGTGGTCACGCACACCGTGCTGGGCCCTTTCGATCTTAAGGCGGTTTCAACCGGCGGGGGACATGATGTGACCCTTGACGTGCCGGAGGGGTGCGATGCCACCCTGGTGCTTCCGGAGGGGACGAGCTGTTCGCTTCCCCCCGCGGACGGCGCGCAGCGGTTCGGGTTTGCCTGTTACCGCCTGCGGGCCGGGGAGAAGAATGTCTTCCGCCTTCCTTAATGACAGTGTGGGCATCGCCGCGAGCGTTTCAGGCGTGGCAGAAGGATTGTTGGCATGAACCATGTGGAGCGTTTCCGGGCGGTGATGGCCCGGCAGCCCGTGGACCGGCTTCCCCGGTGGGAATGGGCGATGTGGTGGGACAAGACCATCGAGCGGTGGCACGGCGAGGGGCTGCCCCCCTCCCTCACGGACATCTTCGAGATTCACGAGTGGTTCGGGCTGGACCCGTACAAGCAGTTCTGGTTCAGCACGACCCAGCCCACCATCGAGGCGGCCCAGCACCATGTCGAGGGCGTTGTGTCGGACATGGACGACTATCTGCGCGTGAAGCCCAGCTTCTTCCCGGACCACTCGGCGGCCATCCGGGGGATGGAGGCGTGGGCGGCGCGCCAGGCTCGGGGCGACGCGGTGGTCTGGATCACGCTGGAGGGCTTCTTCTGGTTTCCGCGCACGCTCATGGGCTTTGTAAAGCTCATGTACGCCTTCATCGAGGACGCCGAACTGATCCACGCCATCAACCGGGACCTGCTGGCGTTCAACTTGGAGATACTGGAGAAGGTGGAGCGGAGCTGTGTCCCCACCTTCCTCACCCTGGCCGAGGACATGTCCTTCAACAAGGGGCCCATGATCGGCGAGGGGCTGTTCGATGAGTTCATCGCCCCCTACTACCGTCCCCTCCTCGCGCGGGTGAAGGAGATGGGCATGCTTACCATCGTGGACACGGACGGCGACGTGACGGCCATGGTGCCCTGGCTGGAGCGCGCGGGGGTCGAGGGCGTGCTGCCGCTGGAACGGCAGGCGGGGGTGGACGGTCTGGCCCTGCGGCGGCAATTCCCTGCTTTTGCCCTGGTCGGGCATTATGACAAGATGGTGATGCCCCACGGGGAAGCCGCCATGCGCGCGGAGTTTGAGCGGCTGGCGCCCCTCATGAAAACCGGCGGGTTCATCCCCAGCGTGGACCACCAGACCCCTCCTGGGGTCTCGCTGGAGCAGTACCGGGTGTATCTGCGACTCTTGGAAGAATACACAAAGATGATCTGAATGCGTCGAAAGGAGGCTTCTTGTGCCGGCATATGGCGGAATAGAGGCGGGTGGAACCAAGTTTGTCTGTGCCGTGGGCACGGGGCCGGATGATCTGCGCGACGAGGTGCGGTTTCCGACCACGTCGCCGGAGGAGTGCATCGGGAAGTCCGTGGCGTTTTTCCGGGAGATGGCGGCGAAGCACGGCGGGCTCGCCGCAGTGGGGATCGCCTCGTTTGGTCCGGTGGACCCCGCCCCCTCCTCCCCCACTTTTGGCCACATCACCACCACGCCGAAGCCGGGCTGGGCGCACACCGACCTCGCGGGGCCTGTTGCCCGGGCGCTGGGAGTGCCCGTGGGATTTGACACGGATGTGAACGGCGCGGCGCTGGGCGAGTTCCGCTGGGGTGCCGCGCGGGGGCTGGACACCTTTGTGTATATCACCGTCGGCACGGGGATCGGCGGCGGTGCGATGGTGAACGGCGGGCTGGTGCACGGCCTGATGCATCCGGAGATGGGGCATGTGTTTCCACCGCACGACCGGACGGAGGACCCCTTTGAGGGCCTGTGCCCCTATCATGGGGACTGTCTGGAGGGGCTGGCCTCCGGGCCGGCGATTGAGCGGCGCTGGGGTGCCCGCGCGGAAACCCTCCCCCCCGGCCACCCCGCGTGGGACCTGGAAGCAAAATACCTCGCCCACGGCATCGTCCCGCAGATTTTCATCCTCTCCCCGCAGCGTGTTATCCTCGGCGGAGGGGTCATGGAGCAGACGCACCTGTTCCCAAAGGTGCGCCGCCAGGTCCGGGAGATTCTGAACGGGTACATTCAGGCCCGGGTTCTTCTGGAGGACATGGACAATTACATTGTGCCGCCGGGGCTGGGCAACCGCGCCGGTGTGCTGGGCGCGGTGGCGCTGGCCCAACGGGCTGCCGGAACGGACTGAGACAAGGAGGCAGAGGGATCATGGGAAGAGGAACTGTTGCGGTGCTGGTTGCCGCCGTCTGCTGCTGCGGGGCCGCCTTCGGTGCGGACAAGGTATTCGCGGATTTCGAGGGGAAGGACTACGGGGACTGGAAGGTTTCCGGGGAAGCCTTCGGCCCCGGTCCCGCGCGGGGCACGCTGGATCAGCAGATGGAGGTCTCGGGGTTCAAGGGACGGCGGCTGGTCAACTCGTTCCACCAGGGCGACGGCGCCACGGGCACCCTTACCTCCCCGGAGTTCACTGTCGAGCGGCCGCACATCAGTTTCCTCATCGGCGGCGGAAAGCACCCCGGCGAGACCTGCGTCAATCTGCTGGTCGGCGGGGAGGTCGTGCGGACCGTCACAGGCCCCAACGACAAGCCCGGCGGCAGCGAGCGCCTGCGCTGGCAGTCGTGGGACGTGCGCGAGCTGGCGGGAAAAAAGGCGGTGATTCAGATTGTGGACAGCCGGACGGACGGATGGGGCCACATCAACGTGGACCACATCGTGTTTGGAGACGAGCCGATGACTGCCGAGAGGAAACGGGAAATCAGGGTGGAGAACAGCCTGCTGAACCTGCCCGTCAAGAACGGCGCGCCCAAGGCGGTGCTGCGCCTGCTCCGGGGTACGGAGATTCTCCGCGAATACGAGATTGAGCTGGCGGAGAAGGAGCCCGACTTCTGGGCGGCCGTGGATGTCGCGCCCTTCAAGGGCGAAACGCTGACCCTCTGGTCCGACGGATTGGAGTCCGACGCCGGGCTGGCCCTCATCACGCCGGGCGACAGCCTGATCGGCGGCGAGAACCTCTACCGGGAGAGGCTGCGGCCGCAGTTCCACTTCTCCCCGCAGCGGGGCTGGAACAACGACCCGAACGGGCTGGTGTGGCACGCGGGCGAGTATCACCTCTTCTTCCAGCACAACCCGGTGGGCTGGAACTGGGGCAACATGACCTGGGGCCATGCGGTGAGCAAGGATTTGGTGCACTGGACCGAACTGGGCGATGCCATCCATCCGGACGCGCTGGGCACCGTCTTTTCAGGTTCGGCGGTGGTGGACCATGCAAACACGACGGGCTTCCAGACCGGCGACGAACCGCCGATGGTGTGCGTGTACACGGCGGCGGGCGGCACCGGGCGCTGGTCGGAGAATGTCCCCTTCACACAGGCGTTGGCGTACAGCAACGACCGGGGCCGCATATGGACCAAATACGAGGGCAACCCCGTGCAGGGGCACATCGCGGGGGGGAACCGCGACCCCAAGGCCTTCTGGCATGAACCCTCAGGCTGTTGGGTCATTGTGCTGTTCCTCGACGGAAAGCGCATGGGAATCTTCAATTCCCCCGATCTCAAGACCTGGACCCTGCAGAGTGAGATAGAGTCCTTTTTCGAGTGCCCCGAACTGTTTGAACTGCCTGTGGACGGGGACAAGGGAAAGACCAAATGGGTGCTCTACGGGGCGTCCGGGGAATATTTCACCGGCGCGTTTGACGGCAAGGTGTTCACCCCCGACGGCTCCGCCCTGCCCTTCAATTTCGGCAACTGCTTCTACGCGTCGCAGACGTACAACAACCTCCCGGCTGAGGACGGCCGGCGGATCCAGATTGCCTGGGGCACTGTCGGCGACAAGAGCATGCCCTTCAACCAGATGATGGACTTTCCCGTGGAGCTGACGCTGCGCTCCACGCCCGAAGGGCCGCGCCTGTGTGCGTGGCCGGTCCGCGAGATCGCCTCGCTGTACGCGCGGGAAAGCAGATGGACCGGGGCCGTTCCCGGCGGGGAACTTCCCGTCGCGGTCACCGGCGACTGTCTGGACATCGAGGCGGTTTTCGAGGCCGCAGACGCGCGGCGGGTTGGCTTTGACGTCCGCGGGGTGAAGGTCGCCTATGACGTTGAGAAGGGCGAGCTCACCTGCGGCGACAAGACCGCCAAGGTGGCGCTGGAGGACGGGCGGCTCGCCCTCCGGCTGCTGGTGGACCGCCTGTCCATCGAGATTTTCGCGCAGAACGGCCTCGTCTACATGCCCATGGGCGTCCATTTTGACGAGGACAAACAGGGGCTAAATTTTGTGAAAGGCGCCAACGCCTTTGTCCACTCGCTGTCTGTTCGGGACCTCAAGTCCGCGTGGCCCCGGTAGGCGTCGCGTGCCGTCAGAGCAGGAGCGCGCCGGCGCCGGCGACCCCCGCGACGGCAACCAGGACCAGGCCCAGGTAGGCCCAGCCGAGGATGCCGCCCCACGGGAAGACCTCGTGAAAAAGTCGCGCCTGCACGATGATCACCGGCATCCGGATCAAATCCCAGAGGCCGAAGGCCTCCTTCACACCGGGGGCGATCCAGAACTTCCCCTCCTCCCCGGAGGGGATGTAGGAGACCAGGAAGTACTTTCCGTCCTGCGGGAGCTGGACCTGTTCGCCCTCAAACTGCCAGTCCACCGTGCCGGTGAACTCCTCGTCGAACTGGGTGGGCGTCTGGCCGTCGGTGGTGAACAGCAGGGCGCCCATGCCCTCAGGGACGGCGAAGGGAAGCCCCGGGGCGGCGGGCAGCCCTGATCCCAGCAGGGCTGTGGCCGGGCGCACGTCGGCGTAGCGTTCGAGTTTCGGGAGCCCCATCTGGAAATCCAGCGTTTGTCCCGCCTTCCCGTCGAAGGTCAGCCAGAGCAGTTCCTGGCCCGGCTTCGCGTGGTGGTAGGCCACCCGGCTGACGGAAACATCCTTGATGAAATGGGCCGTTTCGGCGTTCGTCGGCCCGCCGTTGATGACCACGGGGTTGTGCGCCCGGGCCGTCCCGCCAAACAGCACCGCCACGGCGCACAGCGCCACCAACCCAGCCAGTCCTCTTTTCATCTCAGCACCTCCTGTTTCGCCGAGTATAGCCGAAAAAATGGTGCGTCCATTCCGGGAAGGTGGCCGGTGCAGCGTGCTATGATGGGGAGGGGCGGCGGCCCGCATTTTCGGACGGCGGGCGCCGCGCAACCGAGCAACGCAAGGAGAAAACTATGAAGACCACCCGCCGTTCCTTCCTCAAACAGGTTTCCGCCCTCTCCGCGGCCCCGTTCATCCTGCCGTCCCATATTTGGGCCGCCGACACGAAACCCAACGACCTCATCACCATCGGTTTCATCGGCACGGGCAAGCAGGGCCGCTATCTGATGGAGGCCTTCCTGCAGCACAAGCGCTGCCGGGTGGTGGCGGTGTGCGACGTGGACACGACGCGCCGTGAGGCCGCGCGCCAGCGGGCGGCGGACTACTACGCGAAGAAGTCCGACGGCGGCGCCGCGGAGTGCCCCTCTTACACGGATTTCCGCGAGATTATCGCGCGCGGCGACATTGACGCCGTGTGCATCGCGACGCCCGACCACTGGCACGCGATCCCGACGCTTGCCGCCCTGGCCGCGGGGAAGGACGTCTACTGCGAGAAGCCCCTCACCCACAACATCCATGAGGCCGTATCGGTGATCAAGGCGGTGAAGGAGCACGGGCGCGTGCTGCAGACGGGCTCCATGCAGCGGTCCATGGCCGAGTTCCGCGTGGCCTGCGAGCTGGTGCGCAATGGCGCGATCGGCGAGATCAGCCGGGTGGAGTGCAGTTTCGGGCCTCCCGGAATTCCCTGCGACCTGCCCGAGG
>JAPXRP010000174.1:0-9159 GCA_033813475.1 Candidatus Hydrogenedentota bacterium
GGCGGGACGCCTGCGGTACGAAGAAGACCTGCGGGGCGCGGTTCCGTACCGCAGGCGTCCCGCCTGCCTTGTCTTCTTCCAGGCGCGCAAATTTCGGTTGCCCCTTCAGGGCAAGAAGTGCTTTGGGACGTGCAACCCAGGGCAGGCCTGGCCCTTCGGGCGGCGGCCTGCCCTGGGCTATATGCGGCAACGCTTTCAGCGTTGAAGAGGTCGGATATCAGGCAATGACCGGACTCCATCCAAAAAGCACCCACGGATTCTAGTGCGATTGCCCTAGAAAAGGCTTGACATTCCACAAGAAACCGGCCAAGAATACGGGCAAGGAGGTGCAGGGGTTGGCGCAAAGCCCCCCCCGCGAAACGGCGTCAGTGGAGAAGGGCTCCGGCAATCCCCGACGGGATGTCCCGTGACGGGGTATCCGGACAGAAGCAAAGAACCCCGCACCGTGTGCTGGGCCGTCTAAACATTGTTCGCAAAGGAGCGCTAAGGATGGAACTGCGATTCGACAAGTCTGAAATCCCTGATCTGGCGGCCAAATACGATATCCAGAACAAAAATGAAAGAAATCTAACAGAGGAGATCACCAGGGACATCTTCCCGGCCTACAAGCGCAACGGCTTTCTCACGAAGGAGCATTTCGTGACCGTGTGCGCCTGGAAGACACCACGCACAAAGCCACGGTGTGCGTCGAACGACGAAGGACTCATCCGGGAGGTGTCCGAAATCGCCAGGAAGACCAGATCGGAACAACTGCGGATTCAGATTTGGACACTTCTCACAGGCGTGAGTTGGCCCACAGCGTCAGTCTTCCTCCACTTCGCTTACCCGGATCAATATCCGATTCTCGACTTTCGTGCGCTCGAGTCGCTCAAGACCGAGGTGCCGGCACAGTACACGTTCCCTTTCTGGAAGGAATACGCCGACTTCTGCCGCAATCTCTCACGAGAGGCCGACGTGGACATGAGGACTCTCGACAAGGCACTGTGGATGCATTCATTTCTCCACCCGAAGAAATGAACTGCCAGCAACGGCTTGGCGCCTCCGGGCGTGAACAAGGACGATGCTTGGCAAAGGCCGCGCCACATGCGTCTTGCTTGAGCTAAGGAACTACTATAACGGTAACTCTGAGGGTGCCCGGGGATTGCCCGGGAGGGGTAGACAGTCGCGTTTTGCCGGGAAATGTGGTATCGTATGGGCCTGCGGAAACCGGACGCACCAATTGGCGTCCGCGCACGGTCACACGGGCGTGGGAGTCGCCGTCCGATGCACCGGCAGGCCGGCGGGGCCGGGCAGGCCCGCTACGCCGCGAAACTGCGGGATTCATTCAAGGGTTAGGCATCATTCTTCCGGGAGAGCACGCTTCCTGATGAAAAAAATACACAAGACCGCCATCATCCACAAGGGCGCCGAGCTGGCGCCGGATGTTGAAGTCCAGCCGTACACCATCATCGAGGACCAGGTCGTCATCGGTCCGGGCTGCGTCATCGGCCCCCACTGCGTGATCGGGGCGGGCACCCGCATGGGGGCCAACAACCGCACCTTCAGCGGGGCGCAGATCGGCGTGCCGCCGCAGGACCTGAAGCACCTGCACGACGCGGTGGGCCGCACGGTCATCGGGGACGACAACGTGTTCCGGGAGATGGTCACCGTGAGCTCGGGCACGGTGTACAACCTGGAGGAGACCGGCAAGAAGGCCACCACCATCGGCAGCGGGTGCCTGTTCATGGCCTGCACGCATGTGGCCCACGACTGCCATCTGGGCGACCGGGTGATCATGGCCAACGGCACGGCGCTGGCGGGCCATGTGACGGTGCAGACGGGGGCCATCCTGGGCGGGCTGGTGGGCATCCACCAGTTCTGCGTCATCGGCGCGATGTCCTTCATCGGCGGCATGTCCCGCGTGAGCATGGACGTGCTTCCCTACATGATCATGGAGGGGCACCCGGCGCGGTGCTTCGGGCCCAACACGGTCGGCCTGGAGCGCAACGGCCTGTCGAAGGAGGCCGTGGCGCGCATCCGGCGCATGCACAGGATCATTTTCCGCTCCGAACTGAACATGGCGCAGGCGGTGGCGGCCATCACTGAAGAGGTGGAGGACTCCCCGGAGCGGCAGACCATTCTGGACTTCATCCGGAACTCGGAACGGGGCATTTCCCGGTAGGCGCTCCCCGCCATCACAACCGCAGACGCGCGGCCCCGCGGGGGGCCGAACACAACAGGGCGTTTCGCATCATGGGCACACTGCGGGCCGGCGTTGCCGGCGTTGGACACCTGGGCTACCACCACGCGCGCATCTACGCCGCCATGGAAAACGTGGAGCTGGTCGGCGTCGCCGACCCCAGCCCCGAACGCCGCGAAAAGGCGGCGGCGGACTTCGGCGCGCCCGCCTTTGACGGGCTGGACGGCCTGATCGCCGCGAAGCCGGACATTGTGTCCGTGGTCACGCCCACCGAGGGGCACCACGCGGCGACCATGGCCCTGCTGGCCGCGGGGGCGCATGTGCTGGTGGAGAAACCCATCGCGGCGACCTCGGCCCAGGCCGGGGAGATGGTGGCGGCGGCCCGCGCCGCGGGGCGCATCCTCCAGGTGGGGCACATCGAGCGGTTCAACGCGGCGGTGCAGGCGCTCTTCGAGGGCATCCACGCCCCCCGGTTCATCGAGTGCCACCGCCTGAGCCCCTACCCCAACCGCAACAGCGACGTGAGCGTGGTGCACGACCTCATGATCCACGACCTGGACATCGTGCTCTGCCTGGCGCGGTCCGAGGTGGTGTCGGTGGACGCCGTGGGGGTGCCGGTCTTTTCCTCCTGCGAGGACATCGCCAACGCCCGGCTGCGCTTCGCCTCGGGCTGCGTGGCCAACCTCACCAGCAGCCGCGTCTCCCTGGAGGGCATGCGGAAAATCCGCATCTTCGAGGACAACGCCTACGTCTCCACGGACTACAGCGCCCAGCAGGTGCTGGTGTACCGCAAGAAGCCGGGGCCGGTGCCCGAGGGGGAGAACCCGATGGCGTCCATCACCGTGGACCCCCTTCCGGTCACGCGGGAGGAGCCGCTGCTGCGGGAACTCCAGGCCTTCGTGCGCGCCGTGACCCTCGGCGAGGACCCCGCCGTGACGGGCGAGGACGGCCTGCGCGCCCTGCGCCTCGTGGAGGACATTGTGGAACAGATCAGGAGCCACCGGTGACACGTCTTTTCTTCGTGGCGGGGGAATCCTCGGGGGACATCCACGGGGCCAACCTCCTCCGCGCGCTGCGCGCCGCCCGGCCCCGCTGGGAGTTCGAGGGGCTGGGGGGCGCGCGGATGGCCGCGGCGGGCATGGCGCTCCGCCACGACCTCGCCGGAAGGGCCATCATGGGCTTCGCCGAGGTGGTCCGCTCCCTCTCCTTCATCAGGAGACTTTTCAACGAGACCCGCGCCCGGCTCGCGGAAACCCGCCCAGACGCGCTGGTGCTGGTGGACTACCCCGGCTTCAACCTGCGCCTCGCCGGAGAGGCGAAAAAGCTCGGCATCCCCGTCGTCTACTACATCAGCCCGCAGGTGTGGGCGTGGAAGAAGCGCCGCATCCACACCATCGCCCGCGTGGTGGACAGGATGCTCGTCATCCTCCCCTTTGAGGAGGAGTTCTACCGCCGCGCGGGCGTGCCCTGCGTCTACGTCGGCCACCCGCTGCTCGACCATGTGGTGAACGCCGCAATCCCTGAAGCTTCCCCCGCGCCGGAAGCCCCGGTCGTCGGCCTGCTCCCCGGCAGCCGCGAAATGGAGCTCCGGCGCATCGCGCCGGTCATGATCGAAACCGCCCGGCGGCTTCTGGAGCGGGTGCCCGGAGCGGTCTTCGAGGCCCCCTGCGTGAACGACGAGCGCGCCGCCCAGCTCCGCGCCCTTGCCGGGGACCTTCCCCTCACGGTGCGCGTCGGCGGCATGGCGGAGGTGCTCTCGCGGGCGCGTTGCTGCATGGTGGCGTCGGGCACGGCCACCCTGGAGACCGCCCTCTTCGGCGTGCCCATGGTGATCGTCTACCGCATGAATCCCCTCACCTACCAGCTTGCGCGGCGGCTGGTGAAGGTGGAGCATATCGGCATCGTCAACCTGCTCGCGGGGCGGCGCGTCGCGCCGGAGTTTGTGCAGCGGGAGGCCTCCCCGGAGCGCCTGCTGCCCGCGATGACGGAGCTGCTGGCGGACTCGCCCGCGCGGCGCCGCATGCTCGACGGCTTCCGCGAGGTGCGGGACCTCCTGGGCGGGCCGGGCGCCTCCGCGCGCGCGGCCGCGGAAATCGTGCAACTGGTGGAGGAACGCAAACATGGGTGAGCGCATTTTTCTCGTGGACGCCATGGCCTTCGCCTTCCGGTCCTTCCACGCCATCAAGGCCGGCCTGACGGACAAGGAGGGGCGGCCCACCAACGCCGTCTACGGCTTCACGCGCATCCTGATGAAGCTGCTGCGGGAACACAACCCGTCCCACATCGCCGTGGTTTTCGACGCCCCCGGCCCCACCTTCCGCGACGAGCTTTTCCCGGAGTACAAGGCCACCCGGCGGGAGACGCCCCCGGAACTCAAGGAGCAGTTTCCCCGGATGCACGACGTGGTCCGCGACATGAGCCTCCCCCTGCTCTGCGTGCCCGGCGTGGAGGCCGACGACGTCATCGGCACCCTGGCGCGGCGCGCGGAGGCCGCCGGCATGGAGGCCGTGCTGGTCAGCGGCGACAAGGACCTGCTCCAGCTCGTCTCGGAAAGGGCGCGCATGTTCGACCCCGGCAAGGGGGAAAGCGGCGTCTGGTACGGGCCGGAGGAGGTGCGGGAGCGTTTCGGCACGGACCCCGCGCATGTGGTGGACGCCCTCGCGCTCATCGGCGACACGGCGGACAATGTGCCGGGCGTGCGCGGCATCGGGGACAAGACGGCGCAGAAGCTCATGGCGCAGTACGGCTCCCTGGAGGGGCTTTACGAACATCTGGGCGACCTGAAGGGAAAGCAGCGCGAAAACCTGGAGGCGGACCGGGACCAGGCCTTCA
Source organism: Candidatus Hydrogenedentota bacterium (assembly GCA_033813475.1). GTDB lineage: Bacteria > Hydrogenedentota > Hydrogenedentia > Hydrogenedentales > CAITNO01 > JAAYBR01. Next base: position 5,012 of record JAPXRP010000174.1, read on the forward strand.
AGAGCCGCGTGCTGGTGACCATCAAGACGGACGTGGACCTGCCGGAGGACATTCCCGGGCTGGTGCGGACTCCCTGGGAGCCGGAGCGCCTGCGGGCGCGCTTTCTGGAACTCGGGTTCGACTCGCTGGCCGGGGAGACCGGCGCCCCCCCCGCGCCCGAGGCGCCGGAGGAGGAAACGGACTACCGCCTGGTGCTGGACCGGGAGACCCTCGACCGCGCCCTGGGCGAGATGCGCGCGGCCGGCGGCTTCGCCGTGGACACGGAGACCACCTCCATAGACCCCATGCTGGCCGCGCTGGTCGGCGTGTCGCTGAGCGCCGCGCCGGGCACGGGCTACTACATCCCCGTGCGCCACACCCCCGAGGCGCTGACGATCCAGCACGACCCCGACGACCTCACCTCGGTGGAGCGGCTGGACGCCCTGCCCCCGGAGACGGTGCTCGACGCGCTCAGGCCCCTGCTGGAGGACCCGGAACTCCCGAAGACGGGCCACAACATCAAGTACGACATGATTGTGTTCGCCAACGAGGGCATTGAGCTGCGCGGCGTCGGCATGGACACCATGGTCGCCTCCTACTTGACAGATCCGTCGCGCATGCGGCACAATTTGGACGAGGTCAGCCTCCATTACCTCCGGCACAAGACCATCCCCATCAGCGCCCTCATCGGGAAGGGCTCGAAGCAGACCACCTTCGACGAGGTTCCCGTGGACCGGGCGTGCGGGTATGCGTGCGAGGACGCCGACATGTCGCTGCGGCTGGAAGGCGTTTTCCGGCCCCTGCTGAAGGAGCGCGGGCTGGAGGCCCTGCACCGCGAAATTGAAATTCCCCTGATTCATGTGCTCGCCCGCATGGAAATGCGCGGCGTCGCGCTGGACCCGGAGGTCTTCGCCCGGATGAGCGCCGGGCTGGCCGTGCGCCTCAAATCCCTGGAAGAGCGGATTTTTGCGGCGGCGGACACACAGTTCAACATCAACTCCCCCAAGCAGCTTCAGGAGATCCTGTTCGACCGGATCGGCCTGAAACCCGTCCGCAAGACCAAGACGGGCCAGTCCACGGACGTGGACGTGCTGGAGGAGCTCGCCGGGAGGCACCCGCTGCCCGGCCTCATACTTGAATACCGTTCCCTGGAAAAGCTGCGGGGCACCTATGTGGACGCCCTGCCCAGGCTGGTCCACCCGCGCACCGGGCGCATCCACACATCGTTCAACCAGGCCGTGGCGGCCACGGGCCGCCTGTCGAGCAGCAACCCGAACCTGCAGAACATCCCCGTGCGCACGGAGGACGGGCGGCAGATCCGGGAGGGCTTCGTCGCCGGCGCGGAAAACCTGCGGCTCGTCTCGGCGGACTACTCGCAGATCGAGCTGCGCGTGCTGGCCCACCTCTCGGGCGACCCGGCCATGATCGGGGCCTTCCGCAACGACGCGGACATCCACCGCGACACGGCGGCCCGGGTCTTCGGCGTGATGCCGGAGCTGGTCTCCCCCGAGATGCGCCGGCAGGCGAAGGCGGTGAACTTCGGCGTGGTCTACGGCATCAGCGACTTCGGGCTGTCGCGGAACCTGGGCATTCCCCGGCACGAGGCGGCGCGGTTCATCGCCGACTACTTCGCGCAGTACCCGCGGGTCCGCGAGTGGCTGGACGAGGTGGTTGTGCGGGCGCGCGAGGAGGGGTATGTGACCACCCTCTTCGGACGGAGGCGCTACCTGCCGGAACTGGGCAGCCGCGACGCGAACATCCGCAGGGGGGCCGAGCGCGCGGCGATCAACACGCCCGTGCAGGGCACGGCGGCGGACATCATCAAGAAGGCCATGGTGGACCTGGACCCGCTGCTGGAGAAGGCGGGGGCGCGCATGGTGCTTCAGGTGCACGACGAGCTGCTGGTGGAGACGGAGGCGGGGCGCGAGGCGGAGACGGAGGCGCTCCTGCGCGGCGTGATGGAAAACGTCCTGGAGATGTCCGTGCCCCTTCGTGTGGACACGGGCGCCGGGCGCAACTGGTCGGAAATACATTGACAAAAGAATTGACACGGGCGGTCGGTTTTGTGCATTATGCGCACACGGCCCGCGCAACGGCCCATGACGGCGGATGCGCGCGGCCCCTCCCCCCAAGAAACACCCCAGGCGTCCCGCGCGTCTTGTCGCGGCTTTTGCCGCAGGCAATGACCCGCGCGGACGCGCCCCGGTAAAGCCAACAACTGAAAGGAAGGTTCATGGCGGACAACGGAAACGACAAGCACCAGGGATACTCCCAGGGCGGACAGAAGAAGCGGAACTTCCCCCCGCGCCCGCAGGGGCGGCCCAACAAGCGCCGCCCGCAGGGGCCCGGACAGGGCGGGCCGCGCAAGCCGCCGGTGCTTGATGTGGCCAACGAGCCGATGCCGGAAATCTCGCCTGACGGGCCGGAGGTTTCCATCACGGCCATGAAGGCCATGGCCATGAGCGAGCTGGTCGAGCTGGCCGAGAAGCTGGAGCTGGCGGAGTACGGCGGCCTGAAGAAGGCCGACCTGATCTTCATGATCCTCCAGGCGAGCATCGAGAAGGCGGGCTCCGCCTTCGGCGAGGGCGCCCTCGAAATCCTGCCCGACGGCTTTGGGTTTCTCCGGTCCCCCGACTACTCCTACATCCCCGGCCCCGACGACATCTACGTCTCCCCCTCGCAGATCCGCAAGTTCGGCCTGCGCACGGGCGACACGATCTGCGGCCATGTCCGCCCGCCCAAGGAGGGCGAGCGCTATTTCGCCCTGCTGAAGGTGGAGTCGGTGAACGGCGAGAGCCCCGAGGACGCCTACCGGCGCATCAACTTCGACAACCTCACGCCGCTGCACCCGAACCGGCGCATCCGCCTGGAGACGACGCAGGACGAGAGCGCCATGCGCATCATGGACCTGATCTCCCCCATCGGCAAGGGGCAGCGCGGCCTCATCGTGGCCGCCCCCTTCACGGGCAAGACGGTCCTCCTCCAGAAAATCGCCAACAGCATCGCCGTGAACCACCCGGAGATGACCGTCATCGTCCTGCTCATTGACGAGCGCCCCGAGGAGGTCACGGACATGCAGCGCAGCGTGAAGGGCGAGGTCATCGCCTCCACCTTCGACGAGCCGCCGGAGCGCCACGTCCAGGTCGCCGAGATGGTGCTGAACAAGGCCAAGCGCCTCGTGGAGCACAAGAAGGACGTCGTGATCCTCCTGGACTCCATCACCCGCCTCGCCCGCGCCTACAACGTCATCGTGCCGCCGAGCGGCAAGGTGCTCTCCGGCGGCGTGGACTCCAACGCCCTCCAGCGGCCCAAGCGCTTCTTCGGCGCGGCCCGCAACATCGAGGAGGGCGGCAGCCTGACCATCCTCGCCACGGCCCTCATCGAGACCGGCAGCCGCATGGACGACGTCATCTTTGAGGAGTTCAAGGGCACGGGCAACATGGAGCTGCACCTGGACCGCCGCCTCATGGAGAAGCGCATCTTCCCCGCCATTGACGTGATCAAGTCGCGCACGCGCAAGGAGGAGCTGCTGCTCGCCCAGGAGGAGCTGGAGCGCATCTGGCTGCTGCTGCGGGTGCTCAGCCCCCTCGAGCCCGCCGAGGCCGCCGAGCTGCTCATCGGAAAGCTCAAGAAGACCAAGAGCAACGACGACTTCATGGCCATGATGCAGAAGATGTAGACGTCCCCCCCCGGACGCCCCGAAACACCACGGGCGCGCGTCCCCCGAAAGGGGCGCGCGCCCGTTTTCTTTCCCTTGCCTCAGTACGACTGCGCGGCGATGACCCGGTTCTTGCAGGGGCGCCCGGTGATCATGCAGGGGCCCTCCTCCTCCGGCGCGTCGAAGGGGATGCACCGCACGGTGGAGCGGGTCTCGTCCTGCAGCCGCTTCTCGACCTCCGGGTCGGACACGTCGAGGAACACGCGGTAGAAGCCGCCGCCGCCCACGCGGGCCTTGTACTCGTCGTAGCTGTCCACCGTGTGCGTCCCCTCCTCCAGCCGCTGCTTCGCGCGCTGGAACAGGCTGGACTGGATGTCCTCCAGCAGCCGCTCCAGGTTCTCGCGGAGACCCTCCGCGGACATCGGGGCCTTCTCGCCCGTGTCGCGCCGCGCCACGACCACCGAGTTGCCCGCCACGTCGCGCGGCCCCACCTCCACGCGCACGGGCACGC
>JAPXRP010000175.1:0-9052 GCA_033813475.1 Candidatus Hydrogenedentota bacterium
GCGACGCAACCTCGTTCCCGGAACGCCTCAGGCTCTCACAGTATCCTGTCTGGCAATCGGGCGCAGGAACAGAAACGGGGCGCGCGGATACTCTCCGCGCGCCCCGGTGTTTTCCCTGGGCGGGGGCTACAGGACGCCGAGCTCCTCGAGGTCTTTCTGGAGCTTTTTCTTCTCGGGGGCGGTGAGCTCGCGCATGGGCGGGCGGACGTAGCCCGCGTCGAAGCCGCGCAGGCGCGACCCCTCCTTGAAGAGGGACGCCTTCTTGCCGTACTCGAAGATGCGGGAGGCGCGCTCGAGGCGGACCTGCTCCTGCCACGCCTTCTTCATGTCGCCCTTCTTCAGGTGGTTGTAGACGGCGGCGTAGATGTCGCAGACCACGTTGGACAGGCCGGACACGACGGCGGGGCAGCCCGCGAGGATCGCCTGGTAGCCGTACTCGTCCACGCCGTTGATCACCATGAAGTCCTTGGGCGCGCGCGCGAGGAGCTGGGTGATGTAGCCCATGCTGCCGCCGCTGTCCTTGATGCCGACGATGTTCTCGACCGTCTCGGCCATGCGGACCACGAAGTCCACGCTGAGCAGGTTCCGCGCGCAGGAGGGGATGTTGTACAGCAGGATCGGGAAGCCGTCCACGGCCTTCGCGACGGTGGTGTAGAACTTGGCGAGGGACGCGTCGTCGTAGGCGTAGTAGCCGGGGGCGACGATGGCCGCGCCGTCCGCGCCGATGTCGCGGGCGTGGCGGGTCAGCTCGACCGTTGTCGCCGTGTCGAGGCAGCCGGTGTGCACGATGACCTTGGCCTTTTTGCCGACGGTGACGACGACCTCCTCGGCGACCTCGCGGCGCTCGTCGGGGGAGAGGAGCATGCCCTCGCCCGTGGTGCCGCAGGGGAAGAGCCCCTTCGCGCCCAGGGCCACCATGCGCTCGGCGAACGGGCCGACCTTGTCGTAGTCCACATACTCGCCGTCCTTGGTGAACGGGGTGATCATGGCGGAAATGACGCCTTCGAGTTTCAAGCGGGCCATGGGGATGCCTCCTTTCGGGGGGTAACCGGTGTCTCCGGGTGTTGCGCGCCGCACACGCGCGCCCGTACCATAGTGCGTGGGGCGTTGCGAAATGCGGCACCCCGGCCTTTCGGAGTATATCCCCCCCGAATTGGCCGAATCAATGCCGGGGATTTTTCGTGATACGCATGTCACACAACCGCCCCCTCCATGCCCTGCGCCGCGCGGCGCTGGCGCTCCTGTGCGCCGCGCCGCCCCTGTGGGCGGGCATGCCCATCTCCCAGCCCCGGTCCGTCCCGCAGGAGACGGCCGCCGGGCCGCCCTCGGCGGTGGAGGCCCCCTGGGGGCTGCCGCTGGACGGGGGCCCCGTGCGCCTGCTGGCTGTCGCGCCGCGCGAAACGACGGGCGACGTGGCGGCGCTGGCGGCGCGGCTGGAGATCAGCGCGGAGACGGTGGCGGTGTGGGACGCGCGGCATCTGGGCTGCGACCCCCTGGCGCCCGGCGGCGCGCCGCCCGGCGCCTCGGCGGAGGAGACGGCCGCCCGCCTGCGCGACGCGGTCCGCCGCCCGTGGGACGTGGCGGTGCTGGGCAACCTCGACACGGCGATCCTCCCGGAGGATGTCTTGCAGGACCTGTTCGACCGCGTGGCGGCGGGGGCCGGGCTGGTGGCCGCGCAGCTGCGCGACGCGCCGGACAGCGCGTTCAACGTTTTGGTGTCCGCGCTGGACCCGCAGCCCCTGTCCTTTCCGGTCCGCCACGGCGTGGAGGACACGGGGCTGGCGCACTGGGGCGACGGGATGGAAATCGAGCGGGTCTTCACGCACGGCGCCGGGCGCGTCGTCGTGGTGGAGTATCCCGGCGACCCGGCGGCGGGGCATTTCCTGGTGCACGGGCCCGCCGACCCGCTGGACCTGGACCCCGTGCTGCTGGACAACCTGTGGTCCCACGCGGCGCGGGTCGTGTGGACGGCGGCGGGGCGCGGCGGCGGGCTGCGCATCGCCGCGCTGGAGGACGCCGCCCCGGCGGGCCCCGCGCCGGAGGAGATCCCCCCCGACTTCACGCCGGAGTATGTGCAGTCCATGCGCGACTCCATGGCCCCCACGCCGGTGCGCCCCTTCCGCGTCGTGTTCGAGGGAACCCCCGAAGGCGGCGAGACGGTGGAGGTGCGCCTGCGCCGTCCCGGCAGCCCCGCGCAGATCATTCACAGCGACCCGGCGCCCGTGCCGGAGGGGGCGGCCGACTGGGTCTTCGACATGGTCATGGGGCCGGGGCTCTACTACCTCGACGCGCGCGTGCTGCGCGGCGGGCGGGTGGTGGACTGGTTCACCCGCCGCTTCGACATCGAGGGCTGGCCGTCCTTCTCGGACCTGCGCTTCGACAAGACGGGCCTCCAGCCCAATGACACGTTGAACATCGCCCTGCGGGTGCGGCCCGTCCTCGGCGGCGACCGCGCCTGCACGGTCCACGCGCGGGCCACGGACCCGTGGGAGCGCGTGCTCGCCGAGGCGTCGCGCCGGGTGTCCAACGACGGCGGCGAGGTGGGGCTGGCGCTGCACTTTGTGGACGCCGCCGCGCCGGTGGTGAAGATCGAGGTGTGCGCGGTGGAGGGGGAGGGGGGCCAGGTCTCGGGCTGGGAGCTGCTCCGCGCGCCGCGCGCCTACCGCTATGTCTCCGTGAACACGCCGCGCCCCCCCCTGCGGCCCGAGGCCGTCGTCCTCGGCCCCGCGCCCGCGGAGCCCGCGCAGGAGGCGGCCTGCCGCGCCCTGGCGGCGGCGGGCGTGGAGGTCCTGCACGCCCCCGGCGGCGAGGCCGCGCTGGTCCGGACGGGTCTGGCGGGGCTGGACTTCCTGCCGGAGCTGGCCTCCCTCGCGCCGGAACCCGGCGGCGGGCTGGTCCGGCGGCCCTGCCTGCACGACGAGGAGGCCACCGCCGCGCTGCGCACGCGGGTGGCCGAGGGCGCCGCGCTCCACTGGGCGGGCACTTCGGGGCGCTTCTCCCTGGGCGGCGCGAACTGCCTGACCACCACGGAGGAGAATGTCTGCCAGAGCCCCGAAACGCTGGACGCGTTCCGCCGGTGGCTGGCCGGGGAGCACGGGTCGCTGGAGACAGCGCGCGCCGCGTGGGGGAACGACGCCGCCGACTGGAGCGCCTTCACGCCGATGAACGAGGACCAGGCCCGGACCGCGGGCCGCGCCGCGCCCTGGATGGATTTCCGGCGCTTCATGGACCAGGTCTTCGCGCAGGCCCACCGGACGGCGGCGGAGGAGGTGCGGAAGCTCGGGCGCAACAAGGAGACCGGCGCCGTCGCGCCGCCGGAGCGCCACGCCGTGCAGGGCGGGTGGATCCCCGGGCTGTCCGACGCCGTGGACTTCCTCGTGGCGGAGTATGACCCCCTGTCCCTGGAGAAGCTCCGGTCCTTCCGCAGGCCCGGCGCGGCCACCGGGGTCCTCTTCCCCGACGCCGCCGCCCTCGGCGGCGAAACGCGCGCGGAATGGCTCGCGTGGCATGTCCTGCTCCGGCAGGTGCCCGGGCTCTGGCTGGGCACCCCCTTCGGCGACGCGGACCACGCCCGCCCCGGCGCGCTGCTGTCGCCCGACCGCACGCCCGCGCCCGCCGTGGCGGCGCTGCTGCGCGCGAAGAACGCCCTGCGCGACGGCCCCGGCATGCTGCTGCTGGCGGCGGAGCCGGAGCCGCCCGCGGTGCTGGTGCTCACCAGCCACGCGTCGCGGTATCACACCGGCGTCTTCAACGGGGCGGGGTCGTCGCTCGACGCCGAGCGGGCCTGGGCCGAAGCCCTGGACCGGCTGCATGTCCCCTGGGCCTTTGTGGACGGGGCGCGGCTCGCGCGGCTGGAGGAGCCCTCCGTGCGCGCGCTGGTCCTGCCGCTGTGCCGGGCCCTGACTCCCGCCGAGACCGACGCGGCGGCCCGCTTCGCCGGACGCGGCGGTCTGCTTCTCGCGGACCTGCTGCCCGGCGTCGCCGACGGCCACGGCGTGCCCGCCGACCCGTCCCCGCTGGCGGCGCTCTTCGGCGTGGAGCGGCGCGCCGACGCCCGGATGGAACCGGGCACCGCCCCCGGCGGCGGGGTGACCGTCGAGGCCGGGGTAACTGCGGCCGGGGCCGAACCCCGCGCGCAGTCCGGCGAGACCCCGCTCTGGCTCGTGGCGCGGCGGGACGAGAAACCTTCGGCCCTGCTGTTGAACCACGTCCCGCGCACGGCGCCCGAGACGGCGGAGGCGGGGCTTCTGCCCGAAGAGGAACTTCTGCGCGGTTTTTTCACTGAAGCGGGGGTGCTGTCCGCGGAGGATGCGCTGAGGGATTTCGACGGCGAGGTGCGGCACTACCGCTTCGGCGACACCCGGCTCACCGCCCTGCTGGCGCGGCCCGGGGCCAAGGCCCAAAAGGTCCGGCCCGGTTTCGGCAAGGACGAGGCCGTGTTCGACGTGCTCGCGGGCGAACGCGTGTCCCGGCCCCACCGCCACACCGTGCGGCTCGCGCCCGGCGGCGCGGCGCTCTTCGCCGTCACCCCCGCCGCCGACCCGGAGCTGACGCTCAACGCGCCCTCCCTCGTGAACGCCGGGGGACGCCTCACCGTCCGCGCCGCCGTCACCTGCAAGGGCGGCGCGGCGGGCCGCCGCCTCCTGCGTGTCGAGATCCTCCCCGGCGGCGTAGCCCACCCGTGGAACGTCCGTTACGTGGACTGCCCGGCCGGCGCCGGCGAGGCCCACTTCGCCCTCGCCCGCAGCGACGGCCCCGCCAAGGGCCTCATCCGCGTCCGAGACCTCCTCACCGGCGCCACCGCCGAAACCACCACCGAGATCGGCCAGGCCCCCACACCATAACGGCCAAGGGCCGCAGCCCCTGGGATCGCCAGGCTCCAGCTTGGCATCTTTGCCTCGTTCCCAAGTTGCCTCGTTCCCAAGTTTTACTTGGGAATGCGCTTGTCTGCGAAGCTCTGCTTCGCGCTTGCTGCGGCGCGAGGCTTGAACCGGGGAAGCGGGCGAGAATGCAAAGCGCAACTTTGCCGACAGGGACATTCCCAAGTGCAACTTGGGAACGAGGGGAGCGCGGAGAGCGCGGGGACCGCAAAGGACGCTGAGCCGCGTTTACTCCGCGGCGGCGTTTCTGCGGACGAGTTTGGCGCGGCCGTTGAGGATGTCTTCGACGAGGCTGGACACGGCGTCGGTGAAGGTGAAGTCGCAGGGCTGGGGCGGGCGGGCGGCGGCGGTGTCTTTGAGCATCCTGGCGAACAGGGACTGCCATTCGCGCTCGGGCATGACGACGGTGAGCTCCTTGTCCTGCGGGAGGTCTTCCGGATTAAGGGGGCCTTCGGGTCCGGAGAACTCGGTGAGCCCGCGCTTCTGCGCCAGCAGCAGCTCGCGGTAGCGGCGGAGGTCGGCCCCGGTGAGGGTCGTCCGCACAATCTTTTCGCCGCGCTGGCCGCCCGTCAGGAAGACGGCGTTCACATCCACGGGCCCGGCGGGCAGGGTGTTGCGGAGGATCTGCTTGGCGTGGCAGCAGCCGACGTCGGCGCCGGCGCGTCGGCAGAGTCCCCGCGCGGCGACGGCGGCCATTTCGCGTCCCGCGAGGGGGGCGGGGTTCTCGCCGAGGGGCCGGCGCGCCTCGGGGGCGACTTCGGCCTCGCGGGCGCGCACGAGGGCGAGCAGCTCCGGGTCGCAGGGGGCGGTGTCATGGAGCACCTGCACCGCCTCGCCGCGCACGAGGGACACCGCGCCGGAATCGGTGTCCACAGCCAGCTCGACGCGGCCGAGGAAGGCGGCGTTGCCGCCGGCCTGCACGACGGCGGCGCCGGACGGGGCGAGGGCAGGCTCGCGGAGCAGCTCGTGCGTGTGGCCGCCGACGAAGAGGTTGACCTCCGGCGCGGCTTCGGCGAGTTCCAGGCAGCTTTTCTTGCCGAGATGCGCCAGCACGATGAGGAGGTCCGTCTCCGGGGCGAGGCGCTTCGCCTCCGCCGCCACGAGCGCGGCGGTCTGCTTCAGGCTGCGCGTGTCGGCGTCGCTGGTGTCCGTGATGGCGCCGATGACGCCGATCCGGATGCCGTTCACGGTCTTCACCGCCGAGGGGGCGAAGACCGTGCCGCCATCTTTGGAAAAGGCGTTGCAGCATACGGGGATGGCGCCCTCCAGCAGGGCGTAGCACTCCTTCAGGTAGGCCTCGCCGTAGGTGAAGTCGTGGTTGCCCGGCGTGACCATGTCATACCGCATCCGCGCGGCGAGCTCATAGGTGAGGCGGCTTTTCGTGCGGTGGGCGACCATGTCGCCCTTCTCCATCATGTCGCCGCCGTCCAGCAGAAGCACATCGTCCCGCTTCGCGCGCTCGGCGGCCACCAGCCCCGCCAAATGGCACAGGCCCTCCTGGCCGTTGTATCCGGGGGCCACATGGTCGTGGATGTCATTCGTGTGCAGCACCAGCAGGGAGCGGGTTTCGGCCCCCGCCGGGAAGGCGAACAGGGCCAGCGCCAGAGACAGCGAAAGCAGACGGAAACGCGGGATCCTCATGGGAAACGCTCCTTTTCGGGCCGCCCCCGCGGCGGCCCGCCTGGGCCTTTATACAACAGACCCCCGGGGCCGCGCCAGCCCGGAACGCATCCCCCCTGCGGGGGACACTCCTGCCCGGCCCCCCGGAGGGGGGGCAGGACGGCTCGTGTCACTCCACCTTGACGATGTAGGTGATTTTGCGGAAGGCCCCGGGGTTTCCCTCGGCGGGGTCGGCGCCGGTGGCGGAGATGGTGTGGGACCCGGCGGCGTCGAAGGTCTGGGAGAGTTTCTGGCCCGCGTACGCCTTCTCCCCGTCCACCTCCCAGGAAAACCGCCGGAACCCGTCGGGGCCGCTGAGCGTGAGGACGGTCCCGGGGGCGACGTTCACGGGCACGGGCGGCTCGGCGACCACTTCCAGCAGTTCGGAGAACCCGGCAACGCGGCGGTCGCCCTCGTATTCGGCATAGGAGACGACATAGGATCCGGGTTCGGCGAAGACATGCTCCAGCGCGGCGGCCTCCGGCCCCTCGGCCACCGTTTCCCCGTTGATCTTCCACACCCTGCGGACATCGCCGCCGCCGGCCAGGTTCAGCCGGAAGACGTGGCCGGCGTAGTGGACCGGGGGCATTTCGACGGCGATGCGGGGGGCGCCGAACTCCCGGGTCGTGCCGATTTCCCGCCTGAGCTCGTCGAGGGTGATGTGGAGGCGGTCCGCCAGCGTCTGCAGGCTGGTCTGGTGGCGGCTGAGGGGGGTGTAGACCCGCGCCCGGGCCGTGCCCCGCGCCGTCTCCACCTCCAGGGTGTAGCTGCCCACCTCGACGGTGGGGCTGGGGCGCAGGGTGACCACGCCCTCCCCCGGCGCCATGCGCAGCATGTGGCGGTAGTCGCCGTTGCCCGCCAGCAGGCGGAAGCCCCGGATTTCCGCCGCGGGCACGGGCTGCCCGCCGTCGAGGATGCGCAGGGTGACGGACTCGTCCGCGCCGTTGAACACGGCCTCCGCGGGGTCCGCCGCCACCTCCGCCCGCGCCGCCGCGCCGCAGAGCGCCGCGCAGGCCAGCACCACCGCCGCTGCCGTTCGTGTGTTTCTCATGGCGTCAAATCCCCGGGGTTGCTGCAGGGTCAATCGTCCGCGCCGGGAAAAGGTTCCCGAAAAGGTCAGCGCCGCCGGCGCCGTCCGCCATAGACCTGCCGCGCCGCCAGCAGGGCGGCGGCCAGCAGCCCGAGCATGACCCCGGCCACCAGCGCCGCCACACGGGGGTTCACAGAGGCGGCGGGGGCGGGCGGCGCTGTCGTGTCCGCCGGGGCGGGGGGCTGCGCGGATGCGGGCGTCTCTGCCGGGGTCTGGCCGGACACCGCCGTGGCGGATGCCGCCGGGTCGGCGCCGGAAGGCGCGCCGGGGGGCGCGGTTTCCGCTGCGGCGGGATCGGCGGGCGCCGCAGCGGCGGTGGCCTCTTCGCCGCCGGGCGGGGTCAGGTCGGGCCGGAGGGCCGAAATGTCCGGAAGGTAGGGGCGTCGAAACCCCGGGGGGGGCGGGGCCACCGGCACGGGGGCCTGCGCGGGCGTGTTCAGGGGGTTGGCCTCCGTGGTGGCGGCGATGGCGTTCGAGGTTTCGCGCGGGTCGCCGGGGGGCGCGATGACCGTTCCGGGCGCGGCGGGCGCGGGCGTTTCCACGGGGTCGTCCGCGGCGCGCACGTTCACCGCGCGCACCTTGCGGGCCGCCGGGGTTTCGCCCTCCGCGGGCACCTCATACACCACCTCATAGGCGCCCGGGGTCGCGGTGTCCACGGCCCCCGAAACCACCACCTTCGCCGTGATGTCCCGGTTCCCCGCGTCCACGGCCATGTATCCGGGGTCCTCCCAGACGCCGCCGACCTCCAGGGTGGCGGGGTTTTCCCCGCGCAGGGTGATGACGGGGGCCAGCGCGTCGGGGCCTTCGGCCTCCGTGACCAGGGGGGGGGCGAAGAGCGCGCCGCCGGTGGTCCGGTATTCCAAAGCGCCGTGGATGAGTTTTCGTCCGCTTTCGCCCTCGGGCACGGCCAGTGTGTACGCGAAGGTGTGGGGCAGGGCGGGCGGCGTGATCCAGGCGAACTCCAGCACACCGGAGGCGCCGGCGGGCGAGGAGATGTCCGGCGGGTCGCCGATGGACGCCTCCACCGCCGCCAGGGTCCAGCCGGCGGGCACGGTCTCGCGCAGGCCCATGGCATTAATCACGCCGTCGCCCGCCGCCCCGACGGTGACGGCGATCTGGAAGAGCCCCCCGGGCGCGTAGCGGGGCGCGTGGACGCGCTCGAGCCACACGCCCATCGGGTTTCCCCGGCCGCCGGAAAACTGCGCCGCGGCCTCCGGCGACGCCAGCGCCGCCGCGGCCAGCGCGGCGAGCAGGAACACACGCGTGTTGGGTCGTCTCATGCTGTTCTCCGTCGGGTGCGGGGCGGACAGGGCCGGTTCCGCCCTTCCGGGGCGGCGTGCGGCCCCCGCCCGCTGTAGTGTAACGCAGGAGGGGGCCTTTTGGCATACAGCGCGGGGCCGGAAGGGTGTTGCGGTGTTTTGCG
>JAPXRP010000176.1:0-8996 GCA_033813475.1 Candidatus Hydrogenedentota bacterium
GGGATGATGGGCGGCGGCTACGGCGGCGGGATGATGGGCGGCGGCTACGGCGGCGGCATGGGCGGCGGGATGATGGGCGGCGGCTACGGCGGCGGCATGGGCGGCGGGATGATGGGCGGCGGCATGGGCGGCATGGGCGGTGGCTACGGCGGCGGCATGGGCGATGTCACCTCCATCAGCAACATCTCCGACCTGTTCTCCACCATCAGCGACCTGATGGTCGGTGAGACGCCCTCGCAGATCATGACCATGGGCCTGCAGAGCACCGGCACCGGCGCCACGGCCAACCGCAACCAGGCCATGGGCGGCGGCGGCTACGGCGCGGCCCAGGGCGGCGCGGGCCTCGGCAGCACCTCGGGCACGGGCTCCTTCGGCATCGGCACCGACATCCTGAGCATTCTGGAGCGCCTGGTGCCCCAGGTGTTCGAGCCGTACACCGAAGAGCTGCTGTCGGACATGATCTACAACCCGGCCAACAACCTGCTCATCGTGAAGAACACCCCCTCCAACCTGGACGTTTTCGAGACGCAGCTGGCGGAGATTGACGTCACACCGAAGCAGGTGAGCATCGAGGCGAAATTCCTCACCATCCGGCTCGAGGACCTGAAGAAGATCGGGTTCAAGTGGGATGCGACCATCTCGGACCTCAACAACCGCGACCGGGAAACGACCGAGCTCGCGCAGCAGCCCTACTATTACGACATCAACGGCGACGGCGTGGACGAGACGGTGCCCTTCTACCAGCGTCCCGACGGCAGCAGGGTGGTCCGGAACACGGTGAGCGACGCGGCGATCACCTCGCTGACCAACCCGGCCTCCTCCGTGACGCCCACCTTCTCCATCCTGGGGAACATCATTGACAACGCGGACGGCGACAAGCTGGCCCTGACCTTCGACTACCTGGACAGCCTCGAGGAGTCCGAGCTTCTCAGCGCCCCGCGCGTCACCACGATGAACCGCAAGCCCGCCGTTGTGGCGGACTTCTCCACGGAGTACTTCATCTCCGCCGTCAACACCCAGATACTCACCCTGGGCAGCGGGTTTTCCGGCAACACCAGCAGCAACTTCGTGCAGAACGTGATCCCCACGTCCTACAACTTCGGCATCGCGCTGTCGGTCACGCCGCAAATCCGCGACAACGACCAGGTGCGCCTGTGGCTGAACCCCGAAGTGCGCACGAAGACCGGCCAGAAGTCCTTCGAGCAGAAGCAGGTGATCAGCGGGGAGGAGATTTCCAACGAGATCGTGCTGCCGACCACCAGCTGGCAGGCCGTGTGGACCAACGTGATCGTGCATGACGGCGACACCCTGGTCCTCGGCGGCCTGGTGCAGGACCAGACCAGCAAGGGCACCCAGAAGATGCCCTACCTGGCGGACATCCCGGTCATCGGCTTCTTCTTCAAGGGCAGCAAGCGGGAGAGCAAGCAGTCGAGCCTCCTGATCTTCGTGACGCCGGACATCATTGACTCGACGGGTGCGCGCTTCTTCGACATCGCCGGGGACAAGCCGGCCTACTGAGAAAGAAATGACCACGGAGCACACGGCGGGTGAACCCAGCGGTTTTCCCGCCGTTTCTCATGCATGAGCTACTTTCTGTACAACCTGGCCCTCGCGGCCGCGGAACCCGCCGCCCGGTTCTGGCTGTCGCGCCATCCGGAGCACGCCGTGCTGCGGGAGCGGTTCGCCCCGTCCATCCCCCCCCTCACGGGGCGCCCCCTGTGGGTGCATGCGTGCAGTGTCGGCGAAATCAACACGGCGCGCCCCCTGATCCGGGCGCTTCGCGGCCGCTTCCCTGGCACACCGGTGCTTCTCACCACCAGCACGGCCGCGGGTCGAACGCTTGCGGACAGGGGGGTGGAGGGCGCGGTGGCGGCTTGGCTGCCCTTCGACCGCGCCCGGGCGGTGCGGCGCTTCATCGGGGAGGCGCGTCCCCGTGCCCTGGTGATCCTGGAGACGGAGCTGTGGCCCAACCTGCTGCGCGAGGCGCGGCGCGCGGGCGTGCCCGTCATCATTGCCAACGGGCGCATCAGCCCGAAGCGGCTCCCCCGATACCGGCGCTGGCGCCGGGTGCTGGCCCCGGTGTTCCGCCAGGTGACCGCCGTGGGCGCCCAGAATGCGGCCTGCGCCGCCCTCTTCGCGGAGTTGGGGGTGGCGGCGGACACGGTCCACGTCACGGGGAACCTGAAATTCGACGCCGTGCGCACCGGGGTGGACCCGCAGACCCTTCTGGAACTGCGGCTTGCATGCGGCTTTGGGCCCGACACGCCCATTCTCCTTTTCGGCAGCACGCGGCCCGGTGACGAGGCGCTGGCGGCGGAATGCTGGCGTTCCCTGGCGCGGGACTTTCCCCAGTGGCGGCTGGTGGTTGTGCCGCGCCACCTTCCGCGCGTGGACGACGCGGTGCGGGCGTTTGGCCGGGAAAACTGCGCGCTCAGGACCGAAACCCTCAAGCCGGGGCGGCGCGCCGAAACACGCGTGCTGGTGGTGGACACCCTCGGGGAGCTGGGCGTGTTCTACGGACTGGCGGAGGTGGCCGTCATCGGCGGAAGTTTCCATCCCGGCGTGGACGGGCACAACCCCCTGGAGTCCGCGGCCCTGGGGGTCGCCACGGTCTACGGGCCGCACATGGGGAATTTTCCGGAAGCATCCGAGGCGCTGCTGGAGAGCGGCGGTGCGGTGCAGGTGACCGGCCCGGGCGCGCTGGCGGAGGTGCTGCGGCGGCTCATGGCCGACGCGCACGAGCGGCGCGCCCTGGGCACCCGCGGCCGCCGCGCCGTCGTCAGCCGGCAGGGCGCCTCCGATGCCACGGTGGCGCTGGTGTGTTCCCTTATTGGCGAACGGGGGGAGGCATGACCCCCCCCGGATGTGCCCGCCGCCGGATGTCTTCCGACGTGCCCGTGGCGGCGGCGCTGCTGGCGCCCGCGCTGGTTCTTCTGTCCGTGTTTGTTGTTTACCCCATGCTCTCCTCCATTCACATGAGCCTTTACGGCGGGCGGCGGGCGGCCGGGGCCTTTGTCGGCCTGGGGAACTACGCCGGCCTGGCGCGCGACCCCGAATTCTGGCGGGCCCTCGCCGTCACGGGCTACTACGTCGCCGGCACGGTCCCCCTGATGCTGGCGCTCAGCCTGGGCATTGCCCTGGCGCTGCGGCGGGCGGGCCGGGCGCGCGGCTTTTTCCGCACGGTCTTCTTCCTCCCCTATGTCACCTCGGTCGTCGCGGCGGCCATGGTGTGGCGCGCCCTGTTCAACCCGCAGTCCGGCCCGGTTTCCCTGCTGGCGCGGTCCCTCGCCGGGGTTTCGCCCAACTGGCTGCTGGAGCCCCGGGGGGTGCTGCACCTGATGACCGGGGGGTGGGCGCCGCCGGACGCCGGGCCCAGCCTCGCCCTGTGCTGCGTGATGCTTTTCGACATCTGGCACGGCTGCGGCTTCATGGTGGTGGTGTTCCTGGCGGGGCTGTGCGCCATCCCCTCCGAATTGGAGGATGCCGTCCGCCTGGACGGGGCCGGCCCCGTGCGGGGTTTTTTCGCGGTCACCCTGCCGATGCTTTCCCCCACCGTGTTCTTCCTGCTGACCGTGGGCTGCGTGAAGGCGTTCCAGGCGTTCAACAGCTTCTACGCCCTCACGCAGGGGGACGGCAACGGCGGGCTCGACACGCGGAACATGGTCCTGTTCATCTACACCCAGTTCTACAGCTACGGCTACTGGGGCCGCGCGGCCGCCGCCGCGACACTTCTGACGGCGATCATCATGGGATTCACCCTTCTTCAGTTCCGGTTTTTGGGCAGAAAGGTTTTCTACCAGTGAGGCGCGCCGTGCTTTATATGACTCTGGCCGCCGCGGCCCTCGTCACGGCGTGGCCCTTCCTGTGGATGGTGTCCACGGCGTTCAAGGGCCCGCTCGAGGCCGTCTCCCCGAGCCTGGGGCTCTGGCCCGGCGCCTGGCACTGGGAAAACGTGGCCGAGACCTTCCGCGCCGCGCCCTTCGGGCGTTACCTGCTCAACTCCCTTCTTGTCTCGGGCGCGGTGTGCGTGCTCGTGACCTTCACCTCCCTCTGCGCGGGCTACGCCTTCGCCCGGCTGCGGTTTCCGGGGCGGAACCTTCTGTTCGCGGCGACGCTGTGCTGCATGATGGTCCCCTTCGAGGCGGTGTTCATCCCCAACTTTGCCCTCGTGTCGAAACTCGGCTGGTACAACACGCACGCGGCGCTCATTGTCCCCTGGTGCGCCAGCGCCTTCTCCCTTTTCCTGGCACGACAGGCCTTTCTGTCCCTGCCCGGCGAATACTACGACGCGGCGCGCGTGGACGGGTGCGGCCATTTCCGCTTCCTGTTCCTCGTGGGGGTGCCGCTGGTGCGTCCGATGGTGGTGACCGTGGCGCTTTTCGCGTTCCTGGGGAGTTACAACGCCCTGCTCTGGCCGCTGCTGGTGACGGCGGACGACTCCATGCGGGTGGCCCAGGTGGGGCTCACCTTCTTCGTCACCGACGCCGGCATCCGCGTCAACCTGCTCATGTGCGCGTCGGCCATTGTCATCCTGCCGACCGTTGTCCTATACTTCGTCGCGCAGCGTCAATTTGTGGAAAGCGCGCTGGGCGCGGGAATCAAGGCATGACAGGCTGGCATCCGGGTGTGGCGGCAGGGGGCCTTCTGGCGGTGTGCGCCGCGCTGTGCGCCTGCTCCCCCGGGGGCGGCGCGCCGGGCGGCGGGTTCCGCCCCGTGGACCCCGAACGCGCCGTGCTTTGGGACCGCCAGATCAACGAGAGCGCGGCCCTGTTCCGCGGGCTGGCGGCGGAGTTCAACGCGGGGCGCGCCGGGGTGCCCGTGGAGGTCCAGCATGCCGGCAGCTACGCCGACATCTTCCGGAAGGTCTCCGCGAGCATCCAGGCCGGGGTGCTTCCCGCCATGGCCGTGTCCTACGAAAGCATGACCACCGACTACGCCGCGGCGGGGGCGGCGGTGCCTCTCGACCCGCTGCTCAACGACCCGGAGACGGGGATTCCCCCGGACGAGCTGGCGGACTACTACCCCGCCATGCTGGAGTCCAACCGGTACGCGGAGCACGGGGGCGGATACTTTTCCTTTCCGCTGTGCAAGAGCCTGCTGGTGCTCTTCTACAACACCGACCTGGTCGCCCGCGCCGGGTTTTCCGGGCCGCCGGCCACCTGGGACGCCTTTCTGGAGCAGTGCCGCGCCGTGCGCAGACTGACCGGAAAACCGGCCCACGCGGTCAACGTGGACTGCTCCACCGTGAACGGCCTCATCTACAGCATGGGCGGGGAGGTGTGCCGGAACGGCGAGACGCTCTACGACTCCCCCGAGGCGCTGGCGGTTTTTGAACTCTACGAGACGCTGGTGCGCGAGGAGCTGGCCTATGTGATCACTGCGGGGTCCTTCGACGACAACGTGGCGCTGGTCAAGGGGGAGGTGGCGTTCACCCTCCGCCAGAGCTCCGCGCGCAACGACCTGGTCACCATTCTGGGCGACCGCCGGAACCTGCTCGGCATCGCCCCCATCCCGCAGAAGGACCCGGCCCGCCCCGCCACCGTGGTGTACGGGCCTAACGTGACGCTCTTTCCCGTGGGCGACGGCCAGACGGCGGCGGCGTGGGCGTTTGTCAAGTGGTTCACCCGCCCCGACATCTCGGCGCGCTGGTCCGCCGGAACAGGGTATCTTCCGGTGCGGCGGAGCGCGCTGGAGGAGCCGGCGCTGAAGCGGCTGTGGGAGGAGTGGCCCCCCGGAAAGGTGCCCTATGACTGCCTGGCCTTCGCCAAGTCCGAACCCAATGTGGCGGGGTGGCAGGAGGTGAGGGACCTCGTCGCCCGGGCGCTGCTGGACGTGCTGACGGGAACCAAAACGGCCGCCGAAGCCATCAAACAGATGAAGCCGCAGGCGGACGCCGCCCTGCGGCGCGCCGCGGGGATCCGCTGAGATGGCCGCCCGCGCGCCCCGCATCCCGGCGGCAACCGCCCCTTCGGTGAGACGGAAACCAAACGTGATGAACCCGATCAGGGCGGCGCGGTGCGGGGGCCGCCCGTGAACGCGCTGCCCGCCGCCCAGCGCTATGCCGTGGCGCCCCTGTTTCTTGCCGGGGTGTTCTTCATGGTGTCCGCGCCCCTCTTCTGGACACAGGTGGAGGCGCCCGTGGGCAAGACGGTGGAGCGGGCGGCGGAAAACGCGGAGCTTTTCCACCGCGCCGCCCCGGCCATGGCCTACGGGTTCGGTTGTCTGCGCGCGGGCGCGCTTCCGCTCTGGTGCGACACCCAGCTTTGCGGCACCCCCTGGCTCGCGGACCCCCTCAACGGGGTTTTCCAGCCGCTCAACGCGGTCTTTCTTCTGCTGCCCCCCGCCAAGGGGCTTGCGGTCCACGCCTTCCTCAGCCTTTTTCTTGCGGGGCTGCTCTTCACCCTGTTCTGCCGTTCCCTGGGCGCGCGCCATGTGCCCGCGGTGGCGGGGGGGATTGTCTATGCCTACGGCGGCGCGTCGGCCGCCTTCATGTCACGGCCCGAGACGGCCGCCGCCGTGGCCTGGGCGCCTTTGGTCTTCTGGGCGCTGACCGAGCACGCGCGCCGGCCGCGTCCGGCCACACTGGCCGCCGGGGGTGTTGCCTACGGGTTGCTGCTCCTTTCCGGGTCCGCCCCCCTGGTTCTCCTTTTCACAGGGCTGCTCGCACTCTACGCGGTGGTCGGAGTGGGGCCGCAGGGGACGGGGGCGCGCCCGTCCCGGGGAGACGCCCTGAAGATGGCGGCGCTGGGCGTCCTGCTGGCCTCCGCGCAGCTCGTGCCCGCCGCGTTCTGGATCTCCGGGCTCGTTCGGCCGCTGGAGGCGCTCCTGCGGATGGACGCGGCGGGGCAGGTTCCCTCCTCGACGGGGGAGTTCTTTGGGCAGCTGCTTGCGCCCAGTCCGGGGCTGCTCCCCCGCATGGCCTATTTTGGGGCGGCGGTTCCCGCTCTCCTCTTCTCCGCCTGCTTTCAGCGGGGCATGCGCCGCACGCTGGTGTTCTTTCTGGCCGCCGGCGGGGCCTGCCTCCTGCCCGTGGTTGCGGGCGCCGGCCTTCTCGGGGAGATGCTCCCCCCCGCGGGCTGGATGGCCGGGGTGGCCTTTTGCATGGCGGGGCTGACCGCCCTCGGCGTGGACCGGCTGCTGGCGCCGCGGCGGGATCCCCGGTCCCCGCGGTTGTGGGCGCCGCTGTTCTTCGTTTTTGCCGCGGGCGCCGTGTTGTTCCTGGCGACACCCGCCGAGAGCAAGGGGCGCATCGTTCCGGTGCTGGCCGCGCTGGCATTCTTTGCCCTCTTTCGCGTGGCCTGGGCCAGCGTGTTGAGCGGCGCGGCCATTGCGTTCATCCTGTTCGCCGACCTCTTTGCCGCAAGCGCCAATGTCTACCAGCACCCCCTGCACGGCGGCGAATCCGCGCTCTCCCCGGGCACGCGGCTCGCGCGCGCGGTGCAGGGACAGGCGCTCGACGGCCGCGCCGTGGTCAGCGGAGACCCGCTCGGGGCAGAACTCTCGCCCAACGCGGGACTCTCGGGGCCGTTTCGCCTGGAGGGGGGCGCCTTTTTTGCGCTCACGCCCGAAGAGGCGGCCTGGTGGTCCGTCGTCACCCCGGGGCAGGAGGGGACGGCCTCCCCGCCGGCCGCCCGGCCCTTCCTTCGCGCGGGCGGGGTTTCCCCCGCGGCGCGGCTGCTGCATCTGGCGGCGGTCCGGGTGGTGGTGACGGACGCCCCCCGGACCTTTGAGGACGGGGCCGCTTTCCGGCGGGTGGAGTCGGAGTCCGGTGTCACCGTGCTGGCCAACGATGGGGCGCTTCCGCGGGCGCGCCTTGTGGGGAAATGGCGCATGGTCCCCGATGCGGCCGCCGCCCTCGCGCTGCTGACCTCCGACGGGTTTGACATCGGGCGCGAGTGCGTGGTCTCCTCGTTTCTGCATGCGGGCGGTCTGCGCGACCTTCGTCAAACCGAAGAGGCGCCGGGGTCCGCGCGGATCGAAGAGGAGACGCAGGGGCGCATTGTGCTGTCCTGCGACGCGTCCGCGCCCGCCATGCTGGTGCTTGCCGACACCTGCGCCCCCGGCTGGTCCGCCACGGTAAACGGGGAGCCGGCGCACATCTACCAGGTAAACGCCCGGTTCCGGGGGGTGCTCGTTCCGGCGGGCGCCTCCATGGTGACCATGACCTACCGGCCCCTGCCGGTGTTCGCCGGCCTGGCCGTTTCCCTCCTCACCCTGGGCGCGCTGCTTCTGGCCGCGTTCGTCGAGATGGCCCGCGCCGCGGGGGTGGGCCGCGCCGCGCACGGGTGACCGCCGTGCGCCCGGAAGGGCGCATCGGGTATGCTTCTTCCGTTGTCCCGAAAAATGGAGCAGGAGCATGCACTTTCTCGCTTTTCTGGCGGTTCTCTGTCTTGCGGTTTCTCCGGCTTCCGCCGACGCGTCCCTTCCCGGGGCGGCCCTCTTTCTCCAGGGGGATGAGGCGGAGCGGGCCGGGCGGACGGGGGACGCCCTCAAGGCCTACACGGCCTGCGCCGCTGCGGACGAGCGGCTGATGCCCTTCGCCGCCAACCGGGCCGCCCGGGCGCGCGCGCGTTCGGGGGACGCCGAGGGCGCCGAGACCCAGTGGCGCGCCGTTCTGGAGGGGTTCCCCGAAGGGCCGTGGACCCGTCTGGCCCAGTGCCGGCATGCGGAGTTTCTGGCGGGGCGCGGCCGCCGCGCCGAGGCGGC
This sequence comes from Candidatus Hydrogenedentota bacterium, assembly GCA_033813475.1. Classification (GTDB taxonomy): domain Bacteria; phylum Hydrogenedentota; class Hydrogenedentia; order Hydrogenedentales; family CAITNO01; genus JAAYBR01. The sequence continues at coordinate 8,707 of JAPXRP010000176.1, forward strand.
GGCGCTGTTTGACCGGGCGCTGAAGGTGTCGCCCCGGCCGTGGTTTCTGGAGGAATGGGCCTGGGCGGCGGCGGAGAACCTGCTGGCCGACCCGGCGACCCGCGCCGGCGCGCTCCCCTTTCTGCGGGAGACGGTGGAAACGACCATCCTGCTTGAGCCCCGAAAGAAAGCCGCCCGCCTGCTGCTCCAGTTTTCCGACCCCGCAGACCGCGCGCTGGGGGTGTGGGGGCTGCTGCGGTCGGGCGCCATGGACGAGGCCCGGCCGGTGTTCGAGGCGGAGCCCGCAGTGT
>JAPXRP010000177.1:0-8951 GCA_033813475.1 Candidatus Hydrogenedentota bacterium
GCCCAAGAAACACGGGCTGGAAGCCCGTGCCACCTCAGCGCCCGCGTGCAAAACCCTCTTGAGAATGCCGCGTCTCCACCCCAATATGCTCTAGGAGGGAGGCCTACTCCGCCGCGTCCGCGGGGGCGCAGACGATCCGGAAGCCGATGCGGGGGCCCCGCTGGTCGGACGGCAGGGCCGCGCGGGCGGTGGGCCGCGTCAGGAGCGCGGTCTGGTTGGCCGCGCCGCCCCGGACGGCGCGGGCGGGCTCGCCGCCGCTCTTGCCGGCGGAGGCCCGCGCGTCGGCGCACCATTCCCAGGCGTTGCCGAGCATGTCCAGCAGCCCCCAGGCGTTGGGCGTCTTCTGCCCGACATCCTGGATGAGGCCGTCCGGCGTGTTGCCCCGGAACCAGGCGTGGGCGGCGAGGACATTCGCGTCCGTCCCCTCGAAGGGGAACAGGCCCGCGCTTCCCGCGCGGCAGGCGTACTCCCACTCGTTCTCTGTGGGCAGGCGGAACACCCCCTCGGCGTTCTTGCCCAGGGTCTTCGCAAACGTGGCCGCATCGTGCCAGGTGACACCCGTGGCGGGCACCTCCTGCCCGCCGCCCGCCCCCGTGTCCAGCCACGGCTCGGAGTTCATGATCCGCCGCCACTGGGTGCGCGTGACCTCCGTGCGCGACATCCAGAAGCCCTTCTCGAAGGTCACCTCCGGGCGCGGCGCCTCGTCGTTGAACCACTCCTCGCGCCCGCCGAGCGCGTCCTTCACCGCCGCGCCGCCCCCCTCCAGTCCGGGGGTGAAGGCGCCCGCGGGCACCCACACGAACTCCATGTCCTGGATGACCTTCACCGTGCCGGGTTCCGGCGCGGCGGCGGAGTCCTGGTCCTGCGCCCCCGCAAGGGCCGCCAGCAGGAGAATGCAGGCCGGGGCGAGACGCTTCATGGCTGGTTCCCCCCCACCGGCGACACGCGCCAGCCGCCCCAGGTGATCTCCGCCCCCCGCACGAGGCCCAGGCCCGCGTGCGCGGTGAGCAGGAGGGATCCCGGCGCGCCCAGGGTGACGCGCTTCGTGTACCGTTTCACCAAACCCGGCGCGGGCGGGATCTGCAAGAAGTCGTCGTCCAGCTCCACCGCCCCCGACGGGTCGTCCAGCCACAACCCCACCGACACCGTCGCCGCCGCCGGCCCCGTCGCCGTCACCTCAATCTCATACTCCCCCGGCGGCAGGTTTTCCACCCGCGCCCGCGTGCGCACGGCCAAATCCTCGTAGGTGTCCGACGCCTCCCACACCTGCCTCACCCCCGCCGGCGCGCGCTCCAGCTTCGAGAACGCCGCATCCGGCGCGGTCAGGGCCTTCGGTGCGGGCGCGCCCGCCCACCACGCCTGGAAATCGCCGTCCTTCAGCAGGTTGGGGGCGGTCCGCTCCACCGCCGCCGGGGCCAGCGGCTGCACGGACAGCGTGACCATCGTGCCCGGCGCGGGCAAATCCGGCACCAGCGGCTCCGGCGTCCCGCCGCATCCGGCGAGGCACGCCGCCGCCAGCAGGGCCGGCAGGGGGGCGGAATATCGAAATAGACGGCGCATCATGCTCCAATAACGCCTTCCGGCGCGGTTCGGCAGACAGCGTACCGGAGCCCCCGTCCCCCGTGCAACCCCCGGGCGCGCCTTGCATGCGCGGCCGCCGGGGTGAATAATGGCATCGGACTGACGAGAAGGAGAACCCCATGTCCAAGCGTTTTGCGGTGGCGGTGATTGCGGCTGCGGTGCTGGCCGCCCTGCCCCTGGGGGCCGCGGAGCCGGCCCCGAAACTGGAGCGCATCGAGTGGAGCGACATCTGGATCACCGACGCGGACCGCGACGAACTCCCGCGCGTGCTGCTGGTGGGCGACTCCATCGTGCGGGGGTATTATGACGGCGTGGAGAAGGCGCTGGCGGGGAAGGCCGCCTGCGCGCGCTACACGACCTCGAAGTTTCTCGGCAATCCGGACTACGCCGCCGAGCTGGGCCTGATCCTGGACCGCCACCGCTACGGCGTCATCCACATCAACAACGGCCTCCACGGCTGGGACTGCACGGAGGAGGAGTACCGGAAGGGCCTGGAGGCGCTGGTGGTCCTGCTCCGGGAGAAGGCCCCCGGCGCGAAGGTGGTCTGGGGCATGACCACCCCCGTGCGGGTCGCGGGCGACCTGGCGCATCTGGACGCGGACAAGAACGCCCGCGCCGTCGCGCGCAACCAGATCGCCGCGGCGATCATGGGGAAGAACAGCATCCCCGTCACGGACCTGTACGCCGCGCTGGCAGACCGCCCCGACCTCTTCGCCGACGACGGCGTCCACCACAACGCCAAGGGCCGCGAACTCCTCGCGAGAATGGTCGCCGACGCCGTTGGAAAGTGCCTGCCGAAGGAGTAGGCGGACGGATTTTAACGCAAAGGAGCCAAGACGCAAAGAAGAACGGGCGCGGAGTTCGCGGGGTTTCTGATTCTCGCTTCTCTTGGGGTGCTCCCCCTTTGCGTCCTTGCGCCTTTGCGTTAAATGAGTTCTTGACGCAGGGACGCAACGCGCGCTTTCCCCTCCTACTGGATGGGGTACCAGGTGGGGTCCATGCCCCAGCGGGAGACGCCCTCGACGGCGATGCCCGCGAAGGCACCCTGGCACAGGGCGCAGAGGGGGTTGGGGAAGCGGAACCACGGCACGAGCATGCCGAAGAAGAAGAAGTGGTGGATGTGGAGGGTGTGGGTTTCACGGCGGAGGAAGGTGACCAGGGCGATCACGGCGATCACGGCGGCCAGTGCCCCGACCCAGCGCCCGAGGATGCGCGCGCGCCACGCCAGCCGGCCGTGGTAGCCGATAAGCGAGAGGATGAGCGCGGCCCCGGCGGCGAAGACGGTCCAGTCGTGGGCGTTCATGCGGGCGAGGTCGCGCGGCGTCAGGCTGAAGTTTGAGCCGACGAGGCCGCCGAGGTATTCGTAGTGCAGGGCGATGAAGAAGGGCACGGCCCACAGGAGGCCGTTCCACAGCGCGGAACGGCCCCACGGCGCGGCGAAGGGCCTCAGCGTCCGCCGCGCGCCCAGGAGCCACATGACCGTGGCCGCCGCGAGCAGTTTGGGGAGTTCATACGCGTTGCCCGGCGGCGAGGCGAGGGGGTTGGCCCGGTCCGTCAGCACGGCGGCGACATAGGCGTAGCCCAGCACCGCCATGACCAGCCAAAAGGCCAGGCTGGCCGCCGGGGTCTCCCCCCGCCGGCATTCCGTCCCCGGCGCCGGGCCGGTCTCTCGCGGTTCATCGCAGGGTGTCATGGCGCGCCTCCAGAAGGCGGCCATGTTCGCCGACCCCGGGGAAAGAAATCAAGCCGGGGGCGCCCTCTCGGACGCCCCCGGCGGGGTTCTGCCTTTCGGTGCCCGGTTATGGGCAGGAGTCGTAGACCGTGATCCCCGCCGCCTCCAGCGCCGGAATCTGCGTGGCGCACACGTCGGCGATGAAGGGGTTTACGGACACGTACAGCCTGGGAGGGCCGGCGGCGGCGGTGAAGACCGTGCCCGAGACCAGCGGCGCCAGCGTGGTGAGCTGGTTGAAGTTCAGGCCCAGCTCCTGCAGCGTGGCCAGACCGGCCAGCGGGGCGGTGTCTGTCAGCTGGTTGTTGCCGAGATCGAGATAGGCGATCACCGGCATGCCGGCGAAGGGCGACGCGTCCGTCAGAAGGTTGGTGCCCAGGTACACATTGACCAGGTTGACCAGGCCGCCCAGCGGCGCGACGGATGTCAGGGCATTGTCCGCCGCGTACAGATTGGTCAGGTTAACGGCGTACTCCAGCCCCGTCAGGTCCGTCACCCCGGCGCTGTTTATGGTAATCGTGGTGAGCGCGGCGAGGTGCGCGGTGGTGAGCGGGGTCGCCGGAGGCAGGCTGAGCAGGGAGCGGATCGCGTCGGCCAGGCCGCCATCCGGCACGGTGACCGCCACGGGGGTTTCGGGGCCCGTGCTCACCGCGAGGGACACGGACGATGTCGGCACCACCGGCAGGCCGGCCGGCGGATCCTGGCTGACGACATATCCTGCGGGCACGGTTTCGCTGGACACCTCGGTGACCACGCCGACATAGAGGCCGACGAGGCCGAGCGCCGTTTCCGCCCCGACGCGGGTCAGCCCGACGACGTCCGGGTTCATGGCGCTCCCCGGGCAGACGTCATGGTAAATGGTGACGTTTCTCGCCTCCAGCGCGGGAATCTGCGTGTCGCAGACGTCGGTCTCGAAGGGGTTGTACCCGAAATACACGTCGCCGGGCGTTACGGCCTCCGTGAAAATGGTGCCCGCCACCAGCGGCGCCAGCGTGGTGAGGTGGTTGCTTTGGAGGGCGAGCATCTCCAGCGCCGGCAGGTTGGCCAGGGGGGACGCGTCGGTGACCAGGTTGTCGCCCAGGCCGAGGTACATGAGCTGGGTCAGCGGGGCCAGGGGGGACAGGTCCGAAACCTGGTTGTCGCTCAGGTGCAGGCTGGTCAGCGCCGTGAGACCGGCCAGGGGGGACAGGTCGGCGACCTCGTTGTAGTTCAGGTCCAGGGTCTCGAGCCGCGTGAGGCCGGCCAGGGGGGACAGGTCCGCAATCTGGTTGTCACCCAGGCTTAACGACCGCAGCATGGCCAGCCCCGCCAGGGGGGACAGGTCGGAAAGGCCGCAGTCATAGCAGGCGAGCGTGTCCATCCCCGTGAGGCCGGCCAGCGGCCCCAAATCGGCGGGCGCGTTGGTGTTCATGCAGAGATGGAACAGATTCACCGCCCACTCCAGTCCGGTGAGGTCGGTCACGCCGAGGCCGTCTATGTACAGGTAAGAGACGGACGCCAGATGCGCCGTGGTCAGCGGGGTGCCGGGGGCCAGGCTGAGGGCGTCGCGGATGGCATTTGCGAGGGCGGCGTCCGGAACGTTGACAAGCACCCCGCCCTCGGGACCGAGGCTGCTAATCGCGTTCACCATCGCGCCGGGGGGCACGGGGAACCCGGCGGGGGGGCTCTGGCGGATGATATGGCCCGCGGGGACGGTGGCACTGTACTCGGACTGCATCCCCACAATGAGTCCCGCGGCCGCGATGGCGTTGCTTGCCGAAAGCGCCGTCATCCCCACCACGTCCGGCGTGGTCACCGACCCCGGACAGGGATCGTGGGACACCGTCACCCCCCGGACCTCCAGCGCCGGAATCTGGGTGTCGCACACGTCCGTGGAGAAGGGGTTGTTCGCCGCGTGCAGTTCCGGGGTGTTTGCCGCCAGGGTGAAGGTGGTTCCCGACACCAGGGGCGCCAGCGTGGTCAGATAGTTGCCGGACACCCCCAGATTTTCCAGCGCCGCCAGTCCGGCCATCGGGGACACGTCGGTCAGGAAATTGTTCTGCAGGTTCAGGTAGGTGAGCCCCGTCAGGCCGGAAACCGGCGCAGCGTCGGTGATCCCGTTGTCATAAAGATACAGCACCGTCAGGCCGGACAGGGAGGCCGCCGGCGAAATGTCCGTGAGAAGATTAGAGGAGGCGTAGAGCACCTGAAGGCTCGGCAGGCCCGCCAGCGGGGCCAGTGTGGAGAGGTCGTTCCCGTCCACATACAGAGACTGCATGTTCACGGCGTATTCGAGGCCCGTCAGGTCCGCCACCGAACTGTAAGCCGCGCTGAGAGAGTTGAGCGACGCCAGATGGGCTGTCGTCAGCGGCGTTCCGGGATCCAGTCCCAGCTCCGTGCGGATGATCGCGGCGAGGTTCGCGTCCGGCACGTTCACCAGCTGTCCGCCCTCCGGGCCGGCGCTGACGGTGAGGGTCGCGGGGTACCAGGGGGTCACCGGCGTGCCCGCCGCGGGGAACTGGCTGATGACGAACCCGGCGGGAACCGTGGCGCTGAACGCCTCCCCGACAGCGGACAGGTTGATCGTCGCTTCCTGTATCTTGGCCGCCGCGGCCACCCGCGTTTCCCCCGTCACGTCCGGCATGTAGACCGGGCCCTCGCAGTCGTTGCGGTACACCGTGACCCCGCGGGCCTCGATCTGGGGAATCTGCGTGTCGCAGACCTCGGGCAGCAGCGGGTTCTCGTACGCATAGAGCTCCGCCGGGGACCCCTCGGTGAAGGCGGTTCCCGCGGCCAGGGGCGCCAGCGTGGTCAAGAAGTTCCCGGAAACGGACAGGCTTTGAAGCTTGGCCATCCCCGCCAGGGGCGACACGTCCGTCAGCCGGTTGTGGGAAAGCCCCAGCAGGTACAGGTTGACCAGCCCCGACAGGGGCGACACGTCGGCGACCTCGTTGTAGTTGAGGTCCAGATAGGTCAGGGTTGTCAGCCCCGCCAGGGGCGACACGTCGGCGATGTCGCAGGTTCCCAGGTAAAGCGTGTCCAAATGGGGGAGCCCGGCCAGGGGGGTGATGTCCGTGATGGGATTGGAGTCCAGCGCCAGGGAATACAGGCCGGAGAGCCCGGCCAGGGGGGTGATGTCCGTGACGGCGCCACCCCCCAGGGACAACTGGACCAGGTTCACGGCGTATTCCAGCCCCGTAAGGTCGGCCACACCGATCCATCCGGCGGACAGGTCGGTGAGCGCCGCCAGATGGGCCGTGGTCAGCGGGGTGCCGCTCGCCAGGCCAAGCCGGCTCCGGATGGCCTCGGCGAGGGCGACATCCGGCACATTGACCAGCTGGCCCGCCTCCGGGCCCTGGCTCACCGTCAGGTCCACCGAATACCCCGGGATCACCGGAATGCCCGCCGCCGGATGCTGCCCCGCCACAAATCCGGCGGGCACGGTGTCGCTGAAGACCTGGGTCACCGTTCCCACGCCGAGTCCGGCGGCGGTCAGGTCATAGGTCGCGGACGCCTGGGAGTCCCCCGTCACATCGGGCACATAGACGGCCCCCGCGCACGCGTCGCGGTACACCGTCACCCCGCGCGCCTCCAGCGCGGGGATTTCCGTGTCGCAGGCCGCGGCAAGCAGCGGGTTGGCGTAGAGCTCCATGTACGGCGTGGGGGAGGCGGCGGTGGAAAACGCCGTGCCCGACGCGAGGGCGGCCACCGAGGTGATATGGTTGCCGCCGAGGCTGAGCTCGCCCAGGGCCGCGAGATTGGCAAGGGGCGACACGTCCTGCACGTGGTTGTTTCCGAGGTAGAGCGTCATCATGTCCGCCATGCCGGACAGCGGGCCGATGTCCGCCACCTGGTTGTCGCTCAGGGAGAGCACGATAACGCGGGTCAGGCCGGAAAGCGGGCTGATGTCGGCGATGGCGTTGTCCCGGAGGTTGAGGTACAGCATGCCGGCCAGCCCGGCGAGCGGGCCGATGTCCGACAGGGCGCACTCGTATAGGTCAAGCGACTGGAGGCTGGGCAGCCCCGCCAGCGGGGTCACGTCGGAGATGGGGTTGGCGCCGAGATTCAGATCGGTCAGGTTCACGGCATACTCAAGCCCGGTCATGTCGGCGATGTTCTCGTACGACGCCTGCAGCCAGAACAGGGACGCCAGGTGGGCCGTGGTCAGCGCCGTGGCAGGATCCAGCCCGAGCTGCTGGCGGATCGCCGCCGCCAGGTTCGGGTCCGGCACATTCACCAGCACGGGGGCTTCCGGGCCTGTGCTCACCGTGAGGTCCACCTCATACCCCGGAGTCACCGGCGTGTTCGCCGCGGGATTCTGGCTGATCACAAAGCCCGCGGGCACCGTGTCGCTGGACACGCCGGCCACATCGCCCGTGAGGAGCCCGGCATCCGTCAGCGCGGCGTCCGCCGCCGACTGCGCGGTGCCCGTGACATCGGGCACCAGCACCGGCCCGGTGCAGGGGTCTTTGTACACCGTGACGCCCCGCGCCTCCAGCGCGGGGATCTGCGTGTCGCACACCTCCGGAAGCAGGGGGTTCTGCTCCAGATAGAGATGGGGCGTGCTCTCGGCGGCGGTGAACACCGCGCCGCCGGGAAAGGCCGCCACCGTGGTCAGGAAGTTGTACCGCAGGTTGAGCTCGTCCAGGTTCAGCAGCCCCGCCAGCGGCGACGCGTCCTGAATCTGGTTGTTGGCCAGGTTCAGGTGGCCCAGGCCGGCGAGCCCGGAAATCCCGGAGACGTCGGCAAGCTGGTTATGGTGGGCCTCCAGATGGATCAGCGCCGGCAGCCCCGCCAGCGGGGCCAGGCTGGTCAGCGCGTTGTCGTTCACATAGAGATGGGTCAGCTCCGTCATGCCGGACAGCGCCCCAAGGTCCGTCAGCCCGTTGGTGGTCAGGTCCAGTTCGTGCAGGTGGACCAGCCCGGCAAGGGGGGTGATGTCCGCCGCGCCGCACAGGTAGAGATACAGGGTGGTCAGATTGGTCAGCCCCGCGAGCGGCGTGAGGTCTGTCACCGGGTTCATGCTCAGGGTGAGGCCCTGCAGGCTCGTCAGCCCGGCCAGCGGCGCCGCGCTGGACACGTTGTTGTTGTAGAAGTTCAGGTAGACCGCGTTGACCGCGTACTCCAGGCCGGTCAGGTCGGCGATGCCGGCGCCGTGGGCGGAGATGCTGGAAAGGGCCGCCAAGTGCGCCGTGGTCAGCGGCGTGCCCGCATCCAGCCCGAGGATCGCCCGGATGGCCGCCGCAAGGTTGGCGTCCGGCACAAGCACCAGCTGGCCGCCCTCGGGACCCGCGCTGACGGTGATGTCCACCCCGGATCCGGCCACCACGGGAAGGCCCGCCGGGGGATCCTGATCCGTCAGGTAGCCCGCCGGGACCGTCTCGCTGAACACCTCCGTGACCTCGTCCACATAGAGGCCGAGCGCCTCCAGCGCCGCCTGCGCCGCCGCGCGGGTCATGCCGGCGAGGTCTGGCACATGCACCGGACCCGTGCAGGCATCATGGTACACCGTGACGCCGCGCGCCTCCAGCGAGGCGCATCGCGCCGTCTAAGATCTTACCGAAGGAGGTATCGTCATGCCATTTGCGATCTTACCAGCCAGGGAGGCTAACCAAATGGCAGGAGAGCGTATGTCGAAGGCACTTTCGGGGTACCGCCAGAG
>JAPXRP010000178.1:0-8871 GCA_033813475.1 Candidatus Hydrogenedentota bacterium
TAAGGGGCGCGCCCGCGTTTTGTCGGGTCTCAGGAGAGGCCGGAGGCCGCCAGGGCGAAGGCCTTGGTGACCGGCGCCTTGGCGTTCGGGTACCGCAGAAACTCGCAGTGCCCGTCCATGTACAGCACATTGCTGCCGCCGGGGACATGGTTGAAGTTCTCGGGGTTCGTGGAAATCACGTCGCCCAGGACCCACACGGTGCTCTGCGCCATGTTTGCCGCGCCGGGGTTGTTGATGTCCGTGATCAGGAACCGCTCGATGCCCTCGCGGAGGCGGTAGATGGTGGTGCCGCCTCCGTTGCCCAGCGGTTCGCCCGTGGACGTGTGCACCACGTTTTCCGTGTCCTTGTCGAAAACCTCCAGCGCCCCGCGCCGGTTGTAGGGCATCTTGCCGAAATTGAACCCGGGGGTGGTCATGATCTTCAGCCAGTGGTAGACAAACTGCTTGGGAACGATGGGGTTCGCCGGAATCTCGATGTCGGGGCTGATCGTCTGCAGCACGGTCAGGATGCCGGAGGAGGAGGCGTCCTCGTTGAACTGGGCGCCGTCGTCGCACTTGTCATAGACGAACCCGAAGTACAGGTAGGACCAGGTGGCGTGCCACCAGTCGTTGTAGGTGGTGTCGCCGTCCGTGCCCCGGAACCCCAGAACGCTCTCCCCGCCCACGTTCTCATCGTAATACATGTCCTCGATCTTGTGGGTGGCGGACGAGGGGCACACATACAGCTTCGGGTCCGTCATGTACTCCGGATACAGCGCCGAGCACAGCGGGGTCATCAGCAGCCCCATGCAGGTGCCGGCCCCGTCGCAGTAGGTCTGGTGCTGCACCGGCGGGAACGCGCCCTTGGCCTCGTTCGCGTACATCTTCAGCACCAGGCCGAACTGCTTGAGGTTGTTCTGGCAGCTTGCCCGCCGCGCCGCCTCGCGGGCGCGCGCCAGCGCGGGCAGCAGGATGGCCGCCAGAATGCCGATGATGGCGATCACCACCAGCAGCTCGATCAGGGTGAAACCGCGTCTTCGTGAATGAATACCCATTGCGAAACCCTCCAAAATGATTTCCGTACCTGCCTGCCGGCCGCCCGGACTCCCATCGTCCGTGTCTTCACGCCGGCCTCGTCCTTGTGCGTTCACGCTAGCACAAGTCGGTGCGTTTTGCAAGCGGAAAGTGGAAATCCCGTAATACCGCGCATACCGCGAGCGCGGGCGGAAGGGCTAGAAATGCTCGTCCGGGGCAAGGTACCGCCACTGCCTCTCGGGAAGGTTTCCCAGGCGCACCCCGCCGATGCGCACCCGCTTGAGTCCGGTGACCGTCAGCCCGACGGCGGCGCACATCCGCCGGATCTGGCGCTTGCGCCCCTCGCGCAGGACAAAATGGAGCAGGCCGGGGTGTTGAAGTTCGACCTCCGCCGGACGGAGCTGCCGTCCGTCCAGTTCCAGCCCGAAACGCAGCAGGCCGAGTTTCGTCTCCGTAATCTCCCCTTCCACGCGGACCAGATACTCCTTGTCCACCTCCCCCGTGCCGCCGACCAGCCGCCGCGCGACCCGGCCGTCCTGCGTGAGCACCAGCAGGCCGTGGGAGTCAATGTCCAGCCGTCCGGCCGGGGCCAGCCCCTTGAGATGCGCCCACTCAAAGCGCGCGGGGGCGGCATCCCCGGAAAAACGGTTCTCCGGGGTGACCAGCTCCACCGCCGGACGGTAGCCCTTTTCCGGCTGGCCGGACACATAGCCGACGGGCTTGTTCAGCAGGACGGTCACCTTGCCGGTCTGCGCCCCGGAGGCGGCCGGGTCCAGCGTGATCACCTGATCCGGCCCGACGCGCAGGTAGGGCACCTCGGCGCGCGCGCCGTCCACATAGACCCAGCCGTTGGCGATGTAGCCGTCGGCCTCGCGCCGGGAGCACAGGCCCCGCGCGGCCATCGCCTTTGCCAGTCGTTCTGTCTGTTCCGGCTCCCGGTCCATGTTCCGCCCTGTCCGCCGATTTCGCCGCAGGTTGAAATTGCCCCTGAAAAGGAGGATACTTTTCCTGCGGACCGGCATTCAACACCGCCCCCTGCGGTGCGACCGCCAGCACCCGCGGCGGGGACGCCGCGCGGCTCCGGCCCGCAGGAAAACCCACCGGTTTCCGGTGGTGCTGTACCTATTGGAGACGTTGCCATGGCGAAAATGAACCCCGCACCCGTCGCCTACTTCGAGGGGGCCTATGTGCCCGTGGAAGAGGCGAAAATCAGCATCATGACCCATGCGTTCAACTATGGAACAGGCCTGTTCGAGGGCATCCGCGGCTACTACAACAAGGAAGAGGACCGGATTCTGGTCTTCCGCCTGGCGGAGCATGTGGACCGCATGGTCCGCAACTGCCGCGTGCTCTGCATGGAAATCCCCGAGACGCCGGAGCAGATCGCGGAGATCTGCCTGGAACTGGTGCGCCGCAGCGGCCTGAAGGAGGACGTCTACATCCGCCCGCTGGTCTACAAGAGCGAGCTTTCCCTCGGGCCGACGGTACGCGGGGTCGAAAGCCGTTTCTGCTGCTATGTCATCAAACTGGGCGACTACTGCGACACGCAGGCGGGCCTCGATGTCGCCGTGTCCTCGTGGCGGCGGCTGTCCGACAACGCCATCCCCAGCCGCGTGAAGTCCACGGGCAGCTACATCAACTCCTCGCTGGCGTCCACGGAGGCCAAGCAGGCCGGATTCCACGAGGCCATCTTCCTGCGCGAGAACGGCACGGTGGCCGAGGGCAGCGCCATGAACATGTTCATGGTCCTGAACGGCGCGCTCATCACCACGCCGCCGAACTGCGACATTCTGGTCGGCATCACGCGGAACACGGTGATGGAGATCGCGCGCGACATGGGCATCCCCGTGGTGGAGCGCGACATCGCCCGGACGGAACTGTACGTCTGCGACGAGCTGTTCTTCTGCGGCACGGGCGCGCAGGTGGCCCCGGTCCGGTCGGTGGACCGGCGCATCGTGGGGTCCGGCGAGCCCGGCCCCGTCACGCGGCGGCTGCAGGAGGCCTATTTCGCCATCGTCCAGGGCCGCAACACCCGCTACCGGCACTGGTGCACCCCGGCCTGAGGAGCAGTCCCCGCATGTCGGAAACGATGCCAGACGCCGCCCCGCGCGGGTCCTCGCGCCTGCGCCGCACGCTCCAATGGCGGTTCTGGGTGAACCTCGCCGTTGTCCTCGTGGTCACCTGCTGGATCCCCCTGCTCACGCAGACGGCGGTCATGAAGGATCAGGAGGGAAAAATCCTCAGCCAGCAGACGATTCAGGTCCGCGCGTGGCGGTCCTGGGCGGCCCTGGCAACGCAAGGTCCGTCCCCCGCCCATGGCAGGGCCGTGGGCCTGCATTTCGGCCTGTCCTTCCTCATGTGCTTCACCGTCTGGTACCTGGCCGCGGGGCGGGACCTGCGGGCCGGGCAGGACTCCCCAAAGGAAGAGACGCCCCATGAATGAACGCGAGGCCCGCGAGGCCGTCTGCGAGGCGGGCCGCCGTCTCTACGCGAAGAATCTGGTCGCCGCCACGGACGGCAACATCAGCATCCGCCTCGGGGCGGACCGCTTTCTCTGCACGCCCAGCGGCGTGTCGAAGGGGTTCATGACCCCCGACATCCTCGTCATCGCCAACAGCCGCGGCGAGAAGGTCTCCGGGGAGGGCCGCGTCACCTCGGAATTCTTCACGCACCTTGCCTGCTATGAGGAGCGCCCGGACATCGGGGCGGTCGTCCACGCCCACCCGCCCTACGCCACCGCCCTCACGCTGGCCGGTGTGGACATGACGGTGCCCGTGGTCCCCGAGGTCGTCATGACCCTGTGCGCCATCCCGACCGCCGGATACGCCACCCCGGGATCCCGAGAGGGCGCCGACGTCGTCCGCCCGTGGGTCGGCACCTATGACGCTTTCCTGCTGGACCGCCACGGCGCGGTCACGGTGGGAAAGACCGTGTTCGAAGCCTACTTCAAGATGGAAAAAGTCGAGCACACCGCCCTGTCCATTGCCGCCGCGCGAAGTCTGGGCGGGGCCCGCACGCTGACCCCGGAGATGTTGGCCAAGCTCATGGCCGTCTACACCCACGGTGCGGAGCCGCCGGTCCCCTACCCCTTTCCCGGCGGCCAAGAGTAGCAACGCGCCGGTCTTACCCCTCCCTTTCCGGGGTTGTTGCGTCTTGGCGACTTTGCGCCTTGGCGTTGAAGCATTTCTAACGCAGAGACGCAGAGAACGCAAAGAATTGGCACCAGACAGAAAGGCACGCGCGGGAAGGCGGCCAACCACGTCCCCAAGAGGGCCAGGCTGGAGCCTGGCGGTCCTAGGGGGTGTGGGCCGCAGCGGTTTTCGGGACGCGGGTCTCCTACCCCTTTACGGAGTTTCTGCAGGGGGAAGGTCCCGGATCACTCTTGGGCCTTCGCGCCAGAGCCACCAGACGTGCTGGAGCGTGGAGGCGAGGTGGTCCTGGGTGACGACGCGGGCGGGGGCGAGGGCGTTTTCCCACGCTTCGCGGAGGAGACCGCTGTCGCAGCCGGCGAGATAGACGAAGCGCAGGCGGCCAGAGCGGTCCAAGTCCCGCAACGCCTCCGGGGTTACGGGGCCGGTGGACAGGAGAAGCCCGTCCTCGGTGCCGTGGGACCCGACAAAGAGGAACTCACTTTTTGCCGCGCCCTGTTTCAGGGAGTCCAGGGTGAGCGGCTGGAACGCCACGCCGCCGGGGCCCCATTTCATGCAGGCGGCGGCGAGCGTGGGGAGGTATCCCGGCGCCACCAGGGCACGGGGGATGCGCCCCTCCAGATTCTCATAGAGCACGGTGGCGGGGGCGTTCTGCACCGACCGGGGGGCCAGCATCTCCACTGCCGCCGCGCAGGCGGCCATGCACAGGAGCAGCGTCCACAGGCCCCAAGCCCCGGCCAGCCCGACGGCGGACACGGCGCGCAGGGAGGAAAGACGCTCGGTCCACGGAATGGCCGACGCACCGCCGCGCAGAGCCGACAGAACGCCATAGGCCCACAGCACGCCCCAGACAATCAGCAGTTTCCGGAACACGCTGAGGGTCGTCCCCTCCCAGGAATGCCGGTTGTAAAGTTCCGGGTACGCGGCCATCATCCAGGAGAGCCCCAGAACGACCGCCGCGAAGAGGAGCACCATGCCCGCCAGCGCCGCCGCCAGCATCAGGGCTTGGGCCAGATGGGTCCGAAGATATGCGCCGCCCCGTCGGCGGACTGCTCCCGCGAGAAAGGGGGCAAATCCCAGATAGCACAGCACGGCGAGCGCGCGCTCCCCCGGTGGGACCCGGTCGGGGAGGTTCCCCTCTTTTTGTCTTGCCGTCATCATGCGCGCCCCGGCGCGGGGCGCGGCGCATGACTGCGGCAATAGTCGCGCACCCAGAGCAGGCGGTCCACGGCCTCCGGCCCCGCGCCCATGGGCAGCTCGTCGGAAATGCCCAGCACCAGCCGGGGCGCGAACAGCGCCACCAGCCGCTCCACGCACTCCTGGAGCCGCTCGATGGGGAACTCCGGCAGGAAGAACACGGCGGGGATGCCGTCGAGCAGCACCTTGTCGCCCAGGTGTTCCCGAATCTCGTCCAGCGTGGCATCGCCCTGGGGCACGGGGGTCAGCGCCTCGATCCCGTCAAAGGGCAGGCGCGAGAAGAACGGCAGCAGGGAGTGGAAGCTGCCGTCGAAATGGGCGTGCGTGAACTTGCCCGCCGCCTTCAGCCGGGCGTCCCGCTTTTCGTAGAACGGCAGGTGGTGCCGCTCGAAAAGCGGCGGGGACATGAGCCGCCCGTCAATGTTCTCGCCGAAATTGATGATGCGCGGGGCGGGGTCCGCCGCCAGCCCCTCATAGAGCGGGTCGTGCGCCGCGTCCATCGCGGCCAGCACCGGCCCGACCTGCTCCGGCTCACACAAGAGCGCCGTAATAAAGTCTTCGTAGGCCATCCATTCCAGGCTCAGGCACTGGTAGGGGCTGCGGCACACATAGAACTGCGGCTCCCCGCGGTCCCCCATCCGCGCGGCCCCGTGGGCAAACCCCTCCGGATTGTAGACGTACCGCGTGTGCCGGAAGACCCACTCCAGCCGGCGCAGGTCCTCCGCCGTGCGCACCGGGAACTCCACCACCCGGCAACTGCCGTCGGAGGCGAACCCGTAGCGGGTGACCAGGTCGCCGTGAGGGGTCTCGTGGACCGTCACCCGCGTGCCGTTGCCATCGGTCCGCTCCGTTACCCGCAGCGGCGGGTCATGGATCCCCTCCACGGGGCTCGGGCATCCCGTGGCGTAGTGGATGTACCGCATGGACACATCCAAGGCGTCGTAGGCGTCGAAGACCGTGCCGTGCTGAAGCGATTCCGGCAGGTCACCCAGCCGCTGGCGGTACTCAAACCAGGGCTCAAACCGCGGCTGGAAAAGGACCCCCTCCACCGGAAGTCCCTGAAAAACCCGCAGGTTTTTCTCCCGGAAAGTCATTCCCTTCCGCGGCGGCGTTCCGGCCATCAGAGTTCCCCCGTGACAATTCCATAGTACCTGCCGAGCCAGTAGGCAAGCAGGTAATCGTGGCCGTTGAACTCCATGTCCCCGTGCCTGGGATCCCAGTTGGTCCCGAAATACGGGTCCTGAACCCACGCCGACCACGCCCGGTCACGCCGGTCTATCGGAACCACCTTCCCCTTTTCCGGCTCGGGGCTTGCCGGTCCGGCGGGCACCTCAAACCCATGCTTCTGCGCGTATTTCGCGAGGGTGTCCGGAAGGAGCTTCATGGTCAGGGGAAACATGCGAAGGGTCTCCAAGGCATGCTCCACCCCGGACCCGTCGGAGGCGTGCTCCGCCATGGTGAACGCGAACAGGGGATTGCCCTCCGGCTTGACGCCCGGGTGCTTGCCGTTGCCCTCCCAGCTCCGTGAAAGGCTTTTGAGGTAAAGCCACTTGAGATCGGTGTCGTTTTCCAAAAGAAGCAGGGGCGTGTAGGCGAGAAACAGCAGGACGTCATCGCTGTGGTTCACGGCCTCGCGCACCAGGGGGTTCACGCAGACGCGGGACTCCACCGCTATCTTGGCGTACTCCTCGTCCACCGCATACTTCCGGTACAGGGCGCGGTATTTTTCATCCCCTGTGACATGGGCGGCGATCTTGCAGGCCTGGAGCCACAGCAGCGCGTTCATCTTCTCGCGCTTGCGCACCTGCTCGGGGTAATACTTGCTCCATGCTGTCGGCTTTCCGTCCACGTCCGTGATGCGCAGGCCGTTCTCGACAATCAGGTCCACCATCGCCGTCACGTCGCCCGCGATGCGCGCCTTCTGCGCGGCGTCGGCGACAAGCTCATGGGCGAAGAAGAAGCCGAACATCGCCCCGTCCACCTGGTCGGTGCTCACGTCCCCCCGCCAGCGGTGCACCCCGTCCGGAGAGTCGCGCCACACCCCGTCATCCTTCGTGGGGCGGTCCTTGGGCCAGGCCGCCCGCGCCAGAACGCCCTTCTTGCCGCTGACGCTGCAGAGCCGGTGCAGGGCCTCCAAAGACCGGAGGGCGGCCTCGCGGTCCGCAGGGTCTTTCGTCACCGCGTACTTCATCGAAAGCGTCGCCGTGTAGATCCCGGTCATGTAGGCGTTGTCCGGCATCTGATAGTCCGGAAGTTCGCCCTCCCCGGCGGGTCTCCTCAATTTGCACATGGCCTGCCCGTCCAGCAGGAAGCGGGCCTCCATGTCCTCCTCGAAAACCCTCGCCTTCGTGGCCAGATTCGGATTGTCTGCAAGAGCGGCCGGCCCTGCGGCTGCCACGGCCAGCAGAATCGCCATGATTCGGTTTCTGGTCATGATACGGGTCTCCTTCTCTTCAGGGCATCGGTTCCAGCGGCTGGGTGTTCCCCTGTACGGGCGGGGTTTCCATGCGGACCGGGGCGGCCCAGCGCACGGCGTTGTAGAGCACCCGCAGCACGCGCGCGTCGTGGTAGATGGGGAAGGTCTCATGGCCCGGCCGGAAGTAGAAGACCTTGCCGCGTTCCCGGTGCCAGCAGCAGCCGCTGCGGAACACCTCGCCGCCCTGGAACCAGCTGATGAAGACCAGGTCGTCCGGTTTCGGGACGCCGAAGGGCTCGCCGTACATTTCCGTGTTGGGCAGTTCGATGTAATCGGGAAGCCCCTCGACGATGGGGTGCGCGGGGTCCACCACCCACAGCCGCTCCTTCTCGCCGTGCTCGCCGTGCTCCCGCCACTTCAGGAAGCACCCGGTGCCCATGAGCCGCATGAAGGGTTTTGAAAAATGCCCCGAGTGCAGCACGATGAGTCCCATGCCCTCCAGCACCCGCTGCTGTACCTTCGCGGCGTTCTCCTCCAAGACCTCGTCATGGGCGCAGTGGCCCCACCACGTCATCACGTCCGTGTCCGCCAGAATCTCGTCCGTGAGCCCCTGCCCCGGATCGTCCAGCGCCACGCAGCGCACCGAGGCGATGCCCGGCTTTCCCTCCAGAGAGCGCCCAATCGCCCGGTGCATCCCGTCAGGATACAGTTCCGCGACCCGCGGCATGGTCTTCTCATGCCGCCCCTCGTTCCACAACGTCACACGAATGCCATCCGCCATGCCTGCTCAGCCTTTCCATAGGAGGTTTTCCGGGACACGCCCCGGCCGCAAAGAGCATACGGGAAACGCCCCCCGGGGTCAATTCCGGGACACCGGGCAGATGAAAGGCGACAGCCGTGGTGAAATCCCAGGGCGCGGCAAGCAGCGCCCCTACTGGAGGTGGCCGACGTCATCGGATCGACCTCCGTCACGCGACCGTAGATACTGTGGTTCGCGGTCAAGTTTTTTGCACTGTTTTTCCGGCGCGTTTTTGTCGTGTTGGGACGGCGTCTTTGGGCCGTGTTCTTGGGGGCTTTGCCCCCAAACCCCCAGAG
>JAPXRP010000179.1:0-8742 GCA_033813475.1 Candidatus Hydrogenedentota bacterium
GGGGCACCTACTCAACGAGCTCGGATGACCCTCACCCGGCTCCGGGGCGCCAACACCTCCGCCAGCCCAGCCTTCAAGAAAGCGCTTCCCTCGAAGGCTCGTACAGTATCGTATAAGGGGCGCCGCTTGCTGCGCCCTTGAGCGCGCCGGTTCACCGGTGTTTGTGGGTGCCGTACCACTGGCGGCCGCCGTGGTCGAGGTGGAGGACGTCGAGGCCCTCGAGGCGGGTCTCTTTGCCGAAGCGGTTGATGACGTCGCGGCCGAAGATCCAGTCGGAGGCCTCGAAGTGGTCGAGCTCCTCGTAGGGGAGGGTTTCGAGGACCTCCCTGCGGACGCACTGGAAGAAGCCGCAGGGCACGCCGGCGCCCTCTCGGTAGCGGTAGTCGGGCGTGGCGGCGACGGCGGCGGGGTAGTCCTCCCAGGGGCGCACCTGGCCCAGCAGGATGCGGGCGGTCATCTCGGGGGAGACCATGCGGCGCCCGTCGGGGGCGATGAAGTGCGCGCCCTTCTCGACCTCCTCGATGCGGCGGAAGATATCCGGCGGCACAACGATGTCGGAGTCCATGAGGACGATCCACTCGCCGGAGGCGACATGCAGGGACTCGTTGATCATGAAGCCCTTGGACCGCACATGGTCCTCGGAGAAGCAGGAGTTGACGATGCGCAGGTGGGGGCAGGCCTGGCGCACGCTCTCGATGAGGTCGTCGGTGCCGTCAATGCCGGGGACGTGGGCGACGACGACCTCCAGCAGGGAGAAGTCCACATCCCGCTGGTTGGCGAGCCCGAGGAGCACGGCCTGGAGGCGGCGCGCGTAGCGGGTGCTGACGATGACGATGGAGTACTTGACGCCGGGGCGCTTTTCCGGCGGGCGGCCGTCGCCCTCCCAGAGCATGAGCGACTGGGTGAGCAGGAATCCGTCAATGTTGTGGATGGAGATGCGGGGCTCCAGCACGCCCGAGAGGACCACGGGGGTCCGGGGGGCGCCCTCGAACTCCGTCGGCCGCACATGCACGCCGTCGCGCAGGAGCACATAGTGCCCCTCGGCGTCCACGTGGAACGTGAGCCGGTGGGAGTAGTCAATCATGGGGCAGACGACCTTGGCGTTGCGCCCGAAACTGAAGCCGATCTGCTCCGCGATGCCGCCGCCGAAGGTCATGGTGAGGGTGAAGGGCGGCTCCAGCCGGCCCAGCACGGTGCTGAGCAGCTCGCCACGCGAGAAGGAGTACCACCGCCGCGACGCGTCGTCGAGGGGCGAATAATGATTCTCAATCTCGTAGGCGGACAGCGGTATCTCCCGGGTCGGCGTGTCGCGCATGACGATCATGCGGGCCTTCTCCGCCAGCGCCTCCAGATGCGCCGGCATCCGCCGCCGCGCCTCGTCCACCGCGTCGTAATGGCGCGGGCGCTCCCGCCCCCCGCACGGGGCGGCCAGCAGCGGTTTGCCTTCTTCGGCGCGGATAGGGAGGCCCGGGAGCAGGTCGCGGAAGGCCGGGGTCTCGTGGTCGCAGACGCGCTGGAAACGGCACTGCGCGCAGACCGGGCCGAGGGTCTTGCGCTGCTCCTCGCGGAGTTTTTCCACTTCCGCTTCGCAGGCCGACACCGTCTCCGGCAGGGGGACGGTCCTCTGGAGGAAGCGGAAATGCCGCGTCACCTTGTGCAGCATCCAGGTGCGCACATGCGCCCGGGGATGGTCGAGGATCCACGGCAGGAGCGCGCGGTCAATGGCGTGGTGGAGCGAGGCCCCCCGCGCCAGCAGGTTCTCCAGCACCTTCGACAGGCGGTGCGGGCCGCAGCCGAACACTTTCTCCGCCAGTTCGTAGGCGGCCCTGTTGTACTGCTGGTGGTCCAGGAAGAACTGCTGGCGGTTGAGCAGGTGCGGCCGGTTCTCCTCGGAGACCTGGCAGAAAGGCAGGCCGATGAGGTTTGCCTCGACGTCCCGGAGGTTCAGGGCGCGCACCAGGCGGTTCATCCATTCCGCCGCCGCGTCTGCCAAGGGGCGCGCCGGGGCGGGGATAAACGGGTCCGACAGCGCGACATTCACCGAAGCGGCGCGCTTCAGCGCCTCCGCCAGCGCGTCCGGGTCCGGCAGCGCCCCGGGAACCGGCGACACCTGCATCCGCACCGGCAGCCCGGCCTGCTCCGCGCCGTCCAGAAACGCGGCAAGAACCGCCGGGTCCGGGGAGGGCGGACAGAAGAAGAGGTCGAGAACCCCGGCCTGCGCGGCGGTCTCGAAGAGGCCGGGCAGTGCCGCATCCTGCACCCGGAGGGAGAGGACGGCATTCTCTCGGCGCGTGAACTCCGCCAGGTCGGCCAGCAGGGGCAGGGTGTCCGCCCCGGCCAGCAGGTCCATCTTCCGCGTCTTGAACACATCCGCGTTCAGGCGGATCCACTTGCGGAGGTCCGTGAGGGCGAAGGGAACCCCGCGGCGGTTGCGCGTGAGGACCAGCCCGCGGACGGGCCGCAGGGGACCCGCCGGCGCGGAAGCCGCCGTCACCTTGTCTTCGGGTTCACGCATCATGCCGCGGGACCTGCCCTCCTCCTGCCCGGCGCCGGGTCACAGCGCCCAGGACTCGTCTTCGGGTTCGACGGTCTTTTCCTGGTTCTTGATGTAGTGGCGGGGGTCCTGGAGGCGGGGGGCGCCGGAGATGGGCCGGGCCTCCTCCGTGCCGAACAGCTCCGCGTAGTCGCCGTGGAAGCCGTCGCAGATGTCGCGGGCGGCGCAGCCCTCGCAGGCCGGGTGGTACTGGTAATGGCAGTCGCGCTCCGCGCGGATGCGCGCCTCCTCCCGGTACACGGTGTCGAGGCCGCGCAGGGTCTGGACCATTTTTGCCAGCGTCCGCTGCCCGGCGAACTTGATGCCCTGGATCACGGGACTGCGCTCGTAATGGTCGCGGATGTAGAGGGCGTCGCCGTTTTGCAGCTCCCTTCCGTAGGGCTTGCCCATGAAGAAGGGCTGCATGAC
This sequence comes from Candidatus Hydrogenedentota bacterium, assembly GCA_033813475.1. Classification (GTDB taxonomy): domain Bacteria; phylum Hydrogenedentota; class Hydrogenedentia; order Hydrogenedentales; family CAITNO01; genus JAAYBR01. Next base: position 2,963 of record JAPXRP010000179.1, read on the forward strand.
GTCGCCGTCCCTGCGCATCTGGGTCTGGCGCATGGTCCACGCCCAGCTCTGGAAGTCCCACTCGTGGGTGTCATAGGTGAGCTGCTGGAAGTTGTAGAAGTTCTTGCGGTGCCGCTCCTCGGCCATGCACAGGGGCAGGTAGCGGACGTTCGTCTCGATGCCCGCCGCGTCCAGCAGGTCCATGGCCTCGGTCAGCTTCTCCGCCACCTCCGAATAGCGCGCCACGGTGTCCGAGCGCCGCCGGCCCTCCTGGTCGCCGAAGGGGTTGAAGGCGATGAAGTTCACGGCGTAGGCGCCGTATTGGATGGCGTGCCGCGCCACCTCCGGCAGGATCGGCACCACGGGCTTGGACATGGTGCAGTTGATGCGGAAGGGGAAGTTCAGCGCCTGCATCCGCTCGATGGCGGAGATGATCTTTTTGTGGGCGCCCTTCACGCGCACCACCTCGTCATGGATGTCGCCGATGCCGTGGAGGCTCACCAGGAAATCGCGCAGACCGGCGTCCCGGTACTTCTCGATCTGCCCCGGCGCGGAGAGCACGAGCCCGTTCGTGATGAGCGTGGGGATCAGGCCGATCTCGCGGCAGTAGCGCACCAGTTCGAGAATTTCCCGGTAGACCGTCGGCTCGCCGCCCTGGATGTCTATGGCGGTGTTTCCGTAGACATACCGCAGGGTGTGGCAGATTTTCTTCGCCTTCTCCAGGGTCATGAAGGCGTGTTCGGGGTGGTCGTGGTTCTCGATGCGGTCAATGAAGTAACAGAAGTAGCAGCGCTGGTTGCAGGTCTGCCCCAGCCACAGGACGCCCCGCTTCGTGATGACGCGGCGCGTTGTCTTCTTCAGTCCGTCCTGGCGGGAAGGATTCATCGCCTTCAGGCTCCCAGTACCGCTTTATTGGGGATAGGGGCGGGGGCATTGCTCTGCCCGGTCCGGGAACCACGGGGTACTGCGGCATTATTCCCCGTGTGCGGGCGGCCCGCCCCCCGTCAAACAACCACAAAGCCCCGGCAGGGGGGGTGCCCGGGGCCCGCTGGGGCGGCGAAAACGCGTCAAAACGCGGCTTCACAACCCTTCCGGAGTATAACAGACAGGGGGGGGAAACTCAAGGACCGGATGTGCCGGAACGGCTTTCGGACCCTGGTTTCCCGGCTTCCGCGCGGCAGTTTTTTCGGCAGATTGTTGCCGTTTGCGGGCCGCAGCGTGCATACTGCCCGCGTGTGTTCACACCGCAAAGGAACTTCCCGAATGCCAAGCCCCCCGCTTTCATTTTCCCGGCGCGCCCTCCATCTCTGGACCGGCTGCGTCCTGCTGCCCCTGCTCTCTTCGGCGGCGGTGCCCGGCGCCCCCGCCGTGGCGCCGGGCAGTCCGGCCGCGCAGGATGCGGCCCCCTCGCCGGCTGCGGCCATTTCCGAGGGGCGTCCCGAGGCGCTGATCGCCGCCGAACCCCGCAAACTGGGCATGGAGGCCTACGACAAGGAGGACTATCTTCAGGCTGTGGAACATCTGTCGGCCGCCCAGGCCCTGGACCCCGCCGATGTGGAGGTGGCCGGCCGTCTGGGCTTTGCCCTCAAGGAGACCGGGGGCTACGAGAAGGCCCTGCGCCTCCTGGAGGAGGTGGCGGAGAAGGCGCCGGAAAACTACTACCACTGGTGGTGGCTGTCCGACACCCAGCGCCTGCTGGGCCGGTACGAGGAGGCGCTAAGGAGCATGGAAAGCGCCGTCAAGTACGCACCTGAGGCGGAAAAGGCGGCCCTTCAGGAGTATGTCGGGTACACGGCCACCCTGTCCGACCGCGCCCCCTCCTGGGAAAACGTCGGGCAGCATGTGGACTTCGCCGAGCGGCACCGCAAGAACCGCCGGGTCCGCCGCCAGATCGCCGAGTACGCCACCGCCCTCGCGGTGGCCCCCGAGGTCGCCGACGGGGACAAGGACGGGGCCCTGCGGCTCATGTGGATCAACCAGGAGGTCGGCACCCAGTACAACTACATTGAGGAGCCGGACGTCGCGGTGGACTATTTCCTGGCGGCGCTGGGCCACGCCCAGCGCGGCGAAAACCGCGAGAGCGTCATGCGCAACCACCAGAATCTGGCGATTTCGTGGCGCATGCTTTACGACCGCGACCCGGGCGCCAACGCCGCGCACATGGAGCGCGCCGCCGCCGCCTGGCGCGACGCCCTCGCCGTGGCGCGCGAGATTTCCCACACCGACTACATCCGCTACTGCCAGGGCCGCCTGCTGGAGACGCTCGCCGCCGTCCGGCCCCTGGACGATCCGGAGATCACCGCCCTGCGCGAAATGAACGACAAGGAGGTCCCCTGGAAGGGCCCCGTGAACGACTTCTTCACCGCCGAGGCCGTCGCCGGGGAGCTGGCCTGCCGCCTCGCCGAGGGGGACAATGCGGGGGCGCGCATTCTGGCGGAGATGGCCCTGCCCTACTACGAGGGGTCCACCTATCTCAGCGACTTCCAGCGCGCGGTGGATGTGTGGCTCAAGCTGGCCGCCGCGCTGAACCGCCAGGGGCACCCCGCCGACGCCCTGGCCGCCGTGGACAAGGCCGACGCCAAGGCCGCCGCCGGAAGGCAGTTCATGGACGCCGACGCGTTCAACCGGGGAACCGGCCAGCGCATGCTCCGCTGCGCCGCCGTCGCGCGCGTCCGGGCCCTGGCCGCGCTGGGGCGGCATGAGGACGCCTTCGCGGCGGCCGAATCTTTCAAGACCGCGCGGATCGCCACTCTGCTCGGCGCGCGCATTGCCGACGACTCCGCCCGCACCGACGCCGCCAGCGAACGGGAGGCCGTCCGCCTCCGGATTCCGTGGATAGAGGCCCGGCTTCAGGCCGCCGAGGCGGCCGGCGACGCCGCGGAGACCGAGCGCCTGCGGGGACGTCTTGGCCGCGATGTGGAGCGGCTGGCCTGGCTGGACCGGGCCGTTGAGTTTGTGTCCCCGGAGAACCTCAACTACGCCGCCGTTCAGCCCGGCGGGCTGGCCGCCCTGCGCGCGGTTCTGCCCGGGGGGACCCTTCTTCTGAACCATGCCGTGGACGCCTACGGCGCGGTGGTTGTCCTGGCGGGCGCCGATTTCGTCGAGGCGCGCGCGCTGGACCTGACCGAGGCGGCCGCCCTGGCGGGACTCCACGCGGCCCGCGCGGCGCTGGCCGCTTCCGCCGATCCCGCCGCCCTGGCGGGGCTTTCAGCCGCGCTGCTGGACCCCTGCGCGGAGCGTCTCGCGCAGGCGCAGCGGGTGGTCCTGTGTCCGGACGAGGTGCTGTCCCCGCTCCCCTGGCCGTTGATGACGGCCGCCGGGACGCCGATTGGCCAGTCGCATGTGCTGAGTTTCGCCGAGAGTGCGGGGCTGCTGCTGAAGGCGGTGGAGAAGCCCCCGGTCAAGGCGGTGCGCCTGCGGGCCTTCCTGCCCGCCGACGCCGCCGGTGACGCGGCCGGCCTGCCCGCGGGCGACCATGTTTTCGGCGCCGAGGCGACCCTGACCCGGCTGCTGGAGGGCGCCGCGCCGGAGGACCTGCTGTTTCTGTCCGCCAGCCTGAATCTGACGCCCCCCGATCCGATGCTCTGTCCGGTCCTTCTGGGCGGGGACGGCGTGCAGGGGGAAACCCCGTCCGCGCGCGTTCTCGGGCTCAACCTGCCCGCCGCCGCCGTGATGCTGGCCTGGACCCCCGAGCCCGCGGGCAGCGCGCCGCGCGCCGACGTGTTTTCGGTCCTTGCCGAGGCCTTCCGCCACGCGGGCGCGTCCTCGGTCATCCTTCCGCTCTGGCCCGTCGCCCCGGCGGTGGCGCGGGAGTATCTCACCGCCTTCCTCGCCGCGCAGACGGGTGCCGACCGCGCCACGGCGGCGCGCGACGCGGCGGCGGCTCTGCGCGCGGCGCACCCGGAATCGCCGGACTGGGCGGCCTTCCGCCTGACCGGCGACTTCCGCTGACCGGAGGCCCGCGCGATGCCCTCGTTCGGCGTGCGACCGGAGAAGGAGGCCGAGCTCCGCGAGCGCATGGCCCGCTGCGGTCTGCGCGAGGAGGACCTGCGCGAGAGTTTCATCCGCGGGGGCGGCCCCGGCGGACAGAAGATTAACCGCACCGCGTCGTGCGTGCAGCTCCGCCACCTGCCCACGGGGCTGGAGGTGCGGATGCAGGAGGCGCGGTCCCAGGCGCTGAACCGGTTCTACGCGCGGCGGCGCCTGTGCGAGCTGCTGGAGAACCAGACCCTCGGCGCGGACAGCCCCGAGGCCAAGAAGGCCGCGCGTCTGCGCAAGCAGAAGGACCGCCGCCGGCGGCGCGCCGCACCGCCGCGCCCGGCGGGGGAAGAGGAGGCTTCCGATGATTGACCTGCGCAGCGACACCGTCACCCTCCCGTCCGAGGGGATGCGGAAGGCGATGGCCGGCGCCGAAGTCGGCGACGACGTCTACGGCGAGGACCCCACCGTCAACCGGCTTCAGGACCATGCCGCCGAACTTCTGGAGAAGGAGGCGGCCCTCTTCCTGCCCACGGGCACCATGGCGAACCTCACCGCCTTCCTCTCCCAGACCCGGCCCGGCGACGCCGTCATCCTCAGCGAGGGCGCCCACCCGTACCACTACGAGAGCGGCAACCTCGCCCTGGTCGGCGGCCTCATGACCCGCATCGTCACCGACCCCTTCGGCAAGATGACAGCGGACCAGGTGGCGGCCCTGGTGGTGCAGACCGACGACCCGCACTACGCCCACACGACCCTCGTGTCCATCGAGAACACCACCAACCGGGGCGGCGGCGCGTACTACCAGCACGGCGAGATCGAGGGCATCGGCCGCCTCTGCCGCGAGCGCGGCCTGCGGCTCCACTGCGACGGCGCGCGCCTGTTCAACGCGGCGGCGGCCGCCAACATGGAGGCCCGCTTCCTGGTCCAGCCCTGCGACACCGTGTGCTTCTGCCTGTCCAAGGGCCTCGGCGCGCCCGCCGGGTCACTGCTTCTCGGCGACCGCGAGACGATCCACCGCGCCCTGCGCTTCCGCAAGATGCTCGGCGGGGGGATGCGCCAGGCCGGCATCCTTGCCGCTGCGGGGCTCTACGCCCTCGAACACCACGTGGACGGCCTCGCCGACGACCACCGCCGCGCCCGCCGCCTCCGCACCGCCCTCGAGGGGGAGGGCGTCCGCTTCACGCTGCCCTCGCCCACCAACATCCTCTACATCGAGGTGAGCGACGCCGCCCGCGTCGTCCGCGAACTCCGCGAACGGGAGGTCCGCGTGCTGCCCCACGGCGCGCGGCGCGTCCGCGCCGTCTTCCACCGCGACGTGGACGACGCCGCCACCGAAAAGGCCGTCGAGGCGTTCAAGGAAGTCCTGGGGAAGGGCGCCGCGCCCGCGTGACCTTGCGTCATGGGCTGCCCCGTCTTCGGACCGGAGTCAATGCGGGAACGAGATGGCTTCGCTTCGCTCGCCATGACGCGTTTATTCGATGCCCATGACGCGCCCCTTCGCTCGCCACGACGCGCTTCAACCCGTCATGGCGAGCGAAGCGAAGCCATCTCGTTCCCGCGAGCGCCCAGGGCATGGGCAGGTAGGGGCCGCTTGCTGCGCCCTCTTCTTGACTTGCGGAACGCCCCTCCGGTATCCTGCCCGCGTCGGTTCGCGTGTCCGCGAGGGCGCGCGCTAAGAGGGAATCCGGTGTGAATCCGGAACTGCCCCGCAGCGGTAATCAGGAACGAACGATGCCCGGAGCGCCCCCGCGCTCCAGACGCACTGGGCCCTGTGGCCTGGGAAGCAGCATCCAGTAGGACGCCGCCCGTAGCGGCCCGCC
>JAPXRP010000180.1:0-8651 GCA_033813475.1 Candidatus Hydrogenedentota bacterium
GCATTCCCCGGAGACACGCAGGAGAACCCCTTCGCGGGACAGGTGTCCGCCGCGCGCGCCTTCTTTGAGACGGGCGCGACCCGCGCCCTGGAATACCGGGAGGAGCAGCTCCGCGCGCTGGCGCGGGCGGTGGACGCGCACGAGAAGGCCCTGCTCGCGGCGCTGCGCGCCGACCTGGGCAAGCCCGCCACCGAGGCCTATGTCTCCGAAATCGCCTTCGTGCAGGCGGACATCGCCCACGCGCTCCGGCATCTGCGCCGCTGGGCGCGGCCGCGCCGGGCGCGGGTGCCCTGGATCGCGTGGCCCGCCCGGGCCGAGGTGCGCCCGGAGCCCCTGGGCGTGGCGCTGGTGCTGGGGCCGTGGAACTACCCCTTCCAGCTGCTGTTCTCGCCCCTCGTGGGCGCGCTGGCGGCGGGAAACTGCGCGGTGCTGAAGCCCTCCGAACTCGCGCCGCGCACCTCGGCGGAGACCGCGGAACTGGTCCGCGCGCATTTCCCCCCGGAGTATCTGTCCGTGGCGGAGGGGGGCCGTGAGACGGCGGAAGCCCTGCTTCTGGAGCGCTTCGACCATGTCTTCTTCACCGGCGGCGGCGAGGCGGGCCGGGCGGTGATGGCGGCGGCGGCGCGCCACCTCACCCCGGTCACGCTGGAGCTGGGCGGCAAGAGCCCGTGCATCGTGTGCGCCGACGCGGACCCCGAACTGGCCGCGCGCCGCATTCTCTGGGGCAAGACCCTGAACGCCGGGCAGACCTGCGTCGCGCCGGACTTCGTGCTGGCGGACGCGCGGATCAAGGGCGCCCTGCTGGACGCCCTGGGCCGCACGCTCCGGCGCTTCTTCGGCGACGACCCCGCCGCCAGCCCCGACTACGGGCGCATCGTGAACCGCCGCCATTTCGACCGCCTCACGGCCTACCTCGGCCAGGGCCGGATCGTCCACGGCGGCCGCCACGACGCGGAGACGCTCTATATCGAGCCGACGATCCTCGCCGACCCCGCTCCGGACGCGCCGGTGATGCGCGAGGAGATTTTCGGCCCCGTGCTGCCCGTGCTGGGGTTTGACGCGCTGGACGCGGCGCTGGCGCGCCTGCGGGAAATGCCCAGGCCGCTGGCCCTCTACCTGTTCACCAATGACGCAGCCGTGCGGGAGCGCGTGCTGCGGGAAACCGTGTCCGGCGGGGTCTGCGTGAACGACACGCTGTCGCACATCGTGGGACGCGACATGCCCTTCGGCGGCGTGGGCGAGAGCGGCATGGGCGCCTACCACGGGAAGACGGGCTTCGACTGCTTCACGCACCACCGCACGGTCATGCGGCGCGGGGTGTTCCCCGACCCGGCGCTGCGCTATCCGCCCGTCCGGTGGGGCGTGGAAAGCATGCGGCGGGCCTTCCGCCTGATCGCGGGGGGCTAGGCGGACGGGACAGTTTGGAGTAGAATACGGCACGCGGCGGCGCGAACGAGGAGACGAGAGCATGGCAACGGCGCAAAAACATGTGGTGGTCGTGGGGGCGGGGCCCGGCGGGCTGACGGCCGCCATGATCCTGGCGCGGCGCGGGCTGCGCGTCACGGTGCTGGAGGCGAGGGACCGGGTGGGCGGGCGCAACGCGACGCTCCAGGCCGGCCCCTACACCTTCGACACGGGCCCCACCTTCCTCATGCTCAAGCAGGTGCTGGACGAGGTCTTCGAGGCCGCGGGCACGCCCAGCGACAGCGTGTTGGACATGCGGCGTCTCGACCCCATGTACCGCCTCCAGTTCAACGACAAATACATCGAGCCGAGCGGCGACCGCGAGAAGATGAAGGCCGAGATCCGGCGCTGCTTCCCCGGCCGCGAGGACGCCTACGACATTTTCCACAAGCGCGAGAAGGAGCGCTTCGAAAAGCTGTTCCCCTGCCTCCAGAAGCCCTACCACAAGCTCTCGACGCTCCTGCATCCCGACCTGCTGAAGGCGGTGCCGCACCTCGCCGCGGGCAAAAGCCTCTTCGATATCATGTACGGCTACTTCAAGGACGAGGAGCTGGCCCTCGTGTTCACCTTCCAGTCGAAATACCTCGGCATGTCGCCCTGGGAATGCCCCGGACTCTACGCCATGATCCCCTACATCGAGCACGGGCTGGGCGTCTACCACGTCATGGGCGGCCTGAGCATGATCTCCGAGAAGATGGCCGAGGTCGCCCGCGGGAACGGCGCGGAAATCCGCCTGAACACCCCCGTGAAACAGGTCCTCGTGTCCGGCGGCGCGGCGCGCGGCGTGCTCCTGGAGAACGGCGAAAAGATTGAGGCGGACGACGTGGTCCTCAACGCCGACTTCGGCTACGCGGCCACGCGCCTCTTCGAGCCGGGCGTGCTGCGGAAGTACACGGCGGCGAACCTGGCGAGGAAGAAGCTGTCCTGCTCGACCTTCATGCTGTACCTCGGCGTGGACACGCGCTACGACCTCCCCCACCACACCATCGTCTTCGCCGACGAGTACCGGAAAAACGTCGAGTCCGTGTTCCACGGGAAGACGCTCAGCCCAGACATCTCGTTCTATGTGCGCAACGCCGACATCAACGACCCGGCGCTGGCGCCGCCCGGATGCTCCGCCCTCTATGTGCTGGTGCCGGTGCCCAACAACCGCTCCGGGATTGACTGGGCCAGGGAGCGCGCCCCCTTCCGCGAGACGGTGCTGGACGCGCTGGAGAAGCGCGGCGGGCTGCCCGGCCTGCGCGGCCACATCCAGGCGGAAATCTGCATCACCCCGGCCGACTGGGAGTCCCAGTACAACGTCTACGAGGGCGCGACCTTCAACCTCGCCCACAACTGGGGCCAGATGATCTACTTCCGCCCGCACAACAAGTTCGAGGAGGTGGACCACTGTTACCTCGTCGGCGGCGGCACCCACCCCGGCAGCGGCCTGCCCACGATCTACGAGTCCGGCCGCATCTCGGCCAACCTCATCACCGGCGGCTGACCGCCCCCCGGGGCTGTTTCCTGCGGCGGCCCGCCAGCACGAGCACGGCGGCCAGCGCGGCCAGACCCGCCAGCCCGGCCACGGGCAGCGGCGGACCCAGTGTCAGGGTCGCGGGCTCCGACACCGCCGTGTCCGCGTGGCTGTCGCTCACCTCCACCGTGTACTCCCCGGCGTCCTCGGCGGACATGTTGAGCAGCATGAACACGGGCAGGTCCGGGCTGTCGGACGCGTTCGCCCCGTCGTGCTTCCACTGGTAGTGCAGCGGCGGGAAGCCGCCCGTCGCCGCCGTGGTGAAGGTGGCGGAACGGCCCGGCGACACCTCCTGGTCCTGCGGGTGCTGGGTGATCGTGATCCGGTCGGCCACGTCCAGCCCCGCATGGTCCGTCTCGAACACCAGCCCGCCGTAGGTCACGAGGCACCAGTATTCCCCCGTCTTTAGCAGGGAGAGAACGCCCACGTCCCACTGCGCCGCGGCGGGGCCAAGTTCCGGCAGACCATCCGTCCCCCGGTCCCAGTACCACTGCCAGGACGGCGTCCGGGTGCCGCCCGGCCTCAGGGCCGCGTCCAGCACGGGACCGGCGTCCCCGACATATCCGCGCACCGGCGGGTTTGCCGACGCGAATCCCGGCCACCACACCACGTCATAGTCCGGCGACACGGCCCCGGCGAAGGGTTTCCCCAGCACGTCCTGCACGTTGGCGCCGAGCTGGATGCCCGTCAGGCCGTCGGGGGTGACGCCCGTCAGCGTCACCGTCACCGTGTAGGCCGGGTCCGTCCCCGTGACCGCGACCGTGCCGGACAGCGCCCCCGTGAGCGACACGTCCGACGCGTCGAAGGTCGGGGCCACCGCCTCGCTGAAGGTCACCGCGTAGCGCAGCGTGGTCGCCTGGGTCGGCGTCGGGTCCGCCAGCGCGACCACCGCCGAGGGGTTCTCCGCGTCGAAGAGGATGCCGTCGCTGATGGGGCCGACGGACACGTTCTCCGCCGCGTCGCGGTACTGGACGTACACCGTCTTGGGCGCGTCGCCCGGCGTCAGCGTCCACGCGCGGGTGGCCGCGGCCGCCTCCCAGTCCATCCACGCGAGGCCGTCATGGCTGAACCGCATCTCCGCCACCCCGGACCCCGCCCCGTCGGCGTAGGTCAGGGAAAGCGTCACGTCGGGCGACGACGTGACCGCCGCCCCGCCGTTGATTGTCACCGTGCCCGTGGGGGGCGTGTTCTCCAGCGTCGTCACCGACGCGGACGGGCCGGGCGCCGTCTCCACCCCCGCCCCGTTGCGGGCCGTCACGTCGAAGGAGTACTCCGTCAGACCCGCAAGCCCCGTCACCCTGACGGTGCCCCAGTTCCCCGCGGGCTGCCACACCGGCGCGGCGCCCAGGCCGCCGTCGGCCTGCACCCACTGGCCCGTCGTCGCGCAGCGCAGGGCGTACTCCGTGTTCACCGGATTGCCGTCCCCCGCGCCCACGGCCAGGTCCAGCGTGGTGCCCATGGGCCGCGAAAGCGCCGGCGCGGCGGGCGTCCCGGCCAGGGTCCACACCGTAACCGGCGACGTCCGCACGCTGTCCCCCGAAGCGTTTACCGCCGCGACCTGGAAGGTGTGCACCGTGTTCGGCGACAGCCCCGTCTGCGTCCATGAGAACACATCCGGGGCCGTGGTCGTCCGCAGCGTCTCCGGACGCGACACCCCGGGGTCCGACCACACCTTGAACCCCGTCTCCGCCGACACCGTGTCCTCCCAGGTCCAGGTGATCCAGTCCGTCCCGGCCACCGCCCCCGGGTTCGCCGGCGGCATCGGCAGCGGGTTTTCAACAATCCGCGCCACATAGGCGCAGGAATAGTCTCTCAATGTGTCCTCCAGGCCTCCATAGAGCCAGCCGGGGGTGTCGGTGGATCCCACCACAACGACCGCCCCGTCATCCGATGCCGCGACACCAGTTCCGGTGCCGCGCAAATAGGACGCCCATTCCTGCACACCGAACGGGGAGAGCTGCAGCACGAACGGATCGCCGTACTCATCATCCGGCACCCCCTCGCACTCCCAGCCGCCGGTCACCCAGCCCGTGGAGCGGGTTACGCCCGCAACGGAGACACGGCCGGCGGCATCCACGGCGAACGCCGAGATTTCCTCCCAATCTGAAGCGCCAAGGTAGGTGGACCACACATGCGCGCCGGAGGGGGTGAACTTGGCCGCATACCCGTCCCAATCGCCGCCGTACGACGTGTCCCCGCCGCCGCTCACCCACACTCCCGGCCCTGTGTGGCCCCCCACGTACACGTCCCCAGCGCCATCCACACCGACCCCCACCGCATCGGCGCCTCCCCAGCTCCCGAGGTAGGTGGACCATAGATGGGCTCCCGCCGAATTCAGGCGCAACAAATACCCATATCCGTTCCCCGCGCTGTTGTACGTCGTGTTCCACCCGCCGGAAACCCACCCCTCCGACGTGGTGTGCCCCGCCACATACACCTGGCCGTCCGCATCCACCGCAATGTCGAAGGCCGCGTCCTGTCCTGCGCCGCCGAGATAGGTGGACCACAGATGCGCCCCGGCGGGGGAAAACTTGGCGGCAAACCCGTCCCACTCCCCGTTGGGGGTTATATCCCATCCACCGCTGATCCAGTCAGCGGAATCCACCGTGCCCGCAACGTACGCATTTCCCGCAGCATCCGCCGCAACCTTGCAGACTTCGACGTTCTCGAGATAGGTGGACCAGAGAAGACCACCGTCCGGCGAGAGTTTCACCAAGTAGTCGCATGCGCCGTCACAGACGGTGTCCCAGCCGCCGGAAACCCAGTCGCCGGAGCCCGCGCCTCCAACAGCATACACGTTCCCCAGGCCGTCCACAGCCACGCCCAGACAAGACTCGCCGCCCGGTCCGCCGAAATGGGTGGACCAGATCAACCCGCCCGCGGGGGACAGTTTCATGACATAAGCGTCCAGGAAGACATCAACCTCATCGCACCATCCCCCACTGAATGCTCCCGCGACATAGAGGTTGCCTGCCCCGTCCACCTCCACAGCGCTCGCCCAGCGTCCCGAGAGGTAGCTTCCCCACTCGATGTCAACGGGCACCGGGACGCAGGTTTCCTCCAGCACGGCCGTTCCGCCGGCGGGAACGGTCACGGTACGCCTTTCCATCCGGGCAAACCCGGGCAGGTCACTGAACTCGACGCACCATTCCCCCGCCTCGAGCCCCGAGACCGTTTCCCCGGCGCTTCGCCATTGGGACTGCCCGGCAACGCGCCAGAGGGTGCCCGACGCCTCCGGGGGATCCACAGTGACCGTGAGGCTCCCAACACCGTCCGTGTCCCGGACTCGTGCAATGAAGTCAATCTCCTCCCCAACTTCAAAAGTGATGTCAGGGGTGCCGGGCAGCCATCCGGAGACATTGGTCGTTCCCGTAATGCAGAGCGCCCCGTCCGGGAACAATGCCACGCCGTTGGTCTGGCCCTGAACACAACTGGACCAGACCTGTGCGCCTGCCGCGGAAATTTTGGTGACTATGTGCCGGTCCGCCACATATTCCGGGGCATCCCAGCCGCCCCCCACCAGGAGAGGCGGCCGGTCGCCCCATCCTGCGCTGACCTGCCCCTCAAGATAGGTGCAGCCGTCCCCCCCCACCACAAGGTTGTCGGGAAGCAGGCCGCCGAGGTAGGTGGACCACAGATGCGCCCCCGCAGAGGACAACCGCACCAGAAACCCGTCATGCGCCCCGGTGCGTTCCACATTCCCGCCGCCGGACACCCAATTGCACCCCTGCGTGGTGCCGGAGATGTGGATGTCGCCGCTGGATCGGACGCAGACGCCGTTGGCCTTGTCCGTTCCCGACTCACCGAGATAGGTGGACCAGAGGTGCGTGCCGCCCGGGGAAAACTTGGCGGCAAACCCTTCACGTTCAGTCCAGGAATCGTCCGCGCCATCGGGGTTGTATGTGGTGTTCCACCCTCCGCTCACCCAGCCCGCCGACCCCGAGGCGCCCACCACGACGCTCTCGCCTCCGGGGCTCACGGCAAGATCGAATACGTTGTCCTCACCGCCACCGCCGAGATAGGTGGACCACTGGTGCTGCCCCAACGGGGACAGTTTTACGAGATAGCCGTCCACCCTGCCTCCAAAGGCAGGCCGCCACCCCCCGGAGATCCAGCCGGAACTCCAGGTTGCCCCCGCGACAAAGACATTCCCTCCGGAGTCCACGGCCATCTCGACTAGGGTTTCGTTGACCGCCCCCCCGATATAGGTGGACCAGACATGGGCTCCCGAGGGGGAGAGTTTTGCCACAAACCCGTCCTGCGCCACGTTGTTTACGGGAGTGTTTCTCAACGTGTCCCACCCCCCGGCCACCCACCCCGATGACTGCGTGTCTCCCCCGACAAAAACGTTGCCCGCCCCATCCACAGCAACGGCGGTGGCTTGATCGAAGTTGTCCCCGCCGATATAGGTGGACCACAGGTGCTCCCCTGTGGGGGAAAACTTGATCATAAAGGCATCCTTCGACCCGTTGAAGGACGTGTCCCACCCGCCGGCCACCCACCCCGATGACTGCGTGTTTCCCCCAACAAAAACGTTGCCCTCGCCATCCAGCGCGACGGCGGTGGCTGCCTCGGCGTTGTCCCCGCCGATATAGGTGGACCACAGGTGCTCCCCTGTGGGGGAAAACTTGACCGCAAAGGCGTCCCACGATCCGTTGTGGGACATGTCCCATCCCCCCGACACCCATCCCGCCTGCGCCGTGGCTCCAACAACGTACACATTGTTGGAGGCGTCCAGGGCCACCGCGTAGAAACTGGACATCTCCGGGCTTCCAAGACAGGCCCCCCAGCCTACGGACGCCGCCTGGGAACGCGGACAAGCGCCAATCGCACACGCGATTCCCACACCCATCCAGAAGAACACCAACCCGCCGCGGCGAAACTCTCCCCTCTTCTTCATGACGCCTCTCCCTTTTCGAAACTTCCAACCTTCAGAAAGCCGTTTACCCTCCCGGCTGTTCTGTTTGACCTAATCAAACTATACCGTGCTTTCCGGATTTGTGCAACCCCCTCCGTCCGCTGCGGGACGGTCGCCGGTTTTCGGCCCTGTGGCGGGGAATATGTGGCCGATTCCCCGAAAACTGGGCTATGATACAGCCTCCGCCGGTTCTGCCGCCCTTGGGGCATTTTTCTGCGGACGGCGGCGTTTTTCACGGGTGTCGCGGAGTTTTACCGACCGTACGGTAAAGGCTTGGGCATTACTTGAAATGCGGCCGATCGGCGGATTATGCTAAAAGCATGATCGGTCCGGACAGCGGGACGGGCGCGGGCGCGTTTTCGCCGGGCGGCGTCCGGTCGGACGTGGCGGAAAGCGTGAAATCGAGAACATTTTCTCGATATAATGTCCCCTGAATGCAGGCGAGAACGCGGCGGCCGGTTTGGACGCGCGCCGCGGGCGGAAAGGCGTTATGGGAACACATGTGATCAAGAAGGGTCTGGACATTCCGCTGGCCGGAGTGCCCGACCAGGGTGTCTTGGAGGAGAAGCGCGTGCGCACGGCGGGCGTGGCCGCCGCGGACTATCCGGGCCTGCGCACGACCTTCTTCGTGCAGGCGGGCGACGCGGTGAGGCGCGGCCAGCCGCTGTTTGAGGACAAACGCAACCCGGGGGTGCTGCACACGGCGCCGGGGGCGGGCGTGGTGGCGGGGGTGAACCGCGGCGACCGCCGCGC
>JAPXRP010000181.1:0-8645 GCA_033813475.1 Candidatus Hydrogenedentota bacterium
CACCCGTCGCTCCTTTCCTTCCTCGGCCCGCAGCGCCACATCGCCACGGAGTTCTGCGGCGAGCTGGACCCCGCGTCGCTGGAGGACTACCGGGCGCGCGGCGGCTTCGAGGCGCTGCAAAAATGCCTCCAGGCGGCGGGCGGCCCGGCGGTGGACGGCGGCTTCGCGGACCCGGAGGCCGTCATCGCGGAGATCGAGCGCGCGGGGCTGCGCGGGCGCGGCGGCGCGGGTTTTCCCACGGGCCGCAAATGGCGCGCCGTGCGGGAGGCCGAGGGGGCGGAGAAGGTGGTGGTGTGCAACGGCGACGAGGGCGACCCGGGCGCGTTCATGGACCGCATGATCCTGGAGTCCTACCCGTTCCGCGTCATCGAGGGCATGCTCATCGCGTCCGTCGCCGCCGGGGCGCGGCGCGGCGTCTTCTACATCCGCGCCGAGTACCCGCTGGCGGTCGAGCGCGTGCGCCGGGCCCTCGAGGTCTGCGAGGCGGCGGGCATCCTGGGCGAAAACATTCTGGGCAGCCGCCACGCCTTCCGCGCCGAGGTGCGCGAGGGCGCGGGCGCCTTTGTCTGCGGGGAGGAGACGGCCCTGCTGGCGTCGCTGGAGGGCCGTCGGCCCACGCCGCGCTTCCGCCCGCCCTTCCCGGCGCAGCGCGGGCTCAACGGCCTGCCCACGCTCATCAACAACGTGGAGACCCTGGCGATGACGCCGTGGATTCTCCGGCACGGCGCGGACGCCTTCACGGCGCTGGGCACCGGCGGCAGCCGGGGCACCAAGGTCTTCGCGCTGGCGGGCAAGGTGCGCCGCGGCGGCCTCATCGAGGTGCCCATGGGCGTCACGGTGCGCCGCATCGTGGAGGAGGCCGGCGGCGGCGTGAACGAGGGCCGCGCCTTCAAGGCCGTGCAGGTCGGCGGGCCGTCCGGCGGCTGCATCCCCGACGCGCTGGCGGACCTGCCGGTGGACTACGAGGCCCTCACGGGCGCGGGCGCCATGATGGGCTCCGGCGGCATGGTCGTCATGGACGACACGGACTGCATGGTGGAGATGACGCGGTACTTCCTGTCGTTCACGCAGCTCGAATCCTGCGGGAAATGCGTGCCCTGCCGCGTGGGCACGGCGCTCATGCTGGAAATCCTCACGCGCCTCTGCGAGGGGCGCGGCACGGAGAAGGACCTGGAGGAGCTGGAGCGCACGGCGGTGATGGTGAAGGCCCAGAGCCTGTGCGGCCTCGGCCGCACGGCGCCCAACCCCGTCCTCAGCGGACTGAAGCACTTCCGGCACGAGTTCGAGGCCCATGTTGCGGGCCGGTGCCCCGCCCACCGTTGCAAGGCCCTCGTGACCTACAGCATCACGGACGCCTGCATCGGCTGCACCAAATGCGCCCAGGTCTGCCCCGCCGACGCCATCGCGCCGCTTCCCTACCAGGTCCACGAGGTGGACATGGGGAAATGCGTCCGCTGCAACGCCTGTTACGATGTATGCCCCGCCGGGGCGGTAAAGGTGGAATGACATGCCGCGCCTGACGATCAACGGAATCGAAGTGGAGGTGGACGCCGGCGCCACCGTGCTCGACGCGGCCCGCAGGGCGGGCGCCGACGTGCCCACGCTCTGCCACTATGAAAAGACGGGCCCGCAGACCGCGTGCATGCTGTGCGTCGTCCGCGATGCCGCTGCGGACCGCCTGGTCCTCTCCTGCGCCCTCCCCGCCGCCGACGGCATGGAGATCGTCACCGACGACCCGGGCGTCTTCGCCGCGCGGCGGTCGGCTCTGGAACTCCTGATGAGCGAGCACGCAGGCGACTGCGAGGGGCCCTGCGAGCGCATCTGCCCCGCCGGCCTGCACATCCCGCTGATGCTGCGCACCGCGCAGTCCGGCGACGCGGCGGGCGCGGCCGCCCTCGCCCGCGAGGACCTGGTCTTCCCCGCGACCCTGGGCCGCATCTGCTCGGCCCCCTGCGAGCGCGTGTGCCGCCGCGCGGACTACGACGCGGCCATCGCGATCCGCACCATCCACGGCACCCTCGCCGAGGCCCACCCGTCCGCGCCCGCGCCGAAGCCCGCGCCCTCCGGACGCACCGTCGGCATTGTGGGGTCCGGGCTCGCCGGGCTCGCCGCCGCCGCCGTCCTCGCGCGGCGGGGCCACACCTGCACGGTCTACGAGAAGGCCGCCGCCGCGTGCCCCGGACGGCGCGCCCTGGGCGCCGAGAAACTGCCGCCGGAAATCCTCGACGCGGAGATCGCCGCCGTCGCGGCGCTCGGCGTGGACATCCGGTGCGGCGTGGAGATTTGTGGACGAAGTGGACAGAGTGGACGGAGTGGACAGGGACAAGAGGAGGGGAGGCAGCTTGCGGTGGAGCGGTTGCTGGCGGCGCATGACGCGGTCATCATCGCCTGCGGGCTGGAGGTGCCCGCGCAGGACCGCGTGCTCACCGCCCCGGAGGAGGCACTGGCGGTCCGCGCCGTCGGCGCGGGGAAAAACGCCGCCCTGCTCCTGCACTTCCTGTTCAGCATCGGCCGGTGGCCCAGTCCCGAAATCACGGCGCACCACGACACCCTGCGCCAGCGTCTCTTCAACTCCGCCCTCGGGCGGCTGGAGGAGGGCGAGAAGGACGCCTATGCCGTGGAGCGGCTTCACGGCGGCGCGGCGCGGGGGGACACCCCGGCGGCCGAGGCCGCGCGCTGCCTCCACTGCGACTGCCAGCGCCCGGTCTCGTGCAGACTCCGGCAGCATGCCGAGACCCACGGCCTCGGGCCGCAGCTCCGCCGCAGCCTGCCCCGGCCCGCCGTTGGACCCGTCCTGCGCGCCGGGCGTATCCTGTTTGAGCCGGGCAAGTGCATCCGCTGTGGCATCTGCGTGGCCCTCACACGCCGTCCCGGCGGCGGCCCCGGCATGGCCTTCACCGGACGCGGCCTGGATTCGCGCGTCGGCCCGACGGCGGGCGCGACGCTCGCGGAGGCCCTGGGCGCGGAGGCGGAGGAGTGCGTGCGCGCGTGCCCCACGGGCGCGCTGGCCTTTGAGGACGGGGAGACACCGCCATGAGAATCCTCTCGCTGGTGCCCGGAAGCGGCGGCACCTTCTACTGCCAGAACTGCCTGCGCGACCGAACCATGGTGCGCGCCCTGCGGCGCATGGGCCACGACGTGGTCATGGTCCCCCTCTACCTGCCCATGTACGGCGGGGACACGGAGGTGGACACGCCCGCCCCGATCTTCTTCGGCGGCATCGGCGCGTACCTCCGCGAGAAACTGCCCCTGCTGCGCCATGCGCCGGAGGGGCTGATGCGCCTGCTGGACGCCCCGGCGCTCCTGCGCTGGGCGGCGAAGCAGGAGGGCTCCACGCGCTCCGCGGACCTCGGCGCCATGACCCTCTCCATGCTCAACGGCGCGCGCGGCGGCCAGGCGGCGGAGATTGACCGGCTCGTGCGCTGGATCACGGAGCAGGAGCGCCCCGAGGTCATCCATGTGTCCAACGCGCTGCTGCTGGGCCTCGCGCCCCGCCTGCGGGAGGCGACCGGCGCGGCCATCGTGTGCAGCCTCCAGGACGAGGAGCCCTGGGTGGAGGGCATGGGCGCGCCGTTCACGGACCTCGTGTGGGACGCCATGCGCCGCCTCTCGGCGGAGGTGGCGCTGTTCCTCTCGACCAGCCGCTGGTACGCCGGGCGGATGCGCGAGCGGCTCGGGCTTGCCGAGGGCCGCGTGCGCGTGGTGTGCCCCGGTGTGGACCCGCCCGCCGCCCCCGCGTGGACCGCGCCCCCCGACCCGCCGACGGTCGGCTACCTCTCCCGCGTGCATCCCGCGCAGGGGTTCGACGCGCTGCTGGACGCCTTCACCGAACTGCGGCGCGACCCGCGCTTCGGCACCCTGCGCCTGTCGGCCACGGGCGGCGTCACCGCCGCCGACCGCGCCTACGTCGCGGCGGTGAAGGAGCGTCTGCAACGCGGCGGGCTGGCGGACGCCGTGGACATCAACGAGTCCTTCTCCTCCGCGCCCGGCGCGGAGTTCTTCGCGCCCCTCAGCGTGCTGTCCACCCCCGCGCCGGCCGGCGAGGCCTTCGGCCTCCAGATCGTGGAGGCCATGATCCGGGGGATTCCGGCGGTGCAGCCGCGCATCGCGGCGTACCCCGAGATTCTGGAGCAGGGCGGCGGCGTGCTCTACGACCCATCCGATCCCGGCGCGCTCGCGGAGGCCCTCGGCGGACTCCTGGCCGACCCGGAACGCCTCCGCACCCTGGGCGCGGAGGCGCGCGAGATTGCCCTGGCGCGGTTCTCCGCCAACGCCGCCGCAAGGGAAACCATCGCCGCCTACGAGTCGGCCCGGGAGCTGCGGCCATGAGAAAAGCCGTCATTCCGATCCTCCTGCTGGTCGCGGCGGTCACCGTCGCGGCGGCGCTCTGGACGCTGCGCCCGTACCCCGCCGCAGACCCCGAAGAGGCGGCGCCCGCTTCCCCGTCCACTTCGTCCACTTCGTCCACCCCGTCCACTTCGTCCACCCCGTCCACCGACCCCGCCGACACCGGCGGCGACTGGCCCGCCTACCACGGCGGGCCGGAGCTGCGCGGCGTGGCCGACGCCGCGTTCCCCGACGCGCTGGTCGTGAAGTGGCGCGTCAAAACCGGCGCGCCGGTGCGCCAGACGCCGGTGGTGAAGGACGGCCGCATCTTCGCGGTGACGGCGCGGGGCGATGTGATCGCCGTGGCGCCCGACGGGAAAGAACTCTGGCGCGCGGAGCTGCGGCTGCCCGCCGAGGGGAATCCGGAGCCCCTGCACATGCGCATTGAGGCCCCGCCCGTCGCGGTGAAGGACCTGCTCGTGGTCGGAACGGACGAGGGCGTCCTCCTCGCGCTGGACGCGGCCACGGGCGCGGAGCGCTGGCGGCTGCCCCTGAGCGGCGGCGTCATCCGGGGCGCGCCGAACTACCTGCCAAGCCTGGACCGCCTCTTTGTCATCGAGCAGTCCGCCGGGGCGCTGCTGTGCGTGAACCCCGCCGACGGCGCCGTGGTGTGGCGCGTGGAGGGCGTGGACCGCAGCGACGCCGCGCCCTCCGTGTCGGAAAAGTTTGTCGTCTACGGAAGCTGCGCCGGGGCGCTGCATGTCTTCTCGCCGGAAAAGGGGGAGAAGCTGCGCGACATCAAGATCGAGGGGGACGGCCAGGTGGCGGGTGGGGCGGCGATGGAGGGGCCGCTGGTGTGGGCGGGCGCGCGCGGCGGCATGGTCGTCCACGCGAATCTGGAGACCGGCGACATCCTCTGGATGAACGAGGACATGGAGTCGGAGGTCTTCGGCACGCCCGCCGTGGCGGCGGACCGCGTGGTGGCCGTGTCCAACGACGGGTTCCTGTACGCCCTGGACCGCGCGGCGGGCACCCTGCTCTGGAAGCACGACACGCTGGGATTTCCCCTGTCGCCCGTCATCGCGGGGGACAGGGTGCTCTGCGCCGCCGACGGCGCGCTGCTCCTCGTGGCGCTGGCGGACGGCAAGGTGCTGTGGTCGCAGGAGCTGTCCGACGAGATCACCGGCCCCGCCGTGACGCGCGGCGGCATCTACCTCGGCACGGAGGACGGCGCGCTCGTGGCGCTGGGTCCGGCCCCGGCCGCGGAGGGCGACGGCAATGGCCCCTGAGAACCCCCTGCTGGAACTGCGCGGCGTGCGCCGCGCCTTTGACGGCCCCGCCGGGCCCCTGCCCGTGCTCGACGGGGTGGACTTCACCCTGCGCGCCGGGGAGGCCGCCGCGGTCACCGGCCCCTCGGGCTGCGGCAAGAGCACGCTGCTCCAGCTCATGGGCACCCTCGACCGGCCCGACGCCGGGCAGGTGCTCTTCAACGGCGCGGACACGGCGGGCCTCGGCCCCGGCGCCCTCGCGGGCCTGCGCAACCGCACCATCGGCTTTGTCTTCCAGTTCCACCACCTCCTGCCGCAGTGCACCGTGCTGGAGAACGCGCTGGTGCCCGTGCTGGAGCGCGCCCGCGCCGCCGAGGCCCGCGCGCGCGCCCTCGCACTGCTGGACCGCGTGGGCCTTTCCGGACGCGCGGACCACCGCCCCGGCGAGCTGTCGGGCGGCGAGCGCCAGCGCGCCGCCGTGGTGCGCGCCCTCGTGAACCGGCCGCGCCTCCTGCTGGCCGACGAGCCGACGGGCGCGCTGAACGAGGCCGCCGCCGACTCCCTCGCGGAGCTGCTGGTGGAACTCCAGCGGGACGAGGGCCTCGCGCTGGTCGTTGTGACCCACGCCCCCGCCGTGGCCCGCCGCTTCGGCGCGCAGTGGACCCTGCACAACGGGAAACTGGTGTCCGCATGAACCTCCGCCGCATGGCCGCGCGCGGCGTCCTCTGGCACCGCCGCATGCACCTCGGGCTGCTGCTCGGCGCGCTCCTCGCGTCCGCCGTGCTCTCGGGGGCCCTGCTGGTCGGCGCGTCCGTGAAGGGCACCCTGCGCGGCATCGCCCTCGCGCGGCTCGGCGGCGTGGCCGCCGCCCTGGACTGGGGCGACCGCCATTTCAGCGCGGACCTCGCGGACGCCGTGGCGGAAAACGGCGCGCGCCCGGCGGCCGCCGTGCTGTCCGCCCGCGCGACCGCCGCCCCGCCGCCCGGCACCGCAGGGTCCGGCGACGCGCCGCAGCTCAACCGCGCGCGCCTCTATGGCGTGGATGCCGCCTTCGCGGCCTTCGCGGAAACCCCGGAAGCCTTTCCCAAACTGGGGCCGCAGGAGGTGGCTGTGAACGCCGCCGTGGCCGCGCGCCTCGGCGTCCAGCCCGGCGACGACCTGACGCTGCGCATGCCGCGGCCCTCCGCCATGCCGCTGGACGCCCCCCTTGCGCGCGGCGGCGACCGCGACACCGTGGCGGCGCTGGTGACCGTAAAGGCCGTGCTGGGCGAAGACGCCCTGGGCCGCTTCAGCCTCGCCGCCGACCAGGCCATGCCCCTGAACCTCTTCGCCGACCGCGCGTGGCTTCAGGAACTCCTCGAACTCCCCGGCAAGGCGAACCTGCTGCTGGCCGGGGGCGACGCCGCCGGGGCGCAGGCCGCCCTGCGCGCGGCGTGGCGGCCGGAACAGGCGGGATATTCCGTGCGCTCCGGTCCGGACGGATGGATCCAGGTGGAGTCGGACCGCATCTTTCTGGAGGACGCCGTGCGGGAGGCGCTGTCCTCCCTGCCGGTCCAGCCGACCCTGACCTATCTCGTGGACCGCATCGCCCTCGGCGGCCGGAGCACGCCGTACTCCTTCGTGGTGGCGGCGCCGTCCTGCAGTGCGCCGGAGGACGTCGCGTGCGTTTCCCCGTGGCTCGCGGAGGCCCTGGGCGCGAAACCCGGCGACCGCATCGAGCTGGCGTGGTCCGCGCCGGGGCCGGACAACACCTACGAGACCCGGCGCGGCGGCCTGACGGTACATGCCGTGCTGCCGGAGGCCGCGCTGGCGCTGGAGCGCGCCCTCGCGCCGCGCTTTCCCGGTCTGACGGACGTGGACACCTGCCGCGACTGGGACATCGGCATGCCCCTCGACGAGGAGGCCCTGAACGATCCGGCGAACGAGGAATACTGGAAGGTCTTCGGCCAGACCCCGAAACTGGTGGTGTCCTACGAGACCGGAAAGCGCCTCTGGGGGAGCCGCTTCGGCGCCCTCACCGCCCTGCGGCTGAATCCCGCCAAATTGAATGAGGAGTCGGTGCGCGGGGTGCTTCAGAGGGAACTCGACCCCGCGAAAATCGGCCTCGCGTTCCAGCCCGTCCGCGAGAGCGCGATGCGCGCCGTGGACAAGGCGCTGGACTTCGGCGGCCTCTTCACCGGCATGAGCTTCTTCCTCGTCGTGTCGGCCCTCGTGCTGCTCGGCGTGGTTTTCGCCCACGGCGTGGAGCAGCGCGCGGGCGAGATCGGCGCGCTGCTGGCCCTGGGATGGACGCCCCGCCGCGTGCGGCGGCTGTTCCTGACGGAGGCGGGGGTTGCGGCGGCCGTCGGCGCGGCGGCGGGCGCGGTCGCGGGCGGCGGCTACGCCTGGGCGCTGCTGGAGGGGCTGCGGCGCTTCTGGCCCGGCGCGGTGGCGGACACGCCGGTCCGCTTTCACCTGTCCGCGCCGCCCATGGTCACCGGCGCGGTGATCGCGCTGGCATGCGCGCTGGGGGCCGTGTGGGCCGCGTCGCGGCGCGCAACGCGGCGCGACGTGCGCGCCCTCCTCGCGGGCGCGCCCCCCGACAGCGCGGCGGGCCGGATGCGCGGCGGACGCGCGGTGACGGCCGTTGCGTGGGCGGGCACCGCGCTCGCCCTGGGCGCGGCGGCGGCCCTGGTCGCCCTGCGCCCCGAGAACCCCTCGGGCATGTTCTTTGGCGTCGGCTTCTTAATGCTGGCGGCGCTGCTCGCGCACTACGCCGGATGGCTCGCGCGGCGCGCGCGGCGTTCTGCCGGGGACCTGCCCGGAGGACGGCGTCTGGTGGCGGCCCAGCTCGCGCGGCGCGGCGGGCGCAGCCTTGCCGTGGCCGCCATGACCGCCGCCGGATGCTTCCTCGTGCTGTCCACGGCGGCCATGCGCGCCAACCTCGCGCTCCACGCCGAAGCCCGCGCCTCCGGCACCGGCGGCTTCGCCGTCTTCGCCGAGACCACCCTGCCCGCGCGCGGCGGCGCGGCGGCGGCCTTCGGCCTGCCGGAGGACGCCGTGGTGCCCCTG
>JAPXRP010000182.1:0-8596 GCA_033813475.1 Candidatus Hydrogenedentota bacterium
GTGGCGGCAAGAGGTGGCACGGGCTTCCAGCCCGTGTTTTGGGTCATGAAAGAGGCCCGAGAACCACGGGCTGGAAGCCCGTGTCACCTCAGCGGCCTTCTCAGAACGACAGCAGGCAGTGCCAGATGTAGACGTACGCGAGGGTGTCCACGTTTTCCCAGACGCGCTGCGCGAGGGTCTCGTCGCCCGTGACCACGGGGATCTCGGCGCGCTTCTTGGCCCACGGGAAGCACACCCACGGCGGGACGTCCCCCTGGGGAATCGCGTCCGGCTGGGACGCCGGGACGGGCTTCAACTCGGGAACCGCCGGGGCGGCGCCGTAGACGCCGTACTCTCGCGTGAAGTCCGTCATGGCCTTCACATTCTCGATCCTGGCGTCGTTCTGCACGATGCACGAGGCGTCCATGACATAGCCGCCGTTCGGCGCGCAGGTGTCAATGAGCTCGCGGCACTTCGCGATGACCTCGTCCGGCGTGCCGTAGGTGAGCATCGCGTTCGGAACGCCGCCGGTGAGGCAGAACTTGTCCCCCAGCGTCTTCGCGGCCGCCTTCGGGTTCGTGCGGTCGAGATGGAACACGATGGACTGGTCGGGCAGCTCCGCGAAACTCTCCAGATGGGCCGTCCAGTCGCCCTCGGCGTAGAACAGCGTCTGGTGCCCCCGCGCCCAGAACTCCTCGATGATCGGCTTGAGGGTCGGCCAGAAGAAAGTGTGGAACTGCTCCATGGTCACAAAGGGCGTGCAGCCCCGGTGCATCCAAAACCCGATGGGCACGTTCTTGTCGGGGTCCGCGCCCGACAGGCCGACCTGCATCAGGTGGGGCATCAGGGCGCGGCACGCCGCCAGCACCTTGTCCGGCTGCTCCAGCAGGTCCATCGTCAGGCCGAGGTACCCGCGCAGTTTGTCCCCGATGATGTCCAGCGGCGCCTTGAAAATGCCCGAGATGGCCGAGGCCGTGCCGCATTCGGTGCGCAGCTTCTCGCCCTGCGGCGCGAAGGCGTTGAAGTAGTTCAGCATCGCCATGCCGCCCTTGAGGAACGACAGGTTGTTGCGGAACGTGTTCGGGCTGCCGGGGGGCACCGCCTCGGTGGACACGCGGGGCAGCCACACGTTGAACAGAAACCCCGTGGGGTCGGCGATGAGCTGGTCATACTCGTCCGCCCGCATGAAGGACTGGTCCTCCGGCGGCTCCTTGTACTGGAAGCCCGTGTCCGGGGCCACGTCCAGCCCGGGGACGCCGTAATACCGCAGGCCGATGGTCTGCGTCAGCCCCGTCCAGACATACACCATGTTCCCCACCACGGCGTCCCAGTCATACTCCGCCGCGCAGCGGCGCGCCGCCAGAAAGGCGTTCTCGTAGTCGTGCGTGACCTCCTGGCACGTCATGCCGCAGTGCTTCGCCGTGAACTCCGCCACAAACGGCCGGATCGGGACCCGGTCCGGTTTCCCGTTCCGCATCGCCGTCACATAGCGGTTCAGGCGCTCCTGGTACAGTTTCTCCATCTCAGCGGACATGGTATGACCTCCGGTGTGTTGTCAAAAGTAGACTAGGGAAAACAGCCGGGATTTTCAAGTTTTGGGGGGCGGGCGACTGGGTAAACCCACTGCCTGCGCGGGGGGCAGGGTGGACGGAGGGAACGCCGTGGACGGTGTGGACGGAAACCGGTGTTCCGTCCATGCGGGTTGGTGCGGGTCTGCGCTTGATCCCGCGCTGTTGTCCGGGGGCGCAAGTGTTTGCACGACAGCGGTTTTGTGTGCTAAAATGTGCGTCCCTTGCGCCCGAAGTCTGTTTTTGCGGCGGGCGCGCGGAAGAGGGACGCCAAAGAGCATGCGCCGCCGCGCGCGGCATGGTTTCTGAAAGGAGATTTTCCCGTGAAAAAGGACATTCATCCGGCCAACTACCGCGAGGTGGTTTTCATGGACGTGGGCGCGGGCGCCCAGTGGCTGACCAGGTCCACGATCAAGACCGAGAAGACCATCGAGCTGGACGGCAAGACGTACCCCCTCCACACGGTGGACATTTCCAGCGCGTCGCACCCGTTCTACACGGGCAAGCAGAAGTTTGTGGACAGCGAAGGGCGCGTGCAGCGTTTCCAGAAGAAGTTCAAGTAGTCCGCGCCGCCCTCCGCCATGGACACCCCCATGCGTGACAGGCTCCGCTCCGTGGCGGAGGAGTACGACCGGCTTTCCGGGGAGATGGCCTCCCCGGAGGTCGCCATGGACCCCCAGCGCTACATGAAACTCGCCCGCCGCCACGCCGAGATGTCGGCCATCGTGGCGGCGTTTCGGCAGTATGAGCGCAGCGAGGAAAGCCTCCAGGAGGCCCTGTCCATGCTGGAGGGGGAGACGGACGAGGAGATGCTGGCCATCGCGCGGGAGGAGCGCGACCTGGCCCGGGCCGACCAGGCGCGTCTTGACGCGGAACTCCGCCTGCTGCTGGTTCCCAAGGACCCCCTGGACGAGCGCAACACCATTGTGGAAATCCGCGCGGGCACCGGCGGGGACGAGGCGGCCCTGTTCGTGGGCGACCTGTTCCGCATGTACAGCCGCTACACCGAGGTGCGCGGATGGCGGGTGGAGGTGCTCAACTCCAACCCGACCGGACTCGGCGGCTACAAGGAGCTCACCTTCCAGGTCACCGGCGACGCCGTGTACAGCAGTTTTAAGTGGGAGGGCGGGGTGCACCGGGTCCAGCGGGTGCCGGAGACGGAGGCCCAGGGACGCATCCACACCTCCGCGGTCACCGTGGCCGTGCTTCCCGAGGCGGAGGAGGTGGACGTTCAGATTGACCCGAACGACCTCCAGATAGACGTGTACCGCTCCGGCGGCCCCGGCGGCCAGAGCGTGAACACGACGGACTCGGCGGTGCGCGTGACGCACAAACCCACCGGGCTCGTCGTGATCTGCCAGGACGAGAAGTCGCAGCACAAAAACAAGGCCCAGGCCCTGCGCGTGCTGCGCGCGCGCCTGCTGGACATGAAGGTGCGCGAGGAGGAGGAGCAGCGCGCCGCCGCCCGAAAGAGCCAGGTGCGCTCGGGCGACCGCAGCGAGAAAATCCGGACCTACAACTATCCGGAAAACCGCGTCACGGACCACCGCATCCACCTCTCCCTCTACAAGCTCAAGCAGGTGCTGGAGGGCGACCTTCAGGACCTCATTGACGCCCTCACCGCCGCCGACCGCGCGGCCCGCCTCACGGAAGCCACCTGACATGGCCGCCCCGCTGGGCGAGACCCTGCGCCGGGCGGAGGAGAGGCTGGCGGCGGTTTCGGACTTCCCCCGGCTCGACGCGGAAATCCTGCTGGCCCATGCCGCCGGACTTAACCGCGCGGGGCTCCTCGCCCGATTGCGCGATGTGGTGGACTGTCCCGGGTTTGAAACCCTGCTCGCCCGGCGGATCGCCCATGAGCCGGTGGCGTACATCCTCGGCGAAAAGGAGTTCTTCTCCCTCCCGTTTCACGTCGCCCCGCCGGTGCTGATTCCCCGGCCCGAAACGGAGCACCTGGTGGAGACGGCCCTGGAGCGGGTCACGGACGCGGGACCGAACGCCGCACCCCGCCTGCTGGACCTGTGCACCGGGTCGGGCTGCGTGGCCGTCACCCTCGCGCGGCAACTGCCGGGATGCCGGATGACCGCCACGGACATCCACCCCGCCGCCCTCGCCCTGGCCGCGCGGAACATTGCCCGCCACGGCGTTGCGGTGTCGCTGCGCGCGGGGGACCTGTTCGCCGCCCTGCCCGCGGAGGCGGAGCCTTTCGACGGCATCGTCTCCAACCCCCCCTATGTGGAGGAGGAGGACTGGGAGGGATTGGCGGCGGACATCCGGCTGCACGAGGACCGGGAAGCCCTCGTGTCGGGAGGGGACGGCCTGGATCTCATCCGGCGCATCATTTCGGAATCCCGGGGGCATCTGCGCCCGGGAGGCTTGCTGGCCCTCGAGATCGGCGAGCGGCAATACCCCGCCGTGGAGGGCCTCTTCCGGGATGCGGGATACACCGGCATCCGCCCGACCCATGATCTCGCGGGCATTGCCCGGGTGGTCTCAGGGCGTGCTATGCTGGTGTGAGAAAGGGGCCTGTTGTCCATGAACGACACGAACACACCCGCCAGAAGAATGCAGGACCATCCGGAGGAGGAGCGGCCCCGGGAGCGCCTGGTGAGCGCGGGCGCGGGGGCGCTCAAGGATGCGGAACTGCTGGCGATTCTGTTTCGCACGGGGTCCCGGGAGTTCAACGCGCTGCGGCTGGCAGAGGAGCTTGTGCTGGCGTTCCGCGACCTGCGCGGGGTGGCCCGCGCCTCGCTGGAGGAGCTTCAGCAGGTGAAGGGGGTGGGGCGCGTGAAAGCCATCGAGATCAAGGCCGCCCTGGAGCTGGGCCTGCGCCTGGCCACCCACCACAGTCGCAACCGGAGAGACCGCATGGACCGCCCCGAGGCGGTTCACGGGCATCTCAAGCACCGGTTCAAGGAATACGAGACAGAGCATTTCATGGCGCTGCTGCTGAACACGAAGAACGAGCTGCTGCGCGTGGTGGAGATTTCCCACGGGGGGCTGGACGAGACCGTGGCCGCGCCGCGCGACGTGTTCCGCCAGGCCGTGCGCGAGGGCGCGTCCGGCGTGGTGGTGGCGCACAACCACCCCAGCGGCGACCCGGAACCCAGCCGGGCGGACCTGATGCTCACCCAGCGCCTGAAAGAGGCCGCCGACATCATCGGCGTCCGCCTGCTGGACCATGTGATCTTCGGCGACGGGGACCGCTACGTCAGCCTGAAGGAGCGGGGCCAGATGTGAAAAGCCCCCGGCTCGCGGGGAACCGGGGGCTGGCAGGTCCGAACAATGGGAGGGGGTCACACGACGTAGGTGGACGCCGCCGTGTTGCCGCCGCGTCCGGTCCAGTTCGTGTGGAACCATTCGCCGCGCGGCTTGTCCACCCGCTCGTAGGTGTGCGCGCCGAAGTAGTCGCGCTGGGCCTGGAGCAGGTTCGCGGGAAGCCGCTCGGAGCGGTAGCCGTCGAAGAAGTTCAGGGCCGACGCGATGGCCGGGATCGGCACGCCCATCTCCACCGCCTTGGCGACCACGCGCCGCCAGGCCGCCTGCGCCTTCGTGATGACATCGGCGAAGAAGGGGTCCAGCAGGAGGTTTTCCAGGTCCGGGTTGCGGTCGAAGGCCTCCTTGATCTTGCCGAGGAAGACGGAGCGGATGATGCAGCCGCCGCGCCACATGAGCGCGATGCCGCCGTAGTTCAGGTTCCAGCCGTAGTGGGCCGCCGCCGCGCGCATGAGCTGGTAGCCCTGGGCGTAGCTGACCAGCTTGGACGCGTAGAGGGCCTGCCGCAGGTCGTCCACAAAGGCGTCGCGGTCGCCGCTGAACGCCGTCCCCTGGGCGGGGAACATCTTGGCGGCGCGCACGCGCTCGTCCTTCAGCGCCGAGAGGCAGCGGGCGAAGACCGCCTCGCCGATGAGCGTGAGGGGCTGGCCCTCGTCCAGGGCGGCGATGGCCGTCCATTTTCCCGTGCCCTTCTGGCCGGCCGTGTCCAGGATCAGGTCCACCACCTCGTTCCCGTCCTCGTCCCTGTAGCCGAGGATGTCGCGGGTGATCTCGATGAGGTAGGAGCAGAGCTCCGCCTCGTTCCAGTCCGCGAAGACCCTGTGCATCTCGGCGTTCGTCAGGCCGAGCCCCTGGCCC
Source organism: Candidatus Hydrogenedentota bacterium (assembly GCA_033813475.1). Taxonomy (GTDB): domain Bacteria; phylum Hydrogenedentota; class Hydrogenedentia; order Hydrogenedentales; family CAITNO01; genus JAAYBR01. The sequence goes on from JAPXRP010000182.1 coordinate 5,682, forward strand.
ATGAGCTGGTAGGTCTCGCAGATCATCTGCATGTCGCCGTACTCGATGCCGTTGTGGACCATCTTCACGAAGTGGCCCGCGCCGCCCTCGCCGACCCAGTCGCAGCAGGGCTCGCCCGCGTCCGTCTGGGCGCAGATGGTCTGGAAGATGTCCTTCACATGGGGCCACGCGGCGGGGGAGCCGCCGGGCATCATGGACGGCCCGAGCAGCGCGCCCTCCTCGCCGCCGGAGACGCCGGTGCCGATGTACAGCAGGCCCTTGCTCTCCACATACTGGGTGCGGCGGATGGTGTCGGGGAAGTGGCTGTTGCCGCCGTCAATGATGATGTCGCCGGGCTCCAGATGGGGGAGGAGCAACTCGATGAAGTCGTCCACCGCCTGGCCGGCCTTCACCAGCAGCATGACCTTGCGCGGGCGCTTCAGGCTGGCGCAAAGATCGGCAATGCTGTGCGCGCCGTAGAACCGTTTTCCGGCGCCGCGTCCGCCGATAAAGTCGTCCACCTTCTGGACGGTGCGGTTGAACACCGACACGCCGAAACCCTTGCTCTCCATGTTCAGCACGAGGTTTTCGCCCATTACGGCCAGGCCGATCAGCCCGATATCCATCTTGTCAGACATTCCTGTGGACTCCTTTGGTTGGGGACTCGGTGAAGGGGACAGTCCCTCCGCGCGGGGAGGGAATTCCCAGAAACACGGAAAAGTATAGCAAATCGCAGGACGATGTTTCTTCCCCGGGATTTCGGATCAGGGCTTGAAGGCCTCCACCAGGGCGTCCATCCGGTCGCCGTCCCGGAGCAGGGAAACCCGCGCGAATCCGGCCTGGGCAAGCGTTTCCGCGATTTCGGACAGGGTGTAGCAGTTGCCGCCGTTGGTGCAGGCGAGCATGTTGAGGGCGAAGAGCGCCCCGGACACCGGCCGGGTCCGGTCCTCGCTCAGGACATGGTCGCGGATCAGAATCCGCCCGCCCGGCACCAGCGCGTCGAAACATTTCCGGTAGAGGGCGATGTTCTGCTCCGGGCTGTTCTGGTGGATGATCGCGGACAGCAGCACCAGGTCATGTCCGCCGGGGAGGTAGTCCTGGTAGAAGTCCCCCGCGGAGAGCGTGAGGCGCGGCCAGATGTCGAGGGGCTCCAGGCGGCGGCGGGCCATTTCGATGACCGGCGGACGGTCGAAGACCGTGGCCTTCATGTCCGGGTATTCGCGCAGGAAGGCCTCGGCGTAGGTGCCCGTCGCGCCGCCCACATCCAGCAGCTTCCGGGAGTCCCGCGCCCGCACCGCGCGGGCGACTTCCGCCGCCGCGTCCCGGCCGACGACGTGCATGGCGCCGATGAAGGCCTCCAGCTCTGCCGGGTCGTCAAACGCCCCTGCGGGGCGCTCGCCGCCTTTTCCCGTGCGGACAATGGCCGTGAGTTCGGACCATCGGTTCCAAAGGGAGGCGGTGTGGCGCATCATGGGCAGCACGGACTGGGGATGCTTCGATGACAGGGGCAGGGCGCCGGCGCCGGGGAGGTAGCGTCCGTCCTTTTTCTCCAGCAGGCCGAGAGCCGCCAGTCCGTCCAGCAGGATGGGCGCGCCCCGGGAGGAAAGGCCCGCCTCCACAGTCACCTCCTCCAGCGTCATGGGGGTGCCGTCCAGCAGCGTGAAAAGGTCCAGTTCCACGGCGGTCAGGACGATTCGGGAGTCCATAAAGGCCCTGCCGGCGGCGAGCAGTTTTTCGGCGGTCCACGTTTCCATCGCATGAGCTCCTCGGTTGTGTGTCTAGTATAGCCGATTGGCCGCCGGAAAGGGGGGCCGCGTTGTTTTTGGGCCGTGGGACGCATACAATACGGGCGTCAGGAACGTTCTCGAAGACAAGGGAAAGGTCGGCCATGGACAGTCCGGTGTCCTCCATTGTCAAGGGCACGAAAATCAGAAGCGAGTACTCCCCCCTTGGGCGGTGGATCGGGCGTGTGGTGTTGCGTCTGGGGGGCTGGCGGCTGGTGGGGGTGAATCCCAACGTGCCGAAGTGTGTGGTGGCCTGCGCCCCCCACCAGTCTTATTGGGATTTTCCGTACACCCTGGCGGCGGCGCTTGCCCTGAGCCTGCCCTGCGTCTTCATGATCAAGGACACGGCGTTCTTTTGGCCTCTGGGCAGCTTTCTGCGCTGGCTGGGCGGCATCCCGATCAACCGGCGGAGCCCCGTGGGCATCGTGGACCAGATGGTGGAGATTGTGAAGGCCCATGACCGCATGCACGTCATCGTGACGCCCGAGGGCACCCGGAAGAATGTGGAGCACTGGAAACTGGGCTTCTACCGCATCGCCGTGGGGGCGGAAATCCCCATCCTCTTCGGCATCATCAACTACAAGGAGAGGTGGATCGGGGTGGATGAGCTGTTTTACCCCACGGGAAACCTCAAGGAGGACTGGAGCGCCATTCAGGAGCGTTTCCGGATCAAGGTGGGCGTGGTCCCCACCTACAGGGGAATGGAAAAGGAGGGGGACGCGCAGCGCCCCTCCTGAAACGCCGTAACCGACTGGTCAGGGAGAAACGGGACATGAGACTGGGAAGTGTTTTGCTCGGCTTCGCCGTGTTGGCGATTCTGGGGGCCGTACCCGCCGCGGGGGAGCTGTGCGACCTGGGGGGAAGGCTGGAGCCCTTTCTGGACCGGTATCTGATCGAAAGCCTGGACGGGGCGGCGCTCCAGATGCAGACACCGGGGGATGCGGGGGTGGCCCTGAAATTCGACGCGCCGTGGGAGGGCCGCTACTGCGGCTATGTCACCGTTTTCAAAGCCCCGGAGAAATTCCTCCTGTATTATCGGGGCCTGCCGGAACCCAACAAGGACGGGTCGGACACGGAGGTCACCTGCTACGCCGAGAGCGCGGACGGAAAAACATGGACCAAGCCGCCGCTCGGGCTCCACGAGGTGAACGG
>JAPXRP010000183.1:0-8569 GCA_033813475.1 Candidatus Hydrogenedentota bacterium
GCGTGATCCTCGTGACGGGGGGCACGGCCTCCCCGACGGACACCGCCGCGGCCAGCAATGCGACAAAGGACAGGGCGTGCGCCATGATGCCGTCTCCTGAAGGGCCTGGAGTTTCCGGGAACCGCCGGACGTCCCGCCCAACCTACCGCAGCGCCGGTCCCGCGGTCAACCCGGCAGGTCAGCGCAGTTTGTAGGTGATGGCCATGCCGTCCTGCTTCTCGTCCGAGGCGCGGACGATGACCGTCTCGTAGTCGGGGCTTTTCTGGACAAGCTCCAGATAGTCGCGCATGGCCTCCGCCGAAACGATGACGTTGTCGGCCACGATCACGGCCCCGGCCTTCAGTTTCGGCTCGATCAGCTGGAAGTACTTGAAGTAGTCGGCCTTGACGGCGTCAATATACGCAAAGTCGAAGACGCCCTCCAGTTTGGGGAGGGTCTTCAGGGCGTCCCCCTCCACGCAGGTGACGGTCTTTTCCAGCCCGGTCCTGGCGAGGTTCTCCCGGCAGGTCTTGACCGCCTCCGGGTCAATCTCCAGGGTGTAGAGATGGCCGCCCGTGCGCTCAAAGGCAATGCCCATGTGCAGCGCGCCGTAGCCCGTGAACGACCCCACCTCGACCCCCCGCTGCGCGTTCCGGGTCTCCACCAGAATCCGAAGGAGCAGGGCGTCCTCCGGCGTCGTGCTCAGCCCGGTGCGCGGAAACTCCCGGAGAAACGCCTCGCGCGCCGCGGCGTCCCCCGCGCCGCGCTCCCCGGAGAGCGCCCCCGGCGCGCCCAGCGCCAGGGCCAAGGCAGCCAGAAACGTGACGATGACAATCTTTTGCTTCATTCCGCATCTCCTTTGCCCGGTGTTCGGGCGCACATCCCGCGGTTCACAGAAAGCGCATGGACACCCAGCGATAAAGGCACAGCACCAGCACGCACCCAAAGGACCCGAAGAACACGGCGGCGAACGCGACGAAGAACGACCGCGGATAGGACCAGTTCTTCGCGCGTCTCACGGCAAATGCGGCCAGCGCCGCCACGAGGGCAAAGGCGGGGGAGAAGAACACCCATGTGAATCCGAGAAACACGGCGGTTCCCACAAGCGCCACGTCCACCTGCGCCTTGTCCGCCCTCCCCTCCCGCAAAGCCTGCCGGTAGGCATCGTCAACGGACATCCAGGGAATGGGGTCTTTGAGTCCAAGCTCCGCGCGCTTCGCATTAAACTCGCTTTTCGAGAAAGGGCCATGCACGATTTGCCGCGTGCTGTCTATGATGGTCCAGGAGGGTGCGTCCATCGTGACTGGATCCGCATCTTTGGCCCCCCCGTTCTTGGCATAAATGAAGCCGTCCTGCAAGGCGACTGCCCGCAGGAGGCCGGTGCCGTTCTGGTCCGTCACCGGGTCCAGAGTGCCATCGCCGTCCGTACGCCAGATGTGAATGTCCTGAGCGTTGGCCCTGAGCACCATGTAGCCGCCCGGAAGGTCAAACGAATAGTCGTTCCATCCCGAAGCAAAGGCGCATGGGGCAAGCAGCAGGACCATGAGTGGCATTCCCCATAGACAACGCGACGTTACCCTGAGCAGACTCTTGAGGGACAACATCATCGGGTAGTCCTTTCACGTGTTCTGGTCGAAACGCGCCACGCCTCTGCACTTCGGGAAGGCCGCGCATCCCCAGAACGGCTTTCCGGCATTCGGCCCTTTCCGGGCGGTGCGCACCCTGCGGGACTCGGGGGTGTCTTTCCCCCATTGCGGCAGTCCCCGCTGGCGCGGAAAATCCTCGTAGTCCAGCAGAAGTTCATCCAAACTGGCGCGCGCGACGTTCACCAGACGCAGCTCGGTTTGGCTGGAAACAGCGGAAGCCCGGCTCCCCTCCGCAATGTTCTGGCGGCCGCTCCGGGCGGCCTGAACCATTTGATCCACCATCCGCGAACGCTCGGGCAGAAAGCGCCGGCAGAACACAACAGTGGCGTCGTAGTTCACCGTGGCGGTGCGAAAGGAGCGCAGTCTCCGGTATCCCCCGCCCGCGCGCAACCGACCCTGTTCCTGTTCCTCCACCGGATTAATCTCCATGCCTTCCCGTGCCGCCCTATGGTAGCACCCCCCTCAGCACCGGCTCCAGCGCGTCGGCCATGCGCTGGAAACCCAAGTCCGTGGGGTGGGTGCCGTCCACCGTCGCCTCGCCGTCGTCGCCGAGCAGGGCCGCGCCGGGCACATAGTGCAGCCCCGTCACCCCGGCTGCGGTGAGCCGTTCGTGGGCGGCGCGGAGCGCGTCGTTCTTCGCGGTGTACGCCTCCCGGGGTCCGGGGAGAAAGGCGCCCGCCTGGTATGCGATGTTCTCCACGAGCACGATGGGCGTGTCGGGGTGCGCGGCACGCAGGGCCTTCACAAAGGGCTCCACCCGCTCCGTCACCTCCTGCGGCGTCAGGTTGGGCAGGCAGTCCAGCACAACCACCGCCGCGTCCACTTCCGCGACCAGTTCACCCAGGGCGGGCTCCATCCGGCCGCTGCCGGAGAATCCCAGGTTGATCACAGGCCGGTCCAGACGCCGCCCCAGAATGGACGGGTAGGCCATCCCCGGCCGCGACGCGCACCCGCCGTGGGTGATGGAGGTGCCGTAGACCAGCACCGGTTTCTCCCGGTCCGCCGGGCGCGCCGGCCCCTTCGCCAGCGCCGCCGCCGGGGGCACGCCGATCTCCAGAGACTCGGTGCCGTTGTACAGCGGCAGGCAGACCATGAACTCGTGGAGCCCCTCGGGGATGCCGTCGGCGAGCAGCGCCTCGGTGGTCTGCTCCTTGGGCCGCCCGTTGCCGATCCAGCGCCACACGGCGCCGTCCCTCACATACAGGTCCAAACCGCTGACCCCTGTTGCGGGCATGTGGGGCATGGCCAGTTCAGGGTTCAGCACGGTCCAACGCGCCGAGATTTTCGGCGCGTCGGTGGTGAAACGCACGCACAGCCCCGCCGAGTGGCGGCTCAGGGACCACACCGACTTGGGCACGGCCCCCTCGGCCCGGGCGGGCAGCCGGTCAAAGAACCGCGCCGTGTCCTGCCACCCCTTCCCCTCCACCGTCAGGCCCCGGGCGTCATACCACAACCACTCCCCCGTGGCGTCCTTCGCCGCGAAGTTGGGGTCCAGCCTCTCAATGTCCGAGGCCGCCCGGGCCGGGACCAACGGGACAATCGCGCACAGGATGAACAGGAGGAGGCTGCTCAGGCGAAGAAAAGGCGTGCAAAACGGCCGCATGGAAAAACCCTTTCGGTTTGCTGTCGGCGGACCACCAACGGTTCCGCCCCGGCAGGTCCATGCTATCACAGCCTTCGCCGCGACGGCACAACGCGGGTTGAACCCCGCCGCTTGACCGGCTACAGTAGGTTCCCGGCGGGGAAACGAACAAGGGACAAGCCAATGCAACGACGCGACTTTCTCAGGACCACGGGCGCCCTGCTGGCGGGCGGGGCGCTGGCGCGCGCCGCAGGCGCGGTGGAAAAGGCGGCCGCACCGCCGAACATCATCCTGATCCTGGCGGATGACCTGGGCTACGGCGACCTGGGCTGTTATGGCCAGCGCCTCCTGGAGACGCCGAACATTGACCGGCTCGCCGCGGAGGGGCTGCGCTTCACCCAGGCCTACGCGGGCGGCCCCGTGTGCGCGCCGTCCCGGTGCGCCCTCATGACCGGATTGCACGGCGGCCATGGCGTGGTGCGCGACAACATCCCCCACTACCCCGCATATCTTGGGGAGGGGGACACCACGGTCGCCGAGGTGCTGCGCGATGCCGGGTACCGCTGCGGCGGCGTGGGCAAGTGGTCGCTGGGCGACGCCGGGACCGTGGGCCGCGCCACCAACCAGGGGTTTGAAACGTGGTTCGGCTACCTCAACCAGGACCACGCGCATTACTACTACACGGAGTACCTCGACGACGACGAGGGGCGGCTGGACCTCACGGGGAACGGCGCGTCCCGCGAACATTACAGCCATGACCTGATGGCGGAGCGCGCCCTCCGCTTCGTGCGCGAAAACAGGGACGGCCCGTTCTTCCTCTACGCGGCCTTCACACTGCCCCATTTCTCCAGTGACGACGAGGACCCCGACGGGTTCGCCGTCCCCTCGACCGAGCCCTTCACCGGCAGGGACTGGGACGAGCGCACGAAGAAGTACGCCGCCATGGTCCACCGGCTCGACCGGGATGTCGGCCGCCTGACGGAGTTGGTGGACGAACTCGGCCTCACGGAAAACACGCTCATCCTCTTCGCCAGCGACAACGGCGGACATCGGGACGTCCCCGGCCCCGTCCGCACCGGCGGCCCGTTGCGCGGCTTCAAGTCCGAACTCACCGAGGGCGGCATCCGGGTGCCCCTCATCGCCCGGTGGCCCGGCGTGGTGCCCGCGGGGAAAACCAGCGACGAAGTCGTCGCATTCTGGGATTTTCTGCCAACTTTCGCCGAATTGGCCGGAACCGCGCCCCCCGGGGGTCTGGACGGGGTGTCCATCGTCCCCGCCCTGAAGGGCGGCGCGCTGGAGCAGCCCCGCGAATACCTCTACTGGGATTACGGCCACTGCCGCGACCGCTACGACCAGGCCGTCCGCCTGGGCCGCTGGAAGGGCATCCGCCTCGGCAGGGGCGGAAAGATCCAGCTCCACGATCTGGAGAAAGACCTCGGCGAAACCAGCGACCTCGCCGGAAAGCACCCCGACATCGTCCAACGGATGGAGGAAATCATGCGCGAGGCGGTCACCCCCAGTCTGCGGTATCCCGTGGGGGTGGAATACAAAGGGAAACCCCTCTGGCGAAAAGGAAAGGGCGCGCCTTCCCCGCAGAAGGCCCCCTCGTGACCATGCCATGGAACACGCCGCCGTTGAAAGCGTCCCCTGAAAGGAGAAAAGCCATGCGCGCATTGCCGCTGTCTCTTGCCCTTGCCCTGGGGCTCCTGGGTTCGTTGGAGGCCCGGGCCGGGGTCCGGGTCGAGGCGGAGGAGGAGGTGTACACCTTCACGCCGCCGAACAACGGGTCTGGGCCGCTGTGGTCCGCCGGATGCACCCAGATCGCCCGGATGGGTGATGACGTCTACATCAGCGAGATGGAAACCGGCGAGGGGGTGCCGCGGCTCTGCAACACCCGCTGGCGGCTCCTGCGCCGCGCCGCAGACGGGTGGGAGTGCGTGGCCCAGCCGGACGGGTACCGCCAGCGCGAGCCCTGCCCCCTGGCCGTTCTCCCCGGCGGCCCGCTGTTTTTGAACGTGAACGACTCCACCCAGCCGCCGGGGACGGAATACGGCCCCTGCGAGCCCGCGCTGACCGCGTTCACGTTCACCGGCCCCGAAGCGGCGCAGCGGCGGCTGGCGCCCGACTGGGGAACCCCACCGCCGTATTTCACGGACCACTCGTACCGGGGCTTTGCGGCGGACCCCGCGCGGCGGCAGCTTCTCATGCTCAACATAGACGCGAAGACAAGCGTCCAGCACGCATGTCTTCTGTCAGAGGACGGAAAAACCCTCGCCAATGCCTCCGTCTCCTTTCCAATCCGGGCCTGCTACCCGCAGGCGGCCCTGCGCGACGGGGCGGCCTATGTGTTCGCCGTCGGCGACATTGTGGAGCCGGTGAAGGAATGGCGGGAGTACAAGTTCGAGCAGACCAAACAGTCCTGGGACTATGTGTTCCGCATCCTGTATTTCGCCCGGACCCCCGGCGGCGTTTCCAACGGGTTCTCCGCCCCCGTTGAAATCGCCAACGTGGACGCCACCGCAGGCAACGTGCGCAACCAGGACCTCTGGATCAGCCCCTCGGGCGAGGCGTTCCTCCTCTACACGGAGCAGGAGGTGGCCTCCCCCCTGCTGCGCGACCGCTTCTTCCCAGGGAAATCGGTGGCGTCCTCCCTCAAACTGGCCGTCGTGAAAGACGGCGAAGTCGTCTCCCGGCGGACCCTTGTCGAGGGCGGCCCGGCCACCGAGGCGGGCTGCGCCCGTTTCCATGCCGCGCCCGACGGAACGCTTTACGCGGTCCTGTACGTCGGCGGCGCGGACCCGGGAAACAAGCTGATGCAGATTCTCCCGGAGCTGGAAAACCCGCCGCTCATCCCGATTCCGCTGAAGAGCCCCATGGGCGCCTTCTGCCTCGCCGATGTCCGCGCCGGAAACGCCCCCTCGGACCTCCTGGACATGCACGGCCAGACCACCGGAAACACCATGGCCTACGCGCGCATCGCCCTGCGCTGACACGACGGGGGAAGCAGGAAGGCGTTGTAGCATCTTCGGGTTGAGATGCGGTGTTGTCGAAAGGGTTCTTGTGCGCGGGCACCGGGATGGAACGGGTTTCCAGCCCGTGTTTTAGGTCGTGGATGCGGCCTGAGACCACGGGCTGGAAGCCCGTGCCACCTCATTGCATCACCACGGCATCCGTCAGGAACCGCCTCCCCTACGGTGCCCGGTGCAGTCCCTCCCATTTCACCGACCAGCCTTCCTCGGGGAAGCCGGGGGCGGGACGGTCGGGGGCGCCGTCCCATCCGGCGGCCATCATGGCGACGGCGTAGAGCAGGCCGCCGTTCCCGGGGAGGTAGGGGCAGGGGCCGCCGGTGCAGACGCCGCGCTCGTCGTAGTGGTTCTTTCCGCCGGCGTCTTTCAGCAGGGCGTCCACGGCGAGTTCCGGCTCGCCGTGGCGGGCGGCGGCCATGGCGGTCCAGGGGAAGTCCCACCCCCAGCAGCGGTTCCAGTCCCAGGTCTCCCATACCCGGAGCAGGGTGCGGTGCGCGGTGTCGCGGTCCACGCCCTCCACGGGCGGCAGCATGCCGAAGACGCCGACGGGGTCTGGGTGCTCCCAGTTGCGCCGGGTGTAGGTGTCGGTCCATTCGGCGGAGTGGACGAAGACACCCTCCGCCACCGGCAGCGGCGCGAGCCGCCTCCGCACGTCGTCCCAGCGGGGCTCGCGCGCGAGACCGAGGCGTTCCCGCCATTGCTGCGCGGCGTCGAGCCCCCACCGCCAGTAGGCGAGATCGAAGACCGTGTCGCGCGTGATCCCCTGCTCGCTGGGCGGCATGACCGGGTCGAGGGAGCACACGCCCGTGGCCGGGTCGGGCGCGGGGTAGTCGGCCATAAACTCGGCGGTGCCCTGGACAATGTCCGCCCACTTCTCCAGCGTGGCGCGTTCGGGGCGCAGCCGGTACTCCAGTTCGGCGAAGAAAATGGGGTGGGGCTGCTTCCACAGGAGGACCTGGTTGCCGATCCACGGGGCGCTGCGGCCCTCCGGCCCGACGGATTTCCCCCATTGCAGCCCCGCATAGCCGAGCTGCTCCGCGAGCGCGCGGGCGGCGGGCTGGAAACGCGCGTAGCAGCCGACGGCCTCCTCCGCCAGGGGCCACCGCCCCCACAGCGCATAGTGGGCGAGGTGCCACCAGACCATTTCCATGTGGAACTGGCCGCGCCACGGGTCAATCCCCATCAGCCCGGCCTCCGACGACGGCCAGCTCCCCGCCGACTGGGCCGCCATCAGGTACTGCGACAGAACGATCCGCCGCTCCAGCTCGCGCCAGCGCGGGTCCGCGCTGCCCGACAGGTCCACCGCGCCGCCCGTGCCCCAGAAGTCCGCCCAATGCCGCGCGGCCGCCGCGAAGGTCTCGGCCGCCGTCGGCAGGGCCGTGGGAATCCGCTCCGGGGAAAACGCGCAGACGAACTCCAGGCGGTCCCCCCCCTTGCCCGGCGCGATCAGCCAATGGTGAAGCGAGTCATTCTTCCGCACCGTGCACCGGATCGAACCCAGGAGGAACACCTGGTAGGACATGCCGTCCACCGTGCGCGCGAAGTCGGCCCCGTTGTCGCCCCGGGGAGTCATCTCCGTCGTGTGCCCGTCCACGCGCCCAAAGTCGCCGACCCAGGCCCCGTTCTCCAGCGTGGGATAGGGGAAGTCGAGCGAAACCAGCAGGTCGCCGCGGCCGAGGAGCGGCGAGGCCACCCGCACCGCCACGGCGTCCAGGGCCGGATGAACGCAGGTCTCGACCGTCACAGGTTCGCCGAAGAGGGTGAAGGTGGCGGTCTGCGCCCCGCCCCACAGGTCCAGCGAGCGAGACACCCCGGAAATGTCCCCGGGGGACAGCGCTGTCCCGTCTTTTCCGGACAGCCCAATCCGCCCCAGGTTCATGATGTGGGGGTTGTCGAAGAGCCAGGTGCGGATCGCCTCGGCCCCCTTGGGAAACTCGTCGGGCCCCGTGTTGCGGCCCTGCTGAAAGGTCCCCGTGGCGGGCACGCGGTCCGGTGTCCACCCCTCCGGCAGGGGGAACGAATGCCACCCCCAGTGCGCCATCGTGTTGCCGCCGAAGGTCTGGAGGCCCGTCGCGTCCGCGTTGAAGCAGAACTCGCCGTTGCCCAGCGGAATCTGCCCCGCCGGATCGTTCCAGGAGATGTTGTGGCGCGTGACCAGCGCGCGGCGGTCAATCTTTTCGTCCGCGTGCGCGGCGGAAAGGGAAACAAGCCATGCGGCGGCCAAGCCTGCGAGCAGTGTCCGTGTCATGTCAGTCAGCGCCCTCCTTTCGCGCGTGCTCCCCGTCCAGCCTAACAGCACGGCCCCGCAGAAAACGAGCGGGACACCGCCCGCTGAT
>JAPXRP010000184.1:0-8538 GCA_033813475.1 Candidatus Hydrogenedentota bacterium
ACATGGGGGTGTTCCTCAAGTGGGGGAACTACGCCGTGGGCAAGCTGATGGAGTTCCTCTTCAACACGACCTTCCTCAGCGACGTGGGCTGCTCCATGAAGCTGCTCTCGCGGGGGGCGTATGAGACGGTGCGGCCCCATTTCACCATCGGGGGGTCGGCCTTCGGGCCGCAGCTCATGCTGCTGGTCATCCTGTGCGGGTTTCCCTTCGTGGAGATTCCGGTGAACTACCGGAAGCGCGTGGGGGTCAGCTCCGTGACGGGGAGCAAGGTGCGGGCCTTCTTTCTGGGAATGGAGATGATCGGCATCATCCTGCGCTACCGGCTGGATTCGTGGCTTGGGAAGTTTCCCCCGCCCGCGGCGGGCGGCTGATCAGGACACGCGCATCGTCCGCGCGGCGAGCACGGAGGACGCCACGGCGGAGGCCAGGAAGATTCCCAGGACCACCATGCCCGCAGGCATGGTCGAAAAGGCGGCGCGCAGCCACCCGTGGACGGCGGCCTCCTCCAAAAACTCCCCATGGAGGAAGGTCTTCGCCGTGGCCACCTCGACGCACACCCAGGTGAGCAGGTAGAACATGCCCAGCCGGGGATCGTCCCGCCGGGCGACGCCCCGGACCGCCAGCGCCACAGCCCACACCCCCGCCAGAAACAGCGCGGCGCGGGGCATGGCCTCAAAATAGTCCGGCAGGTCGTCCACGAGGTCTATCATAACGTGGCAGAAGGTGACCGTGACCGCCGCCTGCCACAGGAGCGCGGGGGCGCAGAGACAGGTCACGGCGAGCAGGCCGCCGATGACGACAAAATTGTCCGTCATGCGGGCCGCCGCGTGGGCCGCGCCGGCCCACGGGCCGCCGCCGTCCCTCACCGCGGAGAAGACATCCACAAGCAGCCCCGGCGTGGCATAGACCAGCAGCAGGATGAGGATGACGAAGAAAATGCCGCGGGACAGCGAAACGCGCGGGAGCGCGGGCAGCGGGGCCTCGTCGCCGTGCCGGGCGATGTGCGCCCGGTTCCGCCAGGCGCACCATCCCCAGGCCGCCCCGAGCAGGCCGCCGAAGGTGAACTCCATCATCTTCCACCAGCCGAACCACCGCTGGGGCACGGGCAGCGCGTCGCCGTAGGCCATCCACAGCGCCCCCCCGCCAAACCCAAGCCCGCCGCCCACCAGCCCCCACAGGGCAAACCGTCCCGGAAGGAAGGGTCCGCCCTTGGGGCGCTTGAGGTAATACCAGGCGAGAAACGCCAGCGCGGAGGCAAGCAGCCCCGCCCAGGACTCCTCACGGGGCTCGTTGACAGGGTCGGAGAAGTAGACCATCTGCGGCAGGTTGATGAGGCGCCAGCCGATGTAGAACGCGGCCATGGCGAGAAGAAACGCGAGGATGTGGTCGCGCCGCGCGATCCGCCCGCCCTCCACGCCCGCGCCGAGCACCACGCCGCCCAGCAGGCCCCACACCGCGCCCTTCAGCGTCAGCCCGAGCAGCCCCCAGGCGAAGGTCTCCGGATGTTTCAACAGGCCGATGGTCTGGCCGTAGGTCACCTCGCCGCCAAACCCGACCCCCACCGCGCCGAAGACTGACAGCAGCGCCGTCTCCGGGACGGGACGGTCCAGCAGCAGCCCGAGGCAGAGCCCCATCATGGCACCGGGGATCATGGCCCCGTAGGGGCCGCCGCCAATGAACCCCCGCAGTCCCCACCCCAGCAGAACCGCCAGGCAGGGGAAAAGCACAAAGGTCAGGGGGCTTGGCTCGACAGCACGGCGCATACTTTCAACCTCTCGGATGGACTCATCACACCGGGGTCCGGCGCGGCCGTCCACCGCGCGCTTGTTCCTCCGCCACCGTCCGAAGGCGGCCCCCCCCTATGATCCGGTTCAGCGCGGGCGATGTCAACTTTTCCCACGGAGGGAGCAGAAAGCGGCGCCCGTGCCGGCCGCATCCTCTCCGTGTCTCAGCGTCTCCGCTTTTCGCCCTTACGGAAAGACTCACACGGAGCCGCAGAGGCACGGAAGAAGACAGAACGGCCAAGCCCCCGCCCGTATCCCTGGGAACGCCACTCTCCTGAGTGGCCTCTGCCCCGTCCCCCATCTGCGAGAATCTGCGACATCTGCGGACACTCCTGCCTTCCCAGGTTGACCGCCCGTCTCGGGCGTGTGTAGAGTCAGGCCATGTTCCGGGGCCGGAACGGCGGCGCCGGACAGGGAGAACGGTGCCATGATGGGTGTGATCGGCCTGATCGCGTTGCAGGGGATGCTGTGCGCCGCGCCGGAAACGGCGGTGGCGGAGGGATCCGGGTGGGTGATGCCCTATGACGCCCCGGCGGAGGTGTGGACGGAGGCGCTGCCGGTGGGCAACGGACGCCTGGGCGCGATGGTCTTCGGCGGGGTGGCCGAGGAGCGCATCCAGCTCAACGAGGACTCGCTGTGGTCCGGGGGGCCGCAGGACGCGGACAATCCGGAGGCGTTGAAGCACCTGCCCGAGGTGCGGCGGCTGCTGTTCGAGGGCAGGGTGGAGGAGGCGGAGAAGCTGACGATCCAGAGCATGGTCTGCAAGGGGCCGGGCTCGGGACTGGGCAACGGCGCGCAGGTGAACTTCGGCTCCTACCAGACCCTGGGCGACCTGCGGTTCACGTTCGAGGACGGAAAAGAACCGGCGGACTACCGCCGCACGCTGGACCTGGACTCCGCGACCACCGGGGTCTCCTACCGCATCGGCAAGACGCGCTTCACGCGCGAACTGTTCTCCAGCCACCCGGACCAGGTAATCGCGATCCGCCTCACCGCCGACAAGCCGGGGAAACTGTCTTTTTCCGTCGGCCTGGAACGCGACCCCAAGAACAGTTCCCGTCCCTGGAAGAACAACTCGCGCATCGCGCCGTTTGAAACGGCCGAGGACCCCGACTCCCGCGTGGAGGCGGCGCCGCTGGAGGGCGGCGTGCTGGAGATGTCCGGGCGGGCCTGGCAGGGGAAGGGCATGGCCTACGCCGCGCGGCTGCTGGTGCTGCCGGAGGGCGGCACGGTGAAGGCGGAGGGCGCGCGCCTCGCGGTGCGCAAGGCGGACGCCGTGACCCTGCTGCTGGCGGCGGCCACGGACTACCGGGGCGGCGATCCCGCGGCAACGTGCCGCGAAACGCTGGACGCCGCGCGGGCACGCCCGTGGGACGAATTGCGGGCACGGCATGTGGCGGACCATCAGTCCCTGTTCCGGCGGGTGGACCTGTCGCTGGGGCCGGACCCCACCCCCGGCGCAACGATCCCCGCGCGGCTGCGGGCGCTCCACAAGGGGGCGGCGGACCCGTGGCTGGACGCGCTGTATTTCCAGTACGGGCGCTATCTCCTCATCGCGTCGTCGCGCCCCGGCGACCTGCCCGCCAACCTGCAGGGCATCTGGTGCGACCATTTCCAGGCGCCGTGGAACTGCGACTACCACCACAACATCAACGACCAGATGAATTACTGGATCGCCGAGCCGGGCAACCTCTCCGAATGCCATCTGCCCTTCCTGGAGTTCATCGAGACCCTCCAGACGCCGGGGCGGAAGACCGCGCAGACCCACTACGGCGCGCGCGGATGGGTGGTCCACACGATCTCGAATGTCTGGGGATACACCTCGCCGGGCGAGCATCCGGGCTGGGGGCAGTTCACCGCCGCCGCGGGCTGGCTCTGCCAGCACCTCTGGGAGCATTACGCCTTCACGCGGGACCGCGCCTTCCTGGAGCGGGCCTATCCCGTCATGAAGGACGCCGCGCGGTTCTATCTGGACTTCCTGGTGGAGGATCCGAAGACGGGGATGCTGGTCACCGCGCCGTCCAATTCGCCGGAGAACAAGTACACCACGGCGGACGGTCAGACGGCGGGGGTCTGCGCCGGGCCGTCCATGGACATGCAGATCCTGTGGGAGCTCTTCGGCAACTGCGCCGCGGCGGCGGAGCTGCTCGGCGTGGACGCGGAGTTCCGGGACGAGGCGCTGCGGGCGCGCGCCCGGCTCGTGCCCCCGCGGGTCGGGAAACACGGCCAGCTCCAGGAGTGGATGGAGGACTATGACGAGCCCGAGCCCGGCCACCGGCACATGTCGCACCTGTACGGCCTGCACCCGGGGAGCCAGTTCACCCTGACGGGCACACCGGAACTGGCGGCGGCCGCGCGGGCGTCGCTGGAGCGGCGGCTGGCGAACGGCGGCGGGCACACCGGCTGGAGCCGCGCGTGGATCATCAACTTCTGGGCGCGCCTGGGCGAGGGCGGCAAGGCCTGGGAAAACCTCCAGGCGCTCTTCACCAAGTCCACCCTGGAGAACCTCTTCGACACCCACGCCCCCTTCCAGATAGACGGGAACTTCGGCGGCGCGGCGGGCGTCGCGGAGATGCTCCTCCAGAGCCATGCGGGGGAACTGCACCTGCTGCCCGCGCTGCCCGCGGCCTGGAAGGACGGACAGGTGAAAGGGCTCCGCGCGCGGGGCGGATTCACGGTGGACCTGGCGTGGCAGGACGGCAAACTGACCTCGGCCACCATCACGCCGGACACCGACGGCCCCCTGCGTGTCCGCCACGGCGGCGCGGTCCGGGACCTGGAGGCAGCCGCCGGGAAGGCGGTGGAGGTGGTTTTCTGACGGCGGGAGCCACCATGAAAGAAAGAAACGTGTATTGTCGGCTGGAACGGAAACGCTGGTAGAATAGATGCGGTCACCCTTCGGGATAATGAGATGAACACGGGCATACAGATTGAGAGGGAAAAGCTCGAACCGTTCTGCCGCGCGCAGGGCATACGGCGGCTGTCCGTCTTCGGGTCCGCCCTGCGTTCCGATTTCCGCCCCGACAGCGACGTGGACGTGCTGGTGGAGTTTCTCCCCGGAAACACTCCGGGGCTTATTGGAATGGGGCGCATGGAGCGCGAGCTGGCGCACCTGTTCGGCGGAAGAAGGGTGGACCTGAGAACCCCCGAAGACCTGAGCCGGTATTTCCGGGCCGAAGTGCTCGCGGAGGCGGTGGTCCAATATGCGCAGGAATGACCTTTTCTGCCTCAAGCACATGCGGGACGCCCTGTAACGGCCCTCTCGCTACTTCTCCAAAGGGACGTTGGAGACGCCCTGGGTGCCGGGGTGGAAGAGGTTGTTGGAAAAGCGCAGCCCCTGGGGGCAGGTGGGGCATTCGTCCTTCTTGCCCCAGGCGCCGATATACACCGCCCAGCGGTAGCGCGGCGCGGGCGTGGCGATCTTGCCGTCCTCCGGCACGCCGTCGCGCCCCGTGTCGTAGACCATGTTCCCCGTGACGACCACGTCGCGGAGGGGCGGATTCTCCGGGAGCTGGCCCTCGTAGAAGGCGAGGGCGTAGCTGCCCCCCTGGTCGTCCGTCGCGCCGCCCCAGTTCCAGTACTCGTTTCCATACCCGTAGTCGGTGATGATGTTGTTGGCGATGACCGTGCCGCCGTCCACGTTTGCGGGGCGCGCTTCCCTGCCCTCCGCCGCCGGCTCCGCGGCGTGCGAGGCCGCGCCGGGGTTCACGAGGATGCCCCACAGGTCAATGCGCGACAGCAGGTTGTCCGACACGATGAGGTTCCGGCAGCCGTGGGTCATCTTGATGCCCATCATGCCCCGGTTCACCGTGTTGCCCGTCACCACGGCGTGGTCGCAGTGGAGGTCTATGCCCTGCGCGGCGTTCTCGATGTAGTTGCCCGTGACGCGGATGAAGCGCGACTTCTCGGGGTCCGTGACCAGGATGGCGGAGCCCTGGTGCCAGTTGTTCACATAGCCCCGCTCGACCACGCCCTGGGCCAGATCGCCGGGGATGGTGGGATGTTTCCCCTCCGTCAGGTTCCCCAGCCCGTGCAGCTCCTTCAGCTCCCGGGTGGGCATCAGCCGCCGCTCGACCACCCGGTTGTTGACGATGGACAGGTCCTCGACGCCGCGCGCGACAATGCCCGTGCCGTCAATGCATTTGAACGCGTAGCCGTAATGGATCTCGTTTGGCCCCGTCCGGTCGTCCACGGCGACGCGCTTGTAGTCGAGGATCTCGCAGTCCTCAATGCGGCAGCCCACGGAGTCGCGCACCTCCACGGCCCCCTCGCGGGCGCGGTTTCCCCGGACCGTCACCCCCCGGATCACGATGTCGCGGGCGTTCTCCACCAGAATCCCCGGCGCGGCCGCGTCGGTGTCCGGGGGCCGGCACAGCGTGATGCCCTCGATGCGCACGTTCTCCGCGCCGTCCACCCGAACGATGGGCGCGTCCGGGTTCTCCTGGATGAGCGTGCCGTGGCCGTGAAGGCCGCCACCCGCGCCGCGAAAGACAACGGGCTCGGAAATGCGCCACTCCCCCGCAGGCAGAAAAACCGGCGCCCCCTTCGCGGCGGCCACCGCCTCGTGGACCGAGGCAAATCCGGCGGGGCCCGGTTCCGCCTGCGCGGCGGCGAGGGCACAAACGAACAGGGACAGGGCGGGGACATACGAACGCATGGGAACGGCTCCTTGCGGGTTGGTGCCCCGATTATGCACAGGGGCGGGCCCCGCCGCCACCGGCCCGCAGGGCAATCGCACTAAAATCCGTGGGTACTTTCTGGATGGAGTCTGGTAATTTCCCGCCGCCCGACCCCTTCAACGCTGAAAGCGTTTCCGAATATAGCCCAGGCCAGGCCGCCGCCCAAAGGGCCAGGCCTGCCCTGGGTTGCCGGGAAAGAAGGACCATGCCCCAACGGGGCAGCCGAAAGTGTGGCGGATACCCAAAGACAAGGCGGACGGAACGCCCGCAGTACGAACAAGACCTGTGGGGCGCGGCTCCGTACCGCAGGCGTCCCGCCTGCCTTGTCTTCTTCCCGGCGCTCAAATTTCGGATGCCCCTTTGGGGCAAGAAGTGTTTTGGGGCGCGCAACCCAGGGCAGGCCTGGCCCTTTGGGCGGCGGCCTGGCCTGGGCTATATGCGGATGTCCCGTTGGGACAACAAAGACAGAATCGCATAACCAAGGGACGTCCATGCCGCTCGCAGGCGTTTCTCGAGGGACATTTTAGTGCGATTGCCCTGCAATACAATCGTTTGTTTGGATTTTTCCCGGGTTTTGCCCGGGGGACTTACCGGTATTCCCGAACGGTGAGAGGGAGGCGGAGGGAAGCCCCCCCGCGGTTCACGTCCAAAACGGCCTGATCCCCGACAAACAGCCCCCAGTTGATGAAATCCACGTCGGTCGGGTGGGAAACTTCCTCGCCGTTCACCCGCACCACGACGTCTCCGGGTTGCAGCCCGGCCTCGCCGGCGGCGGACGCCGAGAACACCTCCGTCACCAAGACGCCCGACTCCGCGGTGATGTCGAGACGGCGGAGCATGTGGGGATTGACCTCCTCCACAGCCTGACCGCGGAAGCCAAACCACGGGCTGCGCCGCCGCCCGTGGGCCAGCAGTTCGTCCACGATCCTGCGGACGCGGCTCGCGGGGATGGCAAAACCCAGCCCCTGGTATCCCCCCGTGTTGCTGAAAATCATGGTGTTGACCCCGACCACCTCGCCCAGGGCATTAATCAGGGGGCCGCCGCTGTTTCCGGGATTGATCGCCGCATCGGTCTGGATGAGATCCTGATAGAACCGTTCACCGTCCCCGATTTCCCGGCTCACCCGCCGGTGCGTGGCGGAGACCACCCCCACGCTGACGCTCGGCTGCGGGTCGCGCATCATGTTCCCGAAGGGGTTCCCGATGGCGATCACCCACTCCCCGGTCATCAGGGACTCCGAATCGCCCAGAGGGGCGAAGGGCAGGGGGGCGTCCCCCGTCTCGCGCACTTTCAGCACGGCCAGGTCGGAACGCTCGTCGGACCCGACCAGGTCCACCTCAAGACGCCGCCCGCTGGGCAGGGTGACGGACGAAATGGCGTCGGCGTCCTGGAGAACGTGGTAATTCGTGAGGATGTGCCCCTCGGCGTCCAGGATGAAGCCGCTGCCGATCCCCTCCACCGCCTCCTCGCGCACCGGGGCGGGCCCGAAAAGAAACAGGTCATAGAAGGGGTCCGAGAGCCTTTCCCGTCGGATTTGCACCGTGTTGATGGTGACCACGGCGGGGCCGGCCCTCTCAATGGCGCTGACGATGGCGGTCCGCCGGGACCGGTCGAGCGCCTCCTGCGCCCCGGCGGCCAGGCCGGCAAAAAGCGCCGCAACGACACACACGGCAAGGCGGTTTCTGTGCTGCATCCGTTCGTCTCCTCAAGGGCCTGGGCCCCCGCAAAAGGGAAAGGGGCCGCCGGCGCTCCCGCCGACAGCCCCAAATCTCCAGATGTTCCTTTTCTACTGCGCGGCCGCGGCGGTCTCGGGAACCACCACCACAGGCGCCGCGTCGGCGGGCGCCGCCGCCGGCGCCGCTTCGGGCGCGGCAACCTCCGCGGGCGCCTCCACCACCGCCGCCGGGGCGGCCGGGGAGGGCAGTTCCACGATCTCGTGGGAAATCTCAGACACCGGCGCGGGCGCGGCCGGCGCCTCGGCGGCGGGCAGGGGCAGCGTCTCCGGCGCGGGCGCGGGCGCGGGGGCGGGCGGGGTCGAAAGCGTGCTCAACGCCTCCCGCAACTGCGCCACCAC
>JAPXRP010000185.1:0-8415 GCA_033813475.1 Candidatus Hydrogenedentota bacterium
GGCGCGGGGCGGTGGGTGGTGGGCGGTGGGTGGTGGGCGGTGGGTGGTGGGCGGTGGGCGGCGGGTGGTGGGTGGCGGGCGGTGGGTGGTGGGTGGTGGGTGGTGGGTGGTGGGCGGTGGGCGGTGGGCGGTGGGCGGTGGGCGTTCTTTGTCCATACCGTCCATACCGTCCATATCGTCCATTCTGTTCCCGTCCCCAGCAAAACCCCGCGGGGTTTTGCCGGGTCCAATTGGGTATAATGGGAATCTGTGCCGGTTTGGCACCAACCAGGAAAGGTCTCGACAGATGCGGAATTTGCGGATCGTGGGATGGGTGCTGTGCGGCGTGCTGGCGGTGTGCCCGGCGTTTGCGGGGGACTGGCCGCAGATGGGCGGCCCGGACCGGAACAACATTTCCCCTGAAACCGGGCTGGCGCGGGAATGGCCCTCTGCGGGGCCGAAAGTGCTGTGGACGGCGCCGCTGGGCGAGGGCTACGCCTCGCCGTCGGTGCGGGACGGGGAGGTCTATGTGCTGGACCGCGAGGGCGAGGCGCGGGACATTCTGCGCTGCTACGCCCTGGATTCGGGCCAGGAACTGTGGAATTACGCCTATGACGCGCCGGGGAACGTGAGCCACGGCGGGTCGCGCACGGCGCCGACGGTGACGGAGACGCATGTCTACACCGTGGGCCTCTTCGGCGACTTCCTGTGCGTGGACCGCAAGACGCACGCGCCGGTGTGGCAGCGGAACATCCTGAAGGAGAACGGGATGGAGGTGCCGGGCTGGGGCGTGTCGCAGGCGCCGCTCATCTACGGCGACCTGGTGATCGTGGCGCCGCAGGCGCCGGAGGCCTATGTGGCGGCGTACAACAAGGCCACGGGCGAGCCGGTGTGGAAGACGCCGTCCCTCGGGGCGCTGGGCTACTCGACGCCGGTGCTGGCGAAGCTGTGCGGCGTGGACCAGCTTCTCCAGGTGGGCGCGTCCACGAAGGACGGCAAGACGAAGGGCCTGACGGCGGGCATCTCGCCGGTGGACGGCAAGATTCTGTGGACCTATGACGGCTGGCAGTGCTGGATTCCGATCCCGTTCCCCACGGCGCTGCCGGGGGACCGGGTCTTCATCACGGGGGGCTACAAGGCGGGCTCGGCGATGATCCAGATCGCGCAGACGGACGGCGCGTGGACGGCGACGGAGCTGTGGAAGTCGGCCGACATGGGCAGCCAGATCCAGCAGCCGCTCTTCTTCGGGGACCACCTGTACCTCAACAGCAACTCGAACGAGCGCGAGGACGGCATGATGTGCGTCGCCCTCGACGGCGCGATGAAGTGGAAGACCAAGGACTCGTGGTTCACGAACACCTTCGAGCGCGGGCCGCTGCTGCTGGCGGACGGGCTTGTCTTCAACCTGGACGGCAAGAAGGGGACGCTGCACCTGGTGGCGCCGTCGCCGGAGGAATTCAAGGAGCTGGGCAGCGTCAAGATTCTCAGCGGCAAGGAAATCTGGGCGCCCATGGCGCTCTCCAACGGCAAACTTCTCGTCCGCAGCCAGTCGGAGATGAAGTGCCTGGACGTCGCGAACCCCTGACCCGGGGGTTCCCGCATCCCCAAGAAAGAGAGTGAAGTGACCCCTCGGCAACGCTACACGCTGCTGGCCGCGGCGCTGCTGGTTCTGGCCGCCGCCGTCGCGGGGGCGGGCCTGTGGCGGGTGCTGTCCAGCCGCCCCCCCGCCGCCGCCGTCGCGCTGCGGCTGCCGGGGCACGACGCCGCCCCCGCGGACCGCTCGGGCGACGGTGCGGACGTGGACCTCGCGGGCACCTTCCGCGCGGGCGAGGGAACGCCGTCGGCTTTGCCGGGGCACTGGCCCCGGTTCCGGGGCGCGGACCTGGACAACATCGCCAAGGACGCGCCGCCGCTGGCGGACGCGTGGCCGCCGGAGGGGCCGAAGGTGCTCTGGCGGATTCCCGTGGGCGAGGGCTACGCCGGGGCCGCCGTGGCCAACGGCCGGGTCTACCTCGCGGACTACGACGAGAAAACGCGCGCGGACGCCGTGCGCTGCCTCTCCCTCGATGACGGCCGCGAAATCTGGCGGCGGTCCTACCGGATCACGGTGAAGAAGAACCACGGCATGAGCCGCACCGTGCCCGCCGTCACGGACAAGTATCTTGTTTCGATGGGCCCGCGCTGCCATGTGGTCTGCCTCGACCCCGCCACGGGCGACTTCCGCTGGGGGCTGGACCTCCAGAAGGACTACGGCACCAAGGAGCCCCTCTGGTACACCGGCCAGTGCCCGCTGATTGACGGGGACCGGGCGATCCTGGCCCCCTGCGGGCCGGAGGTGCTGATGATGGCCGTGGACTGCGCCACGGGGGAGGTGCTCTGGAAGGCGCCCAACCCGGACGGGGTGAACATGTCCCACGCCTCCGTCTTCCCCATGACCCTCGCCGGACGGCGCATGTACGTCTACGCCGCCGTCGGCGGCGTGGCGGGCGTGTCCGCCGAGCCGGACACGGCGGGCGCCCTGCTCTGGAGCGTGCCGTGGAAGGCGCGCGTCGTGGCGCCGTCCGCCCTGGCCATCGGGCCCGACCGCGTGCTGTGCCTCGCGGGCTACGGCGAGGGCGGCCTGATCCTCAAGATCGCGGCGGAGGGCGGCGCGTTCACCGCCGCCGTGGAGTCCGCCTACTCGCCGAAGGACGGCATCGCGTCGGAGCAGCACACGCCCATCCTGCACGACGGGCTGCTCTACACCGTCCAGCCCAAGGACGCGGGCGGCCTCCGCGCGCAGTTTGCCTGCTTCCGCCCGGACAACACGCTGGTGTGGTCCAGCGGGTCCGGCGAGCGCTTCGGCCTCGGCCCTTTCCTCCTGGCGGACGGCAAGTTCTTCGTGATGGACGACGAGGGAACCCTGTCCCTCCTGCGGCAGAGCCCGGAGCGCTTCGAGCTGCTGGCGCGGGCGAAGGTGCTCAACGGCCACGAGTCGTGGGGGCCCATGGCCCTCGCGGGCGACCGCCTCCTCGTCCGCGACTCCATGGAGATGGCCTGCGTGCTCGTCGGAAAGGAGGGTTCCTGATGGACCAGAAGCCCCTGATCCCCCGGTGGGCCTGGACCGTGCTGGCCGCCGCCGTGCTGGCCGCCGTGGTCGCCCTGTTTCTCACCGGCAAGCCCAAGGAGCCGGGGCCGTCCTTCCGCCACGACACGTCGAACTTCGAGAAGGCCGGCGCGGCGCAGAAACGCTTCCGCGAGACGGCGCGCTTCGCGCTGGACCTGGCGAACCCGACGGGTATCGCCGCCACGGTGGACGGCGGCCTCCTCGTCTGCGGCGAGAACACCCTGCTTGTCCTCGACGCCGCGGGGAAGGAGACGGCCCGGCACGCGGTGGCGGGCACGCCGGAATGCGCGGCCCAGGGGCCGGACGGCCGCATCTATCTCGGCATGCGCCGCCGCGTGGTGGTGCTGGACGCGGCCGGGGCCGTGGCGGCGGAGTGGCCGGAAGGCAACGAGCGCGCGTACCTGACGAGCATCGCGGCGGACACGGACTGTGTGTACGCCGCCGACGCGGGCAACCGCGTGGTCCTGCGCTACGGGTTCGACGGCGCGCTGCTCGGCGAAATCGGGCGGCGCGACGCGGCGCGGGAGATTCCCGGGTTCGTGGTGCCCAGCCCGCACTTGGAGGTGGCGCTGGACCCCATGACGGGCCTGTGGACGAACAACCCCGGCCGCCACGGCCTGGAGCAGTACCGGCCCGACGGGTCGCTGGCCAGTTCGTGGTACCGCGCGGGCATGACCATCGAGGGCTTCTGCGGGTGCTGCAACCCGATGGCCATCGCGTTCCGCGCGGACGGGTCTGTGGTGACGGCGGAGAAGGGGCTGGTGCGGATCAAGGTCATCGCGCCGGACCTGTCGCTGGCCGGAGTGGTGGCGCTGCCGGAGGACTTGGGCGCGGCGTCCGGCGAGGCGGCCGCGGCGGAGGACAACGCGCCGGTGCGCGACCTCGCGGTGGACGCGCAGGGGCGCATTCTGGCGCTGCACGGCCCCTGGAAGGCCGTGCTGGTGTATGAGGAAGAGCAACACGCGGCCGGGTGACCGGCGGCGGGAGGCTTTGCCATGGACAAGAAAGACGCGGACTTCGACCGGCGGGATTTCCTGCGGGCGGCGGCGGTGGCCGCCGCGGGCGGCGGCGCGTGGCTGGCGGCGGGCGCGGGGCAGGCCGAGCGGATGGTCTGGCAGATAGACCCGGCAAAATGCACCCAGTGCGGGCGCTGCGCCACCACCTGCGTGATCAACCCCTCGGCGGTGAAATGCGTCCACTCCACGGAAATCTGCGGGTTCTGCGACCTGTGCGGCGGCTACCTGCTGCCCACGGCCAAGGTGCAGGACACGGGGGCGGAGAACGAGCTGTGCCCCGTGGCCGCGCTGAAGCGGAAATATGTGGAGGAGCCCTTCTTCGAGTACACGGTGGACGAGAACCTGTGCGTGGGCTGCGCCAAGTGCGTGAAGGGCTGCGCCCAGTTCGGCAACGGCTCGCTCCACCTCCAGATCAAGCGCGACCTCTGCCTTAATTGCAACGAGTGCGCCATCGCGCGGAGCTGCCCGTCGAAGGCGGTGGTGCAGATTCCCCTGCGCGAGGCCTACCGCGTCAAGTCCTTCGGCGCGCCGGAGGCGCACAAATGAGGCGCGCCTTCCTGACATGCGCCGCCTTGGTTGTCCTCGCGGGCGGGGCGTGGGCGGAGTTCCGCTTCCCCATGCCCGAGTTCGAATCGGGCTACACCCGCCCGCCCATGCACCTGCCGCCGCCGGCCGTCACGTCGCCGCTGGTGGACATCGCGCTCCTGGGCGGGCTGATGGCGGTGACGGCGTGGGCCGTCGTGAAACGCCGGTCCCGCGCGTGGGTGCTGTCGGTCTGCGCGGTGTCCGTCCTCTACTTCGGGTTCTACCGCAAGGGCTGCGTGTGCTCCGTCGGCTCGCTGCAGAACGTGCTCGACGCCTTCATCGGGTCGGGGCTCGCGGTGCCCGTGGTGGTGTCCGTGTTTTTTCTGCTGCCGCTGGTGTTCGCCCTGTGGTTCGGGCGCGTGTTCTGCGCCGCCGTGTGCCCCCTGGGCGCGCTGCAGGAGCTGTGCGCCGTGCGGCCCGTGCAGGTGCCCCGCGCGGCGGAGCAGGTGCTGGGCCTGCTGGCCTACGCGTATCTCGGCCTCACCGTGGTGGGCGTCGTCACGGGGAGCGGCTTCCTCATCTGCCGCTACGACCCGTTTGTGGGCTTCTTCCGCCTCGGCGGCGAGCTGAACATGCTGCTGGCCGGGGGGCTCCTGCTGGCGTCGGGGCTCGTCATCGCGCGGCCCTACTGCCGCTGGCTCTGCCCCTACGGCGTGCTCCTGCGCTGGGTCTCCATGGTGTCCAAATGGCACGCCGCGGTGACCCCGGCGTCCTGCATCCAGTGCCGCCTGTGCGAGAGCGCGTGCCCCGTGAACGCCATTGACTTCCCCACCCCGGCGGACCGCCCCGAGCGGCGCGGCGCGGGGGTGCGGCGGATGCTGGTGCTGGGGGCGGCGCTGCCGGTGGTGCTGCTCTTCGCGGCGGGCGCGGGCTGGAGCGCCCACGGCTGGCTGGCGCGGATGCACCCCATCGTGCGGCTGGCGGACCGGGTGGCGGCGGAGGACGCCGGGCGCGTCACGGGCACCACGATAGACAGCGAGACCTTCCGCGCGGGGCAGCAGCCTGTGGCGGAGCTGTACGCCGAGGCCGCCGGGCTGGAGGAGCGCTTCAAGGGCGCGGGCGCGGGGTTTGGCGTGTTCATGGGGCTGGTCGTCTGGGGCCGGGTGTTCCGGCTGTCGCGCGTCCGCGTCCGGAAGGACTACGAGATAGACAAGGGGGCCTGCGTGAGCTGCGCCCGGTGCTTCGCCTACTGCCCCGTGGAGAGGGAATCCGATGCCCAAGCCTGACCCGAAGCCGAACCGCTTCGCCGCCAACCCGCCCGCGTGGCGGCTGTCCGTGGCCGTGGCCGCGGTCGCCGGGGCCTTCTGCCTCGTCGTGTCCGCCCTGCTCGTGCTGAACTATGTGCAGGTGCAGCGGACCAGCCCGCTGGACAACCCGGAACTCCTCGCGCTGCGCGCGAAACTCGTGGAGGCCACCGGCGACGACACCGCCGCGCTCGTGGAACAGGTCCGTGTGCTCGACCTGCTGGCGCGCGGGGCGCTCTTCACCAGCCAGGAAACGCTCCGGACCGGCGCGTGGGCGCTGCTGGCCGGCGCCGTCGTGCTGGTCGCGGCGCTGCGCCTCGCGGCGCGGTTCCGTCCCCTGCCGCCCGTGGCGCCCTTTGCGCCGCCGCCGCCCGAGGGGGTCTACTGGCTCACCCGCGCCCGCGCGCGGGAGCTGGCGCTGTTCTTCGGCGGGCTGTGGGTCGTGGCGGCGGTGCTCGCCGCGCTGTTCACGCCGACGGGCTTCCGGGAGCTGGCGCCCGCGGCCGCGCCCGCCGGGGACCAGGCCGCCGCGCCGGACACGGGCGGAGAGGCCGCGCCGTCCGCCGCCGCCGCGTTCCCCCCGTGGGACGAGGTGAAAAAGCAGTGGCCGAACTTCCGCGGCCCCGAGGGCCTGGGCATCGCGCGGGTAACCGCCGCGCCCACGGCGTGGAACGTGGAGACGGGCGAGAACATCCTGTGGAAGACCGAGGTGCCGCTGCCGGGTTTCAGCTCCCCCGTCGTGTGGGATGACCGGGTGTACCTGACGGCGTCCGACGAGACGACGCGCGTGGTCTACTGCTTCGACGCGAACACGGGGGAGAAGCGCTGGGAGTACGCGGTGGGCGACCTGCCGGGCGCCACGGGCGCGCTGCCGAAGTACAACGAGGAGACGGGGTTCGCCGCGCCAACCATGGCGCTCCAGGGCGACCTCGCCTTCGCCATCTTCTCCACCGGCGAGCTGGTCTGCCTCGACAAGGAGGGGAAGCTTGTCTGGGGGAAACACCTCGGCGTGCCGGACAACCACTACGGCCACTCGTCGTCCCTCATCGTCTCCGAGGGCGTGCTGGTGGTGCAGTATGACCAGAAGAAGGACGGGAAGGTTTTCGGGTTCAACATTGCCGACGGCTCGGAGGCGTGGGTCATTCCGCGCGAGAAAATCTCCTGGTCGTCCCCCATCTGCCCCGAGACGCCCCTGGGCCGCATGCTCATCGTGAACTCCAGCAAGGACGTGGCGGGCTACGCCCCCGGCACGGGCAAGCTGCTGTGGCAGGTGAAGTGCCTCGACGGCGAGGTCGCCCCCAGTCCGGCCTACGGCGGCGGCGTGGTCTTCGTCGCCAACGACTACGCCATGGCGACGGCGCTGCGCCTGGGCGGCGCGGCGGACGCGGTGACGGCGGAGATGATGTGGGAGTACGACGAGGTGCTTCCGGACACGTCGAGCCCGCTGGTGACGGAGAAATACGCATATCTGGCGACGGCGCGGGCGGAGATTTCCTGTCTCGACCGGGAGACGGGGGCGCAGGTGTGGCTCCAGGAGCTGGAGGACGGGTTCCAGGCGTCGCCCGTCCTCGCGGGCGGAAACATCTATATCGTGGACATGATGGGCGTGATGACCCTCTTCGCGGAGGGGCCGGAATACAAACAGACGGCGAGCATCCCGATGGGCGAGGAGGCGGGCGCGACCCCGGCCTTCACGGAGGGGCGCATGTTCGTGCGCACGGTGAAACACCTGTACTGCATCGGCGGGAAGTGACATGACGGAAGCCGAACTGAGGGAAGTGGACGGAATGATTGGGGCGTGCGGCCGCGGGCCGGACGCGCTGGTGCCGCTTTTGCAGGCGGTTCAGCACCGGTTCCGCCACCTGCCCGAGGAGGCTTTGCGCCGCATCTGCGAGACAACGGACATCCGTCCGGCGGACGTGGACGCCGTGTCCACCTTCTTCCCCCATTTCCGGCGGACCCCCGCGGGGAAGCACACGGTGTCCGTGTGCGACGGCACGGCGTGCCACCTCAAGGGGGCGGACGAGGTGTACGACGCCGTCAGGGACGCGCTCGGCATTCCCCCGGAGGACGACACGGACGCCGACCGCCTCTTCACGGTGCAGAAGGTGCGCTGCCTCGGCTGCTGCACCCTGGCCCCGGCGGTCCAGATTGACCACGTGACCTACGGCCACATCACCCGCGAGGGCGCGCCCGCCATGCTGCGGGCCTTTCTCGCGCAGGAGGCGGCAGGCGGCGCGGCCGCGCGCGGCGGGGCGCTTCCCGCCGCGCCCGACGGCGCGCCGGAAATCCGCGTGGGCCTCGGGTCGTGCTGCGTGGCCGGGGGCAGCGCGCGCGTGCGCGACGCCGTGGAGGACACCATCCGCCGCCACGGCCTGTCCGCGAGCCTCAAGCCCGTGAGCTGCGTCGGCATGTGCCACCAGACCCCCCTGCTCCAGATTGTGATGCCGGGGGAACCCGTCATCACCTACGCCAAGGTGTCCGA
>JAPXRP010000186.1:0-8333 GCA_033813475.1 Candidatus Hydrogenedentota bacterium
TCACCCGGCTCCGGGGCGCCAACACCTCCGCCAGCCCAGCCTTCAAGAAAGCGCTTCCCTCGAAGGCTCGTACAGTATCGTATAAGGGGCGCTGCTTGCCGCGCCCTGGGGCTGACGCGAAAGCCGTCTCTTGTCCGCCGCCCCCGGTTTTTCTTGAATTCTCGCGGGGCTTCTGCTATTTTCAGCGTTCGGTCTCGAACAGGCGTATGAGGGACGGTCGTTATGAGCAGCGAGATGGTCCGGGCGCATCTGAACCTTGGGGCGGTCCTCAAGAATCTGGAGGTGTTGGGGGACGTGGACCCGGAGGCGGCGCGGCTTTCCGAGCCGTGGCGGATCGCCGTGCAGTTCACGGTGGCCTTCGGGCCGGAGGCCTGGCTGGAGTATTCGGCGACGGGCTGCCGGCAGGACCTGGGCCGCCACACGAACCCCGATGTGCGCCTCCTCTTTGCGACGCCCCGCCACCTGAACCGGATGTTTGACGGCGCCGCCCTCCCCATCCCCCTGACGGGCTTCACGCGCCTGGGTTTCCTCAAGGACGAGTTCCCCAAGGCGACGGCGCGGCTGGAGGCCATCCTGAAGCCGAAGACGGACCCGCTGGAGGATCCGGCGCTGCTGGCGGCGAACACGGCGCTGACGCTGCACACGGGGGCCTTTGCGGTGCGGGCGCTGGCGGCGACGGACCCCGTGAGCGCGGGCCTCGCGGCGGGGGCGCCCGCGGGCACGCTGCAGCTCCAGGTGCTCCCGGACGGCCCGGCGGCCTGGGTAAGCTTCGGGAAGGACGGGGTGCGCGCGGGGCGCGGGCTTGCCGAGGCGCCCGCGGCCCGGATGATCTTCAAGGACCTCAAGACCGCCCATGAAGTGCTGGGCGGAAAGCGCGACGGCCTGTCGGCCATCGGCCAGGGCGACGTGGAGGTGTGGGGGATGCTGCCCCTGGTGGACAGCGCGACCCTCATCATGGACCGGGTGGCGCGGTTTCTCGACTGACGACCGGAGGAAGGCAGGATGGATCCCTACACGTTTGACAAGACGGCGGCGTGGATGGAGCGGGCGTCGCGGGTCATTCCCGGCGGCATCTACGGGCATTTCGGCCCGGCGCCCTATGTCCCCGTGTCGGCCTACCCCTTCTTCTCCGACCGCGCCGAGGGCGCGTACTTCTGGGACGTGGACGGCAACCGCTTCATAGACTACATGTGCGCCTACGGCCCCATGATCCAGGGGTACAGGAACCCCGTGGTGGACGCGGCGTACCGGGCGCAGATGGAGAAGTGCGACGCGAACAGCGTGTGCGCGCCCGTGATGGTGGAGCTGGCGGAGTACCTGACGGAGCTGATTCCCGCGGCCGACTGGGCCTTCTTCGCGAAGAACGGCGCGGATGTGACGAACCTGGCCGTGATGACGGCGCGGGCCGCCACGGGCCGCAAGAAGATCGTCGCCATCAAGGGCGGCTACCACGGCACCTCGCCGTGGATGCAGGGGCCGGGCCACCACGGGGTGATCGAGGAGGACACGGCCAACATCATCCGCATCCCGTGGAACGATGTGGAGGCCCTGGAGCGGGTCGTGGCGGACAACCTCGGCCAGATTGCCGGGTTCATCTCGTCGCCCTGCCACCACCCCATCTTCACGGACAACGAGCTGCCCGCGCCGCACTACTGGGAGCGGGTCGAGGCGCTGCTGCGCGCCAACGGCATCGTCTTCATCATTGACGACGTGCGGGCGGGGTTCCGGCTCCACATGGGCGGGTCCTGCGAGCACTACGGGTTCCGGCCCGACCTCGTCTGCTTCTGCAAGGCCATCGGCAACGGCTACCCCATCTCGGCGCTCGTGGGAAGCGACGCCCTCCGCGGCGACGTGTCGAAGGTCTTCCACACGGGCAGCTACTGGTACGGCGCGGGGCCCATGGCGGCCGCGCTGGCCAATCTCCAGGAGCTGCGGCGGATCAACGGCCCGCGCCTCCTGCGCGAGACCGGCGAGCTGCTCGCGGCGGGCATGGTGGACGCGGCCCGGAGCAACGGCTTCGACCTGCGCATCAGCGGCGAGCCGTCCATGCTCTACGCGCGCATCACCGACGACCCGACGCTGGAGATGCAGCAGCGGTGGTGCGGCGAGTGCGCGCGGCGCGGCGTCTTCCTCACTTCGCACCACAACTGGTTCGTGAGCACGGCGCACACGCGCAGAGACATAGAGGACACCGTCGCCGTCTGCGACGAGGCGTTCAAGGCGGTGCGCGCGTTCTACGGAAGCGGCATCTAGAAAAGGAGTCCGGCGCATGCCCCTGAGCCAACAGGAACTGGGCGAACTCAAACGGACGGCGGCCAAAATCCGCCGGGACATTGTGGACGTCACCGGCTGGTCCGGCGGCGCCCATGTCGGCGGGTCCCTCAGCATGGTGGACATGCTGGTGCTCCTCTACTGGAAGTACCTGCGCGTGGACCCGGCCCGGCCCGACTGGGAGGACCGCGACCGCTTCGTCCTGAGCAAGGGCCACGGCGGTGTGGGCCATGCGGTCGTGCTGGCCAACAGGGGCTATTTCCCCATGGAGGACCTCAAAACCTTCAACGAGACGGGGTCCAAGCTGGGGATGCACCTGGACGGGGCGAAGGCGAAGGGCGTGGACGCCTCGACGGGCTCCATGGGCCACGGGCTCTGCCAGGCGCTCGGCATGGCGCTGGGCGCGCGCGTGCTCAAGAAGGACACGCGGGTCTTCTGCATTGTCGGCGACGGCGAGAGCAACGAGGGCTCCATCTGGGAGGCGGCCATGGCCGCGGCCCATTACAAGACCCCGAACCTCATCGGAATGCTCGACCGCAACCACTACATGATTGACGGGTACACCGAGGACGTCATGTCGCTGGAGCCCCTGGCCGACAAGTGGCGGGCCTTCGGCTGGGAGACCCGGGTCGTGGACGGCCACGACCTTTCGGCCCTCGCCGAGGCGATCGAGTTCGCCATCGCGTGGGACCAGGGCCCCGTGATGCTCCTGTGCGACACGGTCAAGGGCAAGGGCGTGGATTTCATGGAAGCCAAGGCGGCCTGGCACTACGGCGGACTCAGCGCCGAGATGGTGGCCAAGGCCAAGCAGTCCATAGGGGAGGGTTGAGCGATGGCCGGTGTGGAAAGCAGCACAAGCTGGACCGTCTACGACGCCACCAAGCTGAGCGCGCGCGAGATCTACGGGGTGGTTCTCTCGGACCTGGGCGCGGCGCGGCCCGACATCGTCGGCCTGTCCGCCGACCTCGCCAAGTCCACCCAGATCGGCGCCTTCGGCGAGCGGTTCCCCGACCGCTTCTTCAACTTCGGCATCGCCGAGCAGAACATGTTCGGGGCGGCGGCGGGCCTCGCGAAGATGGGCCTCACGCCCTTCGTCAGCACCTTCTCCGCCTTCGCGTCCATGCGCGCCTGCGAGTTCCTGCGCACGGACGTCTGCTACCAGAACCTGGATGTGAAGGTCATCGCCACCCACGGCGGCACCTCCTTCGGCTCCGCGGGCACGACGCACCACGCCACCGAGGACCTGTCCATCGTGCGGGCCTTCGCCAACCTCACGGTGATCGTGCCCGCCGACGGCTTCGAGACGGCGCAGGCCGTCAAAAAGTGCCTCGACATCCGCGGACCGGTGTACATCCGCATCGGCCGCGGCTTCGAGCCGACGGTCTACGACCGCGAGGACGAAACCTTCCAGATCGGGAAGGCCGTGGAGATGCGCCCCGGCACGGACATCACCATCATCGCCTGCGGCCCCACGGTCTTCCACGCCGTCGAGGCGTCCAAGGTGCTCGCGGAGAACGACGGCCTGAGCGTGCGCGTGCTCAACATGCACACCATCAAGCCCATTGACGGGGAGGCGGTCATGCGGGCCGTCGCCGAGACGCGGCGCATCCTCACCGTGGAGGACCACAACGTCATCGGCGGCCTGGGCACCGCCGTGGCCGACGTCATCGCCGCCAGCGGCAAGGGCTGCGCCTTCACCAAGGTCGGCATCCCCGACACCTTCACCCCCCACGGCTACCCCGAGGACCTGATGAACCTCTTCGGCACGGACACCGACGGCATCGTCGCCAAGGTCCGCGAGCTGCTGGGGCGCGAGTTTGAAGAGGACGAGGACTGGGAGGACGAGGTTTAACGATGGCCACCAGCGAGGAACTGCTCACAGCCCGAATCGTCTGCCGCGCCGTCCTGCCCGTCATCAGGGTCATGATAGAGGACGACCCCAAGACCGCCGCCGCGTTCAAGGATGTGGTCGGGA
This sequence comes from Candidatus Hydrogenedentota bacterium, assembly GCA_033813475.1. Lineage (GTDB taxonomy): Bacteria > Hydrogenedentota > Hydrogenedentia > Hydrogenedentales > CAITNO01 > JAAYBR01. The sequence goes on from JAPXRP010000186.1 coordinate 4,247, forward strand.
GGGTCCAGTTTGTGGCCGACGACCCCGCCGGACGGGTGGGCGCTTGCCTGTGCTTTGACCGGGGCGCCTTCACGGTGCTCCAGGAGATCGTGCCGGACGCGGACGTGACCTTCGCCTTCTCCAGCGTCCCCAAGATGAACGCCTTCTTCGCGGGAAAGCCCGCCGTGCCCGCCCTGGGGCCCCTGATGAAGGGGGTCTTCGGGCATTTCGGGCTGGTGGTCAACACGGTGAAGCTCATGCTGGGCCTCAAACTGCTCATGCCCACCGCGTCGCCGAAGGATCCCGTCAAGGCGCGGCTGAAGGTGAAGATGACGCTGTACATGATCTCGACGGCCCTCAGCCAATTGAACAAGGCGGGCGACGCCGAGATGAACAAGTGGACCGCGAAGCAGCCGGACCGCATCTACCAGTGGTCGGTGGAGGGCACGGACATCGCGTGCCACCTGCGCGTCAAGGCGGGAAAGACCAAGGCGGGGCGCGGCGTGTACACGCGGCGCAAACCCTTCATCCACATGCGCTTCGCGGGGGTCGAGGGCGCGATACCGGTGCTCAACAACGAAGTGGACTCCCTCCAGGCCATGGCCAAGGGGCTTGTGGTGAGCGAGGGGTCGCCGGAATACGGGGCAAAAGTGGGCGATTTCATGCTGAGAATCGCCGGACTGCTAACGTGAAGTGAGGGATGTCCCATGACTGAAAAGGGGCGCAAGACGCACTACGCGTCAAAGCCGAGGCGGTGTTCCGCCTGCGGGGGGGCGCGCGTCCAGGACGTGCTCTACGGGGTTCCGGAAATGGGCGATTTCGCCCGGCTCGAGCAGGGCGAGGCCGTCCGGGGCAAGGACATCATGGACGTGGACGACCCGAACTGGGTCTGCGTGGACTGCGGCGCGTCGTTCTGGCGCGCGCCGGGCGACGGACTCGACGACCTGAGCTGAGGCGGCGTCCTCCCCGCGTCACGGCGCGGGGGAGAACGTCACGCACACGGCCACCGGCACGACGGCCACCTCCGAGGTGATGGCGGGCATGCCCGTCTCCGGGTCCACCCTGAACAGCACCACCGTGCCCGACGCCTGGTTCGCCGCCAGCAGGAAGGCGCCCGCGGGGTCCAGCGCGAAGTTGCGCGGCGTCTTGCCGCCCGTAGGCACCTGGCCCTTGGCCGTCAGTTTTCCCGTTGCCTCGTCCACGTCGAACACCGCGATGCTGTCGTGCCCCCGGTTGGACGTGTAGACGTGCTTTCCGTTCGGATGCACCCGGATTTCCGCCGACGTGTTCTCCTTGTCGTACCCCTCGGGCAGCGTGCTGATGGACTGCACGGGGTCGAGCCGCCCCGCCTCCGCGTCCCACGCGAACACCGCCACCGTGTTGGTCAGCTCGTTGAGCACATAGGCGAACTTCCCGTCCGGCGAGAACTTCATGTGGCGCGGGCCGGCGCCCGGGTCGGTCTGCCCGAAGGCCGGCTCGTTCGGCAGCAGCCTGCCCGAGGCGGCGTCAATCCGGTAGATCATCACCTTGTCCAGCCCGAGGTCCGGCGCCAGGGCGAACACCCCGTCCGGCGACGGGTAGATCGAGTGCGCGTGCGGGCCCTCCTGCCGCTTGGGATTCACGCTGGACCCCATGTGCTGCATGAAGCCGCAGGCCTTGCCCAGGGTGCCGTCCTCCCCCGCCGGGAATGAGGCCACGCTGCCGCCGCTGTAGTTCGCCACCAGCACCCGGTCGCCCTTGGGCGTCACGGAGACATGGCACGGCCCGGCGCCCACGGTGGACTGCCGGTTGATCTCCGTCAGTTTCCCGGTGGCGGGATCGAGCGCGTAGGCCACCACCACGCCGCCCGTCTGGTCGTCCTCCACGGAGTACATCACGGGCTTGGACGGATGCAGGGCCTGGAACCCGGGATTCCGCGTCTCGCAGGCCAGCCCGCGCAGGGCGAGGGTGCCCTCGGCGGTGTCCAGCCGGAGCAGGTGGATGCCGCCGCCGTCCTTCCCGGTGTAGGTGCCGATGTGGACCCAGTACGCGCCGGAGGGGGCCGCCGCCGCCGCGCCCGCCAGGGCGCACAGAAGAAGAAGGATCGCCGCGTGGTGTCTCATGGTGTCTTCCTTTTTTCGAAGGGTCAGGCCGCCTTGAACGCGGCGATGATGCGGTCCAGCAGCGCCACGTCCTCCCCCATCGCCACGATGAGGAACATGCCGCGCCGCGCGTACCGCGTGGGGGTCTGCTTCGGCTTGGCGGCCCCGAGCGACTCCGCCAGGTTCCACTGCGCCACAATGGCCGTGCCCGGGTCCGTCTTCTGGTACTCCGTGTACCGGGCGATCTTGCCCTCGTCGTCGTACTGGTAAATCGTCACGCCCGCCCCGCCGATCCGCGCGCCGGCGGTGGCCGCGGACTCGTTGGACGGGGTGGTCATCTCAAAGGACTCCACGGGGAGCCCCGCCTTGGCGAAGCCCGCCTGCACCCGATCGAAGGTCATCGGCTTCGGCATGAGTTTCAGGGCAAAGGGCAAAGCCGCGAGGACCACGCCCAGCCCGATGAGCAGCTTGACCAGTTTGTCGGTTTCCATGCCCGGTGTCTCCCGGGGACAGTGTAGCACGTTCCCGGGAATCACCGGACACCCGCCGCGGCCGGAAAACGGAAATTGAAACCCGGTGCGCGGGCGGGTAGAATCGCGGGGCGGGAATGGGGCGGCGGAGAACGGAGGACCGGCGCATGGCGGAGATTGACGGCTATCTGAAAATCATGGTGGAGCAGGGGGCGTCGGACCTGCATTTCTGCACGGGATGCACGCCGATCCTGCGCCGGGACGGGGCGATCATCAGCCTGCGCGAGGAGCCCATCTCCGCGCAGCGGGCGAAGACGGTGGTCTATGAGATCATGCCGCCCCGCAACGAGAAGGAATACAACGAAAAAAGCGACACGGACTTCGCCTACGAGATTCCCGGACTGGCCCGGTTCCGGGTGAACGTGTTCCGGGACATCAAGGGGATCGGGGCCGTGCTTCGCGTGATCCCCTCGGACATCCTCACCATGCAGGACCTGCGCCTTCCCGAGTCGGTGCGGAAGTTCTGCACCCTCCAGAAGGGCCTGGTTCTCGTCACCGGCCCCACGGGCAGCGGAAAGTCCACCACCCTGGCCGCGATGATTGACCACATCAACAACACGCGGACGGAGCACATCATCACCATCGAGGACCCGGTGGAGTTTGTGCATCAGAACCAGATGTGCCTGGTGAACCAGCGCGAGGTGCACACCCACACGGACAGCTTCAAGACCGCCCTGCGCGCCGCCCTGCGCCAGGACCCGGACATCGTCCTGATCGGCGAGATGCGCGACCTGGAGACCACGCGCATCGCCCTGGAAACCGCGGAGACCGGGCACCTGGTCTTCGGCACCCTGCACACCACCACCGCCATCAGCACGGTGGACCGGCTCATTGACCAGTTCCCCGCCGACGAGCAGCCCCAGATCCGCACCATGCTCGCCTCCACCCTGAAGGGGGTCGTGGCGCAGAACCTCCTGAAAAAGAGGGGGGGCGGCCGCGTCGCGGCCATCGAGGTGCTCGTGGTGAACTCCGCCGTCGCCTCTCTGATCCGGGAGTCCAAGATCCAGCAGATCATGAGCATCATGCAGACGGGCAAGCGCGAGGGCATGACGCTGCTGAACCACGAGCTCGCCCATCTTGTCCGCGAGGGCGTTGTCGAGGCGGAGGAGGCCTACCGGAAGGCCGCGGACAAGCCGGACCTGCTCAAGCAGTTCGACGCCTTCAAGATCAACTACATCCCGCCGGAGGATTAAGACGGGAAAACGGCGTCCTGCCGGTCCGGACGAAGGTCAGCGGAGTTTGTAGGTGATGGCCATGCCGTCCTTCTTCTCGTCCGACGCGCGGACGGTGACGGTCTCGTAGTCCGGGTTGTTCCGAACGTACTCCAGATAGTCGCGCATGGCGTCCGCCGAGACAATGACGTTGTCCGCGACGATCACGGCCCCGGCCTTCAGTTTCGGCTCGATCAGCTGGAAGTACTTGAAGTAGTCGGCCTTGACGGCGTCAATATACGCAAAGTCGAAGACGCCCTCCAGTTTGGGGAGGGTCTTCAGGGCG
>JAPXRP010000187.1:0-8308 GCA_033813475.1 Candidatus Hydrogenedentota bacterium
GGCGGGGCGTCACAGAGGAGAACGGATAAGACCAGTGGGAATGCCGGCAGGGGGCGACCGGCATCCCCGGTGAGGTGCGTTGCCCCGCCGGGGAGGCGGGGCGTCACAGAGGAGAACGGATAAGACCTGTGGAGATGCCGGCAGGGGGCGGCCGACATCTCCGGTGAGGTGCGTTGCCCCGCCGGGGAGGCGGAGCATCACAGAGGAGAACGGGTAAATCGTCGAAGCCGGAACCGGGCTCCGGCCCACCGCGCGGCACCCATCCCCGCCAAACGGCGGGAAACACGCGAGAAATGGATGAATGAATTCGGGAGATGCCGGCAGGGGGCGGCCGGCATCTCGGGGTGAGGTGCGTGCCCTGACTGGCGTCAGGGCGGGTAGAGGACTTGCGTCCTCTGTCTTGGGGGCAAAACTCTTTCGCTCACCTGAAAAGGCGAAAACGCAACACCAGAAGAAGCGCAGCACCCGCCACCAGCGCGCCTGCTATCAGGCCGCCGCGCAGTTTGCGGAAGGGGTTTCCGCTTCCCGCAGCCGGTGTCTCGGCTTCTCCGGAGAATGTATGTGTGACCGTGTCTCCGTTTGCACGCCGTTCAATTGTCAAAGAACGCGGCGCGTCTTCCACGCGCCCCATATCCTGGTCTTCCCGCTCCGCCGCGCTTTCCGCAGGGAGCTTCTGACCGGTTTCGGGAACGCCTTCGCCCGCGAGGGGGCTCTCGCCCGCCTGCTCTCTTAACGCGGCAACGGCGTCCCGCATTTCTGCGTTTGGTGTGGGAATGGGCCCGGCTTCCGTTGTTTCAACGGCCTTTTCGGAGGTCTCCCGCCCTTCTGCGGGCGCGACCGGCATTGCCGTCGCGGACTCCCCGGCGAGGGTGGTCAACCGTCCCGGCCGCACTCCGCCGGACGGCTTGCCCTCCGGGTCGGCGGGGACGGACGGCCCCTCGGGCGTCTCGCCCTCCGGACTGCCTTCTCCTTCGCCGGTGTCTTCCCGGTCTGGCAGCGCAACCGCAATGTCCCCCCCCTCGGAGGGAAGCGCCTTGCCGTCCCAAGAGGCCAGGGTGGGCTGCTGCACCGCAACCGTGGTCACTCCCCCGTCCTGTCCTCCGATTTGCCGCAACAGCACCATGGCCACCACCCCGTCTTCCAACGGCGTCTGGTTGAGGCCAAGGACCACGACAATGAACCTGCCCGGTTCTGCGGCGTTGGCGGTGACCATCTTGCCCGCCCGCAGGGCGGCCGGTCCCGGTTCTGCGGCGACCGGCTCAAACACTGCCGGATCGAAGACAAGATGGAAATCCAAGGCCGCGACCTGATTCTCTCCTCCGGACAGAAGAAGGGGCACCCGGCATTCCCACTCTTCAACTGTAACTGGACCGGGCTGAACGCTTCCCGCCCAACTTCCGGCCGCAACAGCGATTATCAGGAGAAACCCGAAAACCACTGAGGCTCTCACACCTCGGTTGCCCCTATGCCTCGGGGCCACGTCCTTAGTGTATCGCATGCACCTAGGGAACGCAATGGCCGGCACCCGGGTTAACCCGCAGGATGACGAGCATACAAACCATTGTTTAGCAACAGGATACATGCCCACAGGGCGGTCCGAGTGTGATCGGTGTGTTCTTGGAAGTGACAACCGCATTCGACGTCCGCAGTCTTTATATGTAATCTGGATTACAAAAATGGTTTCGCGGCCTGCGGGGCTTATGATCCGTCCGCGTCCCCGGAGGATGCTTCGTCTTTTCTGGAGATCATGGGCTCCTTTGATTCCGGGAGAGGCGCGCCGCGCCGTCCTCCGGAAAGAAACGTGGGCATCCGCCGAAACACCTCCGCGCTGCCGCCTATGTAATAACGGAGGAACAGGGAAAACAGATACAACCAGAGGAGGCCCTTGGAGGCCAGCGTGCCGAGAAGAATCCAGCGCAACTCGGGCGAGGAGACCCGCAGAAGGTCCGCCGGGTTCTCCAGGGGGAAAGGCATGAAGGCAATGAGCCCCAGCAGGCCCGCCTGCACCCCCTTGTCCCCCGCCTCGACACCGGAGTCCCCGCCCTCCCGGCAGCGAAAGGCCACGAAGACTCCCAGGAAAGCGCACAGGGCGAACGTGACCAGCCAGGCGTTGTTCACGAGGGCGTTGATGGTCGTCACCCGGCCCGCCTCCCGAAGAAGGTGGAACACCGTGTCCGGCGCGAGGCCGGCGGCAAACAGGGGCACCCACGCCGCCAGTGCCGGCGCGCGCCACCAGTCGGGAGATTGCGGGTTGTTATCCAATGCGGGCGGACTCCTTGGCCCCCGGCGGGCCCCGCCATTGGAACAGACCGGCGGCGCGCAAGTCAAACGGGTTCGCCGCGCGCGGGGCGGTTCGGGTAGAATGCGCGGCATGGCTCCGCGCGACGACAAACCGCTTTCCGTGACCGAACTGACCCGGAGGATCAAGCTGCTCCTGGAACGGGAGGTGGGCGCGGTGTGGGTGGCGGGGGAAATCTCCAACTGGCGGGTGGCCGCGTCGGGCCACGCGTATTTCACCCTCAAGGACGCGCAGGCGCAGATAGACGCGGTGATGTGGAAGGGGTCGCTGTCGCGGGCGCGGTTCGAGCCGGAGAACGGGCTGGAGGTGCTGGCGCAGGGCCAGGTCACGGTGTACGAGCGGCAGGGCCGCCACCAGCTCGTGGTGTCCGACATGCAGCCGCGGGGCCTGGGGGCGCTCCAGCTCCAGTTTGAGCGCCTGAAAGCCAAACTGCACGCCGAGGGCATTTTCGACCCCGCCGCCAAGAAACCCCTGCCCCTCCTGCCGCGGACCATCGGCATTGTGACGTCGCCCACGGGCGCCGCGATCCGCGACATGCTCAACGTGATCGGCCGCCGTTTCGCCAGCGTGCGCATTGTGCTGGCGCCGGCGCGGGTGCAGGGGGACGGCGCGGCGGCGGAGATTGCCGAGGGCATCCGGCGGCTGGACGCCTTCGGCGTGGATGTGATGATTGTGGGCCGCGGCGGCGGCTCGCTGGAGGATCTGTGGCCGTTCAACGAGGAGGCGGTGGTGCGGGCGGTGCACGCGGCGCGCACGCCGGTCATCTCCGCCGTGGGCCATGAGACGGATTTCACGCTGTGCGACTTCGCGGCGGACCTGCGCGCGCCGACGCCCTCGGCGGCGGCGGAGCTGGTGGTGCGGGAGCAGGCGGCGCTGCTGGAACGGGTGGCCGGGGCGCGCCAGCGCGCCCTGCGCGCCGTCCGCCGGGGCACGGACGGGGCGCGGATGCGTCTGGACCGCGCGGCGCGCCATTATCTCCTCCAGCGGCCCGACGAGCTGCTGCGCCAGGCGCGGCAGGAGACGGACAGCCTCCGGGAACGGCTGGAGGAGGCGATGGCGGGGCGGGTCGCACGGCTGGGGCAGCGCCGCGAGCGGGCGGCCCACGGCCTCGCGCTGCAGTCGCCGGCGCAGCGGTTGGCCAGGATGCGGGAACGCGGAACGGCCGCGGCGGCCCTGCTTGCCCGGAGGGGCGAGGCACTCACCGCATCGCGCCGGCGGGAACTGGGCGCGGCGGCGGGCCGCCTGAACGCGCTGAGTCCGCTGGGCATTCTGGAGCGGGGGTACGCCCTTGCCTGGAAGCTGCCGGCACGCGAACTCGTGCGCGACGCCGGGGCGCTCTCCATTTCGGACCGTTTGGAACTGCGTTTTGGAACGGGCACCGCGAAGGTGTCCGTGGAAGAGGTCCGCCCCGCCCCGCAAGAGACGGAACACTCCGGGCCCTCCGGCCCGGCGCAAGGCTAAAGGAGACTGGTGTCATGGCGAAGGGAAAGCGTGCGGAAGACTCTTTCGAGAAGGATCTGGAGCGGCTCGAGTCCATTGTGGCCGCGCTGGAGGAGGGGGGTGTGCCCCTGGAGGAGTCGCTCCGCCAGTTCGAGGAGGGGGTCCGCCTCGCGCGGAAGTGCGAGGAGGTGCTGAAGTCCGCCGAAAAGCGGATAGAACTCCTCCTGAAGAACCGCGAGGGCGAACTGGAGACGGTCCCCTTTGCCGGGGACGATGAGGCCCCCGCCGCGGACACCGCGTCCGGGGATGACGACGCCCCCTGGGAGGAGGACGGGGAGGACGGCGACGACGAGGAGAAGGAACTGCTGTTTTGAGTGCGGCGGAGGAGTTTCTCCGGGCCAAGTCCCTGCGGACCGAGGAGGCCCTGCGGGAAGTGGTGGCCGGATGGCTGGACGCGCCGCCGCGCCTGGTGGAGGCCCTGTGCCACAGCCTGTTCGCGGGGGGAAAGCGCCTGCGCCCGGCGCTGGCCCTGGGCGCGTGCGAGCTGGTGTGCGGCACGGACGCCCCCGCCCTGCCCGCCGCGTGCGCCCTGGAGATGATCCACACCTACAGCCTGATCCATGACGACCTGCCCGCCATGGACGACGACGACCTGCGGCGCGGGCGGCCCACCTGCCACAAGGTGTACGGTGAGGCCACGGCCATCCTCGCGGGGGACGCCCTGCTGACCATGGCCTTTGACACGGCCGCGGAAACGGGAGATGTGGAGGTGGTGCGGGAGCTGGCCCGGGCGGCGGGCATCTGCGGCATGGCGGGGGGCCAGCAGCTGGACATGGACGCCGAGGGAAGGGCCCTGACGCTGGACGAGCTGCGCCGGGTCCACGCGCTGAAAACGGGGGCGCTGATCCGGGCCGCCGCGCGCTGCGGGGCGCTCTGCGGAGGGGCGGACACGGCGGGGACGGAGGCGCTGGCGGAGTACGGGGCGCGGCTGGGGCTCGCGTTTCAGATCACGGACGACATGCTGGACGTGACGGGGGACGCGGCGGCGCTGGGAAAGCGCACCGGGGCGGACGCGGCGCACACGAAGGCAACCTACCCGGCGCTGGCGGGGCTGGAGGCCTCGCGGCGTCTGGCGGAGGAGGCCGCGGCGGGGGCCGTGGCGGCGCTGGAAGGGTTCGGGCCGGAGGCCGCCGCCCTGCGGGACCTTGCGCGCTTCGTGCTGGAGCGCGACCGCTGAGCGCGGCGGCGACGCCCTACCCGAAGACCTGACGCATGCGGTCGCAATAGTACCGCACATTGCCGTATTCCGCATCGGGGGCAATGCGGTGGTCCGGGCAGGGGATGTAGCCGCCGAGTTCCACAAGCGGGCGCAGGCGTTCGATCTCCGCGTCCACGGCGGCGCGGTCGTGGCTGAAGACCACCTTGTTCATGCCGCCAACCCCGCGCAGCTCCCGCCCAAACCTCCCGCGCCACGGGGCGATGCTGGCGTTCCAGGTGCCCACCTCGATGGGGAACATGGTGTTGACCCCGTTGTTGATCCACGTCGGCAGAAGGGCGTCTATGCACCCGTCGCAGTCGAGGGAAATGACGGAGACGCCGTGGTCCCGCAGCAGGCCCGTGACGCGGCGGTAGTGCGGCCCGACCAGGCCCTCAAACAGGGAGGGGATGATGAGGGGGCCGTTCTTGAAACAGATGTCCTCCCAGAAATGCCCGAAATCAAAGAGCGCCCCCTGCTCCAGGACAAACCTGGTGTTCTGGTAGGACAGTTCGGCGATGGTGTCTATCATCTCGACAAAGAGGTCCATGTCCTCGGCAAAGAGCGTGCTCTGCGCGCCGATGATGTCGCGCACATACCCGTAGAGGCTGCCGCAGAAGAGGCCGTAGGCGTATTCGCGCCCGGGCCGGCGCAGCCAGTCGAGCCCGCCCGCGTCGAAGCGGAGACGCTCCCCCTCGTCCGTGGTGACCCAGGATTTCAGGACGCGGTCGGGGTGCCACTGGAAGCGGTGGCGGTAGTGCTCCTCCCAGTCGGCGCGGTTCTTCAGGGTATGGTCGAACTCCATGGGGATGGAGCGGGTGCCCGGCTTCTCCAGGATGACGACCCCCTGGGGATTCAGGGCCTTGCGTGACCCGTCCGGAAACTCCTCCAGGATGCGCGGCTCGAATTCCGGCATGAGGTTGGCGTTGGGGGAGAAGTGCGAGGCCCAGTTGAAATCGAATCCCAAAATGCCGCAAAGCCGGCGGTCCGCGGCGTTGCCGTCGGCATAACCCTCCACATCGGCCGCGGTGAGCCGGCCCTCGTCCACCCACTTCTGGAGGGTTTCGCCCCAGAACCCGAAATGGACGACAGGAAGACGGTCGTAGGGCTGATAATTCAGCACGGCGAGGGCGCGCGCCCGGTGGTTCATGGGGTCAACTCCGGATTCGGGGGCTTTTTTTGGAAACGCAGGCCCCCCCGGCGGTCGCCGGAGGGGCCTGTCTTGCTGTGCAATGACGGGGCGGAGCTCACTTTCCGCCAGAGTCGCCCTGCCCTTCCCTGACCAGCTTCCGCACGGCGGCCAGGTACTCCTCCAGGGGAACCTGGGCAGCCGTCAGGCCGCCGTCGGGGGCGGCGGCGTCCCCTTCGGCCTTGGCCGGGGACGGCACTTTGAGGGCGGCCTTCATGAAGGGGTCCGTCACCTGGACAACCCTGGTGTCCGCCGACTTCTCGGCGGGCTCCGCGTCCTCTTCCCCGTCCGTGGCGGGGCCGGGGGCGGGGGCAATGAGCTGCTTGCCCCGGTCGCCGCCGTAAAGGATGAGGCCCCGGTCGCGGCGAACCATGTAGAAGACGGCCTCCTCGCCGGCGGTGAACTTGGGGATTCCGGTGGCGGCCATGACGAACCCGCCGATCTGGCCGCCGATCACGGAGAAGGACACCTGGGAGCCCGCGTTGATGTCGCCCTTCTCCACCCGGCTCACCTCCACGACAACATCGGTGAAGATGCGCGTGCTGGGCGGGGCGCTCGTGGGGGGATACCAGCGGGCCTGGGTGGAAACCACCTTGCCGACGAAGATGTCGGAGACGTTCGCCGTGAACTCGGCGGCCGGGATGGGAAGCGTCTGCGCGCCGGCGCCGAAACCGAAAAGAAGCACGGCGCCCGCAAGCGCAAGCGCGGCGGCTTTACGCGCCCGGAGCATGCGGACCCGGGACAGCGCGGCCCCCGCCGCGACAAACGCCGCCAAGAGCATCCAGTGTGCCATGACCCACTCCGTCGCCGCCGCCGCGCGGCGGAAGGACTCCAATGCGGCCGGGTTGCGGACGAGCATCCGCGCCACGGCCGGCGAAACGGTGTAGTACAGGTCCACGAGCGCGGTGCCCGCGGCCGACTTCATCAGGACACCGTCGCGGAAGGCGCGCAGGCGCTTGGACGAAAGCACGGCGGTGACGTCAATGTTGCCCGTGTCAATGCCGCCGCCGCCGCCGATCCCGTCGAGAACGTTCATGGGGCAGACATCGTTCGGGTCGCCGAACATGGGCCGGTTGAGCGGCAGCATGGACGCGAGGGTTTTGCCGGATATCTGGCTGACCACCTTGTTCTTCCGGAAGTTCCAGACGAGGGGCGTGCCCGCGGCGTTGTTTTCGATGCCGTAGACGTTCCCCTCCTCGTTGAAGACCTCGGAGGGGTAGTTGGTGGCGAACTCGGTCTCGGAGCGCACGCTGGTGGTGAAGCTGAAGGGGAGACTCCCCTGAAGGGTGTCAAACATGCCGGAGGTCATTCCCGGGGGGGCCTGCCGCTCGACCCCGCCGCCGGTCAGGGGGTTCATGGTCATCACATAGGTCGGCTCGAACATGGCGCCGCCGCCGGAGGGAATCTCAAACTGTTTCCACATGCCCGGCAGGTAGAACTTCCCGACAAGGTTCTTGTTGGTGTAGAGCGTGTAGAGGCCGCTCATGGTGCTGAACAGCGGGATGCGCTGCCCGTTGCCGCCGTTGCTGACGTCGGCCCAGGCCACAACGTGCGCCCCGGACACCGGGGAGGACGGGATGCCCGTTCCCCGGCGCGTGTGGGTGCGCGCCTCCTGGGAGATCATGAAGAAGTTCTCCTGCCCGTCCTCCCGGGGGTAAAGCCAGGAGACGCCGGAGATGTCGTCGGGCGCCAGGTCCCGGGCCCCGAAGGTCTGCGTGCCCGACAGGTCCTCCGTGAGGAACAGCAGGGAGAACATGCTGGGCGTGGCGCCGACCATGCGGGCGACGCCGTCGGGCCCGGTGAACTGGAGGACGGGCGACTCGGTGGGAATGCCCAAATCGTCCACGGCAAGGGGGCCGACATTGTTGAGCGGGGTCAGCCCCAGCCCCAGCATGAGGCCGGCGGCCGTGACGATGGTGGCGGTCAGGTCGAGGGCGCCGATGCTGGACAGGGCGGTGGCCGACCGGTGGACCGAGGCGTTCACGACGATGTCGGAGTCCAGGATGTTGCCGGCGGGCACGGTGACGATGGAGCCGCCGCTGGTGATCGGCACGTCGGTGATGGCGTAGAGCGTGAGCGTGATGGCGGACAGCGCCTCGACCTCGGGCAGGATGAAGGCGATGTC
>JAPXRP010000188.1:0-8285 GCA_033813475.1 Candidatus Hydrogenedentota bacterium
CCTGCCAACCCGGCCCATGATTGACTGGAACTACCTGACCGTGGACGGCGGCCCCGGCCGTTTCGCGGGGGTCATGCTCCACATCGCCAACCCCGTCGTGGACTGGTGGGGCGAGGGCGACGAGAAAATCTACGTGGACGGCGAGGCCTTCCCCAGCCATTTCGGCACGGGCACGGAGGACTACTTCAGCTACGCGTGGTGCAGCCCGGAGGTGTTCACGCAGGCCTACCACAACCAGCCCCGATGCGACGGCCCGGGCAACTACGGCCACTCCTGTGTCAGCCGCTACCATGTGATGGACGACATCCCGTGGACGACCTCCTTCCGCTTCGACCTGGAGATGTGGCACTGGGCGGACACGAAAGTGACTCAGGCCGTGACGGCCTACTGGTACGCTCCGGCCACCTCCGCCGACAACACCCCGCCGGTGCACCCGGACCTCCTGGTCGTGCCGACGCTGCCGGGTGTCCCCGGCGTCAAGGGGGCGATTGAGGGGGAGACCATCGAGATCGTCGCCATGACCGGCGGTGTCAAGGAGTATCAGGGCGGCGACTGGAGCCGCGGACAGCAGCTCTGGTGGCGCGACGGGAAGCCCGGCGACACGCTGACACTGGCCTTCGACGTGGAGAAGGCGGGCAAGTACAAGATTCAGGCCCGGGTGACGAAGGCGCCGGACTTCGGCATCGTCCAGTACCACCTCAACGGGAAGCCCCTGGGCCGTCCCATGGACCTGTATCATGCCGGCGCAGTGGCCAAGCCGAAGCCCTTCCTCCTGGGCAGGGAGACGCTGAAGGCGGGCCGCAACGAATTGACGGTGGAGATCACCGGGGCGAACGAGAAGGCGGAGAAGCGCCACATGTTCGGGCTGGACTACCTGCTGCTGGAAGCCGAATGACCGGCGGGTTTGCTGCTGTTTCGTACCGCCGCCGTCCCGGCGGCCTTGTCTTGGGGGCATGTGCCAGCCCGGTGGTTGGGCGGGAAGACGAGGCAGGCGGGACGCCTGCGGTACGGCAGGAAAGGAAGACCGGGCAGGCGGGACGCCTGCGCTACGGAAGCCGAGTAAGGCGCGGGCGCGCTGCGGGAAGGAGACGGGCATGACAGAGTATGTCCTCGCGCTGGACCAGGGAACCACCAGTTCCCGGGCCATCCTGTTCGACGCCTCCGGCGCGCCGGTGAGCACGGCGCAGCGCGAGTTCGAGCAGCTCTTCCCCCGGCCCGGCTGGGTGGAGCACCGCCCCGAGGACCTGTGGGCGTCGCAGGTGGGCGTGGCCGCCGAGGCCCTGAGCCGGGCCGGCGTGTCCCCCAACCGCGTGGCGGCGCTGGGCATCACGAACCAGCGCGAGACCACGCTGGTGTGGGAGAAGGCCACCGGCCGCCCCCTGGGCAACGCCATCGTCTGGCAGGACCGCCGCACGGCGGGCCTCTGCGATGAATTGAAGGCCCGCGGGCTGGAGCCCCTTTTCCGCGAGCGCACGGGCCTCGTGCTCGACGCCTATTTCTCCGGCACCAAGGTCCGGTGGATTCTCGACAATGTGGACGGCGCGCGCGCCGCCGCCGAGCGCGGCCAGCTCGCTTTTGGCACGGTGGACACCTGGCTCATCTGGCGGCTCACGGGCGGAAAGGTCCACGCCACGGACGCGTCCAACGCGGCGCGCACCCTCATGTGCGACATCCGCACCGGCGACTGGGACGACGAGCTGCTCGCGGCGCTGGACATCCCCCGCAGCATGCTGCCCGAGGTGCGCGACTCCAGCGGCGACTTCGGCGAAACCGCGCCCGGCCTGCTTTCCGCGGCCGTGCCCGTGCGCGGCGTGGCCGGCGACCAGCAGGCCGCCCTCTTCGGCCAGGCCTGCACCCGTCCCGGCATGGTCAAGAACACCTACGGCACGGGCTGCTTCATGCTGTTGAACACCGGCGCCGCGCCGGTGCCGTCGTCCAACCAGCTCCTGACCACGGTGGCGTGGCGGCTCAAGGGGAAGACGACCTACGCGCTGGAGGGCAGCGTCTTCATCGCCGGGGCGGTGGTGCAATGGCTGCGCGACGGCCTCGGCCTCATCCGCTCGGCCGCCGAGGTGGAGGCCCTGGCGGCCTCCGTGCCCGACAACGGCGGCGTCTACCTGGTGCCCGCCTTCGCGGGCCTCGGCGCGCCGCACTGGGACCCCTACGCGCGCGGCGTCCTCGCGGGCATCACGCGCGGCGTGACCGCCGGGCACCTCGCCCGCGCCGCCCTGGAGGGCGTCGCCTTCCAGGTGGCCGACGTGATCGAGGCCATGGCCGCCGACACCGGCGCGCCGGTGGCCGAGCTGCGGGTGGACGGCGGCGCGTGCGCCAACAACCTGCTCATGCAGTTTCAGGCGGACGTGCTCGGCGCGCCCCTCACGCGGCCCCGGGTCATCGAGACCACGGCCCTCGGCGCGGCCTATCTCGCCGGGCTGGGCGCGGGCTTCTGGGACGGCCCCGACGACATCAGCGGACAGTGGCGCGAGGACCGGCGGTTTCTGCCGCAGACGGACGGCGCGGGACGCGCCGCGATGAAAGGGGGATGGAAAAAGGCGCTGGAACGCGCCAAAGGCTGGGCCAACGCATGAGCATCCGAAAAGGAACGTTGTGGGCGGGGGTTGTGGCAGGGGGGGCGGTTCTCCTGGCGGCGTTTCCGGGGACTGCGGGGGCGGAGGGGGGCGCCGCCCTGCTCGAAGGCGGCGCGAAGGTGCTGGAAGGCGTGGAATCGCTGCCGGACCGCGCGCCCGACACGCCGGCCTCGGAGGCTGCGCCCCCCCTGGCCGTCACCCCGGACCTCTGCGCGCGGATTGCCCTGGACGGAAATCCCCGCTCCACCCTGGCGGAGGAGAAAGTGCGCGGAGCCGCCGAGGCGGCCGCCGCCGTGCGCGCCCAGCGGCTGCCCCGCGTGGGGACTTCCGCGGGGTACACCTATGTCTCCGGACTGGAAACGGAAATCTACGGGTCGCAACTGGCCAAGCTGCTCTTTCAGGTGGACGGGTTTGAGGCGCAAAAGGGCACCTTCACCACCCAGGTCGCCGTGGAGCAGGTGCTGTTTTCAGGCGGACAAATCCGCGCGGGCATCCGGGCCTCCGAGTTCCTCGCGCAGTCGGAGGAGTGGAAGGCCGAGGCCGAGCGCATCGCCCTCGCCGCCGAGGCGCGCACAGCCTGCTATGACGCCATGCTGGCGCAGGCGATGGTCCGCGTGGCGGGGGAGAGCGTGGAAGCGTTCCGGCGCCATCTCCAGGACGCCCGCAACCGCCTGGACCAGGGGGTTGCCAGCGAGTTCGAGGTGCTCCGCGCCGAAACCGAGCTGAAGGCCCGCGAGGCCGACGCCGAGTCCGCGCGCACGGCGGAGCAGCTCGCCTTCGTGAACCTGCGCCGCGTTCTGTTTCTGGAGGATTCCCGCGCCGTGACGGTCACCGGTGAGATTCCCTGGGATCCCCTTGACACCCCCGTGGAGACGCTGGTGGCCCGGGCGCTGGCCGGGCGGCCCGAGCTGGCCGCCCTGGACAAGGGCATCGAGGCCGCCCGCCAGAATGTGCTGATGAAACGGGGCGCGTACTACCCGAAGGCGGCGGCGACGGTGCAGTACCAGCAGGTGGACGGCGGCGGGAAGCTCATGCCCGACGGGTTCACCCTGGGCCTGGGCGCGGAATGGGAGTTCTGGCCCGGCGGCAAGCGGAAACACGAACTGCGCGAGGCGGAGTCCCAGGCGCGGCAACTGGAGCTTCAGCGCAGCGGGGTGGCCCGCCTCGTCGAGACGGACGTGCGCCAGGCGCACGCCCGCGCCCTGGAGGCCGTCGCCAAGATCAAGCGCGAGAAGGCCGCCGCCAACCTGGGCGCGGAGGGGCTCGAACTGGCCGAACTGCGCTTCCAGGAGGGTGCGGGCATCCAGGCGGAGACCCTGGACGCGGAGCTCGCCCTCACCACCGCGCGCACCGGCCTGGCGAAGGCCCTGCGCGACTATGCCGTCGCCCTCACCGACCTGGAGCGCGCCCTCGGCCAGGGGCTGCCGGAGGCCCCGAAGGCGGAAGAATGAAACGCTGGGACGTCAAAACCGCCGCCATGGCCGCGAGCCTGGCCGTCACGGCGCTCATGCTTGCCGGCAAGACGGCCGCCTGGCACATCACGGGCAGCGCCGCCATCCTCTCCGACGCCATGGAGAGCGTGGTCCATGTCCTCGCCACCGGCGTGGCCGCCCTCAGCCTGTGGTACGGCCAGCAGGCGCCCGACCGCAGGCATCCCTACGGCCACGGAAAAATCGCGTACTTCTCCGCCGGGTTCGAGGGGGCCCTCATTGGCGTGGCCGCCCTGGGCATCTTCTACGCCGCCCTCCATGAGCTGTATGCGGGGCCCCGGCTCAGCCGGATCGGCGTCGGACTGCTGGTCACGGCGGCACTGGCCGCGGTCAACGGCGTGCTCGGCCTGTCGCTGGTGCGGGTGGGCCGGCGGCACCACTCGGCGGTCCTCGTGGCGAACGGCCTCCATGTCCTCACCGACATGTGGACCAGTCTGGGCGTGGTGATCGGCGTCGGGCTCGTGTGGGTCACCGGCTGGCTCTGGGTGGACCCCGTGGTGGCGATGCTGGCGGGGGCCAACATCCTCTACACCGCTGTCTCGCTCCTGCGCGGAGCCTTCAACGGGCTCCTGGACCAGGCCAGCCCCGAGGCGTCCGAACTGCTCGTCGGCCGCCTGCAGGCCGCCGTGGACCGGGGCGAGGTGGACGGGTTTCACCAGCTCCGCCACCGGGAGGCCGACAACGTCCGCTGGATCGAGGTGCATGTGCTGGCGCCGGGCGACCTGTCGCTCGAAACGGCCCACGGGCGCGTCACGCGGCTGGAGGACGACCTGCGCGCCCTCTTCCCGCAGGGGCAGACCTACATCACCACGCATCTGGAGCCCACCCACGCGCACGGCGACCATCCGGACGGCCACGAGGCCCCCGAAGACCCCCTCGACGCCGCCTCCCCCTGAATCCGGGCGGGGGGGCGCTTTTGCCGGGCCGGCCCAGTCCGCGATTTTACAATAATCTGAGAATACTGTATACTGTCGGCGGACGTGAAGGGAACGTGAAAGGTACTCACCCCGTGGACAAAAGCGAGCTGAATGTTCTTTACAAGCAGGCCATTCATCTGGTCAAGGTCGGCAAGTACGGCGAGGGTCTGTCCATTCTGACGGACATTGACCGGGAGCGCCCCAATGTCAAGGGGGTGCTCTATCCGATGGCCGTGTGCCTGGAGATGACCGGCCGGTTCGAGGAGGCGCTGGAGCTCTGCGACCGCCTCGTCACCGAGTTCGACGAGCCCAAGGGGGCGGTCGTCAAGGCGCGCATCCAGAAAACCATGGAGGACGGCGACCTGCCCATGGTGGACCTGGTTTCCGACCTGGACAGCCGGGACACGCCCAAGCCCGCCGAGTCCCCCGTGCTCGGGGGGGGCGGACCCGTGCCGCCCGTGGCGCCGTCCGGCGCCTCCTCGGGGGATCCGGCGTCCGGTTCCGGGGACAAGGCAAAGAAGAGCGGCCTTTTCGCGCGGCTGTTCAAAAAGTAGCCGGTCAGTCCAGCTCGGCGTCCGCCGCGTCTTCGGACTCGTCCGGCGGAACGTCCGCCGGGACGCCCCTCAGATATTCGGCGCCGCCGGGTTCTTCCGCGGCCGGCTCCCCGTGCGCGGGACGGACTTCCGCCACCTTTCCGCGAAACACATCGAACACGGCGCCCAGACCGGGGTTTTCCGCGATAAGGCGCGCCTTGAGGGCCTCCCGGTCCACCACGGGCTGCGGCGCGGGGGCCGCCGGCGGCGCGCTCGCGGGAACGGGGCGCGGTGCGGGGGCCGGCGCGGCAACCGGCGGGACTTCGACGCCGCCCAGGAACCCCGTTGTCGGCACCGGCTGCGGCGTCTGCGCCGGCCCGACCTCAGGAGGGTTTGGCGGGGCGCCCCCCTCCGCGGGCGGGGCCGCCACCGAGGGGACCACGCCCCCGGCCCCCAGCAGGAGCAGCTTCTCCATGACCGTGTCGAGGGAGACGTCCGTGTCCACGCGGGACAGGCGGATGAGCAGGGCCTCCAGCGCCGTGCGCTGGGCGATCTGCGAGTCAAAGCCGTTGGTGAGCGCGGCGAACTGCTCCACGATGTTCAGCAGCTTCACCATCGGGAAGCGCGCCGCCCGGCGCGCCAGCTCCGCCGTCTCGTCCTCCGGCAGGCGGAGAATCTCCGTGTCCTTCGACGACTTGCACACGAGCAGGTTGCGGAAGTAGCGCAGCAGCTCCTCCACGAACTGCGACAGGTCCTTGCCCGCCGTGATCACCTCCTCCACCACCGTCATCTGCCGGGCCACGTCGCCCGCCAGCAGGGCGTCGCACAGGGTGTGCATGACCCGCCAGTCCACCAGCCCCAGCACGTCGAACACGTCCTTGAACGTGATCTCGCCGTCGCAGTAGGTCATCAGCTCGTCGAGGATCCCCTCGGAGTCGCGCACGCCGCCCTCGGCCGCCCGCGCGATGGCGAAGAGCGCCTCGTCCGTCGCCGCGCGGCCCTCCTTCGCCAGGATTTTCCGCAGCAGCTCCGCGATGCCGGCCATGGGCACCCGGCGGAAGTCGTAGCGCTGGCACCGCGACACGATGGTCGCGGGGATCTTGTGCGCCTCCGTGGTCGCCAGGATGAACACCGCGTGCGCCGGCGGCTCCTCCAGGGTCTTCAGCAGGGCGTTGAACGCGCTCGTCGAGAGCTGGTGCACCTCGTCAATGATGTACACCTTGTACCGCCCGCTCGACGGGACCATCCGCACGTTGTCCCGGATGTCCCGCACGTTGTCCACCGTGTTGTTCGACGCGCCGTCAATCTCGATCACGTCAATGTTGTTGCCCTGGGCGATGGAGACGCAGTTGTCGCAGACACCGCACGGGGAGACGGTGGGGGTGTCGGACTGCTGGCAGTTCAGCGCCTTCGCCAGGATGCGCGCCGTCGTCGTCTTGCCGATGCCCCGCGAGCCCAGAAAGAGGAAGGCGTGGTGGATGCGGCCCGAGGCGATGGCGTTCTTCAGCGTGCGGGTGATGTGCTCCTGCCCCACGACATCGTCGAAGGACTGCGGCCGCCACTTGCGCGCCAGCACCGTGTAATTGGAATCCGCCATGCAACCTCCCGCCGCCCGCCGGTTTAAGGTCACGGCCCCCGCCGGAAAACCGGGCGCCCTGCATCACACGGAGAGAGCCAACTGCGGCTGCTTCCTCTCGGACCTGACCGGGTTCGCCGGCCTCCCGTTGCGCAGGACCCGGCCACCGGGGAGGCCGGACCAAAAACCAGCAAGAATCGCGCGCCCCGCCGCCGTTCAGCCCGCAGGCAGGGCACGCGAAAGGGTACCATATTCAGCGCCTTGGGTCAACCTTCAGCCGGGTCTGCGGGCGGGAGGACGGTCCGCAGATTGCGCAGATTTTCGCAGAGGGGGGAGGACGGCGGGGCGCGCGCCCCCCGCGCCGCGCTGGAGTGCCCGCCGCGCGATTCGTATAATGGCCGGTGCGAGGGGTGCGGCAATTGCGGGGCAGAGCTTTGGGGACAGGCGCGTTCCCGGGCAGAACTTGGAAGCTCGGGCAAATGAACGAAAGGATGCGACATGCGCTGCCTATATGTCTTTGGAGCAGTTTGCCTGGTTTGCCTCGCGTTCGTGTTCCTCAGCCGTTACATGGCGGCGTCGCGTATCCACGCCCTTGAGTCCATTGATGTTGGAATGGGGATTGAGGAGGCAATTCGCATTGTCGGACACAACCCTGACTTCGTCTGCGTGCACAACGGTTCTGTTATGTACTATTTTTGTCCTAAGTGGTCAATAAAATATCTCCTGCTGTTGAAATCGTATTCCAAACCCGAAGCGAGTGTTTTTCGGAATGTCATTGTTCAATCCAAGGAGGATATTCCAGACATATATGGCGCTTTTCAGCTGTTGTCGGACGGAGACGGAAAGATTCGTGCAATAGCTTGGAACGGGGAAGGCCTTTTTGTCCGCACCGAAAAAGGAGAAATTGGGGGGGGCAACTGCAATTCGCTTCCCGATGAGTTCTTCATGAACCCAGGAATGGGACTGACGGACAATGACAATCAACATGGAGAGTTGGAGCCAACGCCCTGAGCCAACCACTGAACGCAGGCAGCGATATCTCGCGGAGGAATGAGGCGGACGGGGCGCAGCGTCGTGCAACTGCGGCGGTCCGCAGATTGCGCAGATTTTCGCAGAGGGGGGAGGGCGGCGGGCACTCCAGCGCGCCCTCGATAAGGCCAGCGTCCACCGGGATACGAACC
>JAPXRP010000189.1:0-8227 GCA_033813475.1 Candidatus Hydrogenedentota bacterium
CGCTCCGGGGTGCCGGAGATCCGCTTGCGGATGTACTTTGCCCGCCGCAGGCGGTGCGCCGTCTTGTCCTTCAGATTGCCCATCTCAATGCTCTCCTAAGAGGCTGCCCTCCGGGGGGCGCGCGCGTCGTGCGCGCGCCGCGCCGGGATCAGGCGCCCTTCTTGCTTTCCTTGCGGATGACCTTCTCGCCCTCGTAGCGCAGGCCCTTGCCCTTGTAGGGCTCCACCGGGCGGATGCGCCGGACGCGCGCCGCCACATGGCCCACGAGCTGCTTGTCTATGCCCGACACGCGCAGGGTCTGCGTGCCCTCGACCGCGAAGGTGATCCCCGCGGGCGGCTCGAACACCACCGGGT
Organism: Candidatus Hydrogenedentota bacterium; assembly: GCA_033813475.1. Classification (GTDB taxonomy): domain Bacteria; phylum Hydrogenedentota; class Hydrogenedentia; order Hydrogenedentales; family CAITNO01; genus JAAYBR01. The sequence goes on from JAPXRP010000189.1 coordinate 355, forward strand.
GGCTGTGCCCCACCGTCAGGCTGAGGCTGGCGCCCTGCATGGCCAGGCGGTAGCCCGTGCCCTCGAGCAGCAGCGTCTTCTGGTAGCCCTGGCTCACCCCCGTCACAAGGTTGTTGACGAGCGCGCGGGTCAGGCCGTGCAGTGAGCGGTGCCTCGGCTTGTCCGAGGGACGCGTCACCACCACCTCGGCGTCCGTGATTTCCAGGGAAATCTCCGGGTCCACCGCCATCTCAAGGGAGCCCTTGGGCCCCGTCACCTTCAGGACGGCGCCCGCCTGCTCGCAGCGAACCCCCTTCGGGAGGGGTACCGGCATTCTTCCTACTCGTGACACAGCGTCACTCCTTTCACCGTTGCGGCCGCGCGGCCGTTACCACACTTCGCAAATGACCTCGCCGCCCACCTTGGAGCGCTGGGCGTTCTTGCCCGTCATCACGCCGCGCGGCGTGCTGAGGACGGAGACGCCCAGGCCGCTGCGCACCGGGCGGATGCTGTCGTGGCCCACATAGACGCGCAGGCTCGGCTTGCTCACCCGCCGCAGGCCGTGAAGCACCGAGGTGCCGTCCGGGAGGTACCGGAGGGTGATGCGGATGAGGCCGGGCTTCGGCTCCTCGGCCACCTCGAAACCGTTGATGAATCCCTGCTCCTTCAGAATCCGGCAGATGTCCGCCTTCAGCCGCGAGTGCGGGGCGTCCACGGTCACGTGGCGCGCCTGCACGGCGTTGCGGATCCTGGCCAGCAGATCGGCGATCGGGTCACTCATTGACATGGTGCGTGCTCTTCCTAATGGGCTGATGTTACCAACTGGACTTTGTGACGCCGGGGATCTTGCCCTCAAGCGCAAGCTCCCGGAACGAGACGCGGGACATGCCGAAGGCGCGCAGGTAGCCGCGGGGGCGCCCGTTCACCTTGCAGCGGTTCCGGTAGCGCACCGGCGACGCGTTGCGCGGCAGCGCGGCGAGCGTCATCATCGCCGCCTTGCGCTCCTCGAAGGAAAGCTCCTGGTCTTTGACCCGCGCCTTCAGCTCCTCGCGCCGCGCGTGGTGCTTCGCCGCCAGGCGCAGGATCTTCTTGTTCTTCTCAAGCTTGCTCGTCTTGGCCACCGGTATGGTCCTCTTCTTGTGGCGCCCCGCCTCAGTTGGCGAAGGGCATTCCGAGTTTCTTCAGCAGGTAGAGGCTCTCCGCCGCCGGGCACGCCGCCTTCATCACGAAGGTCACGTTCATGCCGCGCACGCGGAGCACCTTGTCCATGTCGATCTCCGGGAAGACCGTCTGGTCGCGCAGGCCCAGCGTGAAGTTTCCGAAGGCGTCGAAGCCCCGGGGGCTGATCCCGCGAAAGTCGCGGATGCGGGGGATGGCCACGTTGAAAAGCCGCTCCATGAACTCCCACATCCGGTCGCCGCGCAGCGTGACCGTGCAGCCGATCGCCACCCCGGCGCGCAGCTTGAAGTTCGAGATGGACTTCCGCGCCCGGCGCACGCTCGGCTTCTGGCCCGTGATGGTCGCCAGCTCCGCCATCGCGGCGTCCAGCAGCTTCGCGTCGGCGATCGCGTCGCCCACGCCCATGTTGACCACCACCTTTTCGAGTCGCGGCACCTGCATGACGTTCGAGTACTTAAACTCGCCCATCAGCGCCTGAACCACCTCGGTCCTGTACCTGTCCTTGAGTCTGTCTGCCACGGCGGGCCACTCCTTGATTCTGGTTGCATCCTGCCATCCGACGCGGGCGCGCCCGGTCAGTCAAGCGTCTCTCCGGTCAGTTTCCACACCCGGATGCGGCGCCCGTCCTCCAGGCGCTTCATCACGATCCGCGACGGCTTGCCGGCGGCCTCGCACCAGGGCATCACGTTCGAGATGTGGATCGGCGCCTCGCGCTCCACGATGCCGCCGGACTGGTTCCGGCTGCGGGCGCGCGTGTGCCGCTTCATCATGTTCACCCCCTCCACCAGGAGGCGCCCCTCCTTGGGGTAGACTTCCAGCACCCTGCCCCGGCGCCCCTTGTAGGCCCCGCGGATAACCACCACCGTGTCTTTTTTTCTGATGAACATGGCCTACCTCACAGCACTTCTGGCGCCAGGGAGAGGATTCGCAGGAACCCCCCCTCGCGCAGTTCGCGCGGCACGGGCCCGAAAATGCGGGTCCCGCGCGGCTCCTTCTGGTTGTTGATGATCACCGCCGCGTTCGAGTCGAAACGGATGACCGTCCCGTCCGGGCGCTGGGTGTCGTGCTTCACGCGGACAACGACGGCCTTGACCACGTCGCCCTTCTTGATCGCGGCGTTCGGCAGCGCGTCGCGCACGTTCGCCGTGACGATGTCGCCGAGGCCGGCGTAGCGCCGCTTCGACCCGCCCATCACCTGGATCACCCGGATGGTGCGCGCGCCGGAGTTGTCGGCCACGTTGAGCTTTGAGTAAATCTGTATCATGGCTCAGTCCTTCCCTGGTCAGTCCGCACGCTTGATGATTTCCACCAGGCGCCAGCGCTTGGTAGCGCTGAGGGGGCGGGTCTCCCGGATGCGCACCACGTCGCCGAGGTTGCACTGCTGCTCCTCGTCGTGCGCGCGGAACTTCTTGGTCCGCTTGAGCGCCTTTTTGTAGAGGCGGTGCGTCTTCACCGTCTCCACGGCCACCGTGATGGTCTTCTGGGACTTGTTGGCCACCACCACGCCCACGCGGTCCTTGCGGTGCCCGCGCCCGTCCACGACTTCTGCGTTCGTCCGGTCTTCCATCCTACTTCATCCCTTTCGCCGCGGACTGCTCCCGCTCCCTGAGGATCGTCAGGATTCGCGCGATGTCACGCCGTTTTTCGCGCGCCTGGCGCACGTTTTCCACCACGCTGGTGGCCAGCTGCAGCCGGAAATTCATGATGTCGGCCTTGCGCGCGCCCAAAAGGTCGCGCAGCGCCCCGTCGTTCATCTCTCTCAATTCACGTGCCTTCACGTCCTGGTCTCCCGTTTGCGCCCGGTCAGATGGCCCTGGCGACGAACTTGGTCTTTATGGGCAGTTTGAAGCCCGCCAGCCTGACGGCCTCGCGCGCAAGCTGCTCGGGCACACCCTCGATCTCGAACATCATGCGGCCGGGCTTCACCACCGCCACCCAGGCCTCCGGCGCGCCCTTGCCCTTGCCCATGCGCGTCTCGGCCGGCTTCTTCGTGATCGGCTTGTCCGGGAACACCCGGATGAACACCTTGCCGCCGCGGCGCAGGTGGCGCGTGATCGCGACACGGGCCGCCTCGATCTGGCGCGCCGTCACCCAGCCGTCCTCCAGCGCCTTCATCCCGAAATCGCCGTAGTCCACCGTCGCCGCGCCCTTGGTCATTCCCGACCGGCGCCCGCGCTGCTGCTTGCGGTACTTGACTCGCTTCGGCATCAACATCGTTCAGATTCTCCACTCGGGCGGCCGACCGCCGCCCGCGACTATTCCGCCCTTCAGTTCCGGCCCCGGCCGCCCCGGCCGCCGCCGTCGCCCCGGCCCCGGCCGCCCCGGCCGCCGTCGCGGTCTCCGCGCCGCGCGTCCACGCCCCGCAGAATCTCCTCGCCCACCGCCGTCACGCGCTCGCCCGGCTTGATGTCGCCCAGATAGATCCAGACCTTCACGCCGATCGTGCCGTAGGTCGTGTGGCTGATGGCGAACCCGTAGTCCACGTTCGCCTTCAGCGTGTGCAGCGGCACGCTGCCCTCGCGCGCCTGCTCCGTCCGCGCGATTTCCGCGCCGTTGAGCCGGCCCGCCACCCGCACGCGGATGCCCTTGGCCCCCACGCGCATCGTGTTCTGCATGGCCCGCTTGATCGCCCGGCGGAAGGACACCCGCTTGGCGATGTCCGCCGCCAGCCGCTCCGCCACCAGCTGCGAGCTCAGGTCGGGCACCTTCACCTCGCGCACGTCCAGCATGACGTCCTGGCCCGTCAGCACCTCGAGCTCCTTGCGCAGCTCGTCCACGCGCTCGCCGCGCGGGCCGATGACCAGGCCGGGCCGCCCGGCGTGCAGGATGATCTTCACCTTGCGCCCCGCGCGCTCAATGTCAATCTTCGCGATCTCGGCGCGGCCGTCGGAGAGCGACTTGTCCAGGCGCTGCTTGACGTAGCGCCGGATTTCCAGGTCCTTGTGGAGAAGCTCCACATAGTCCTTCTTCCCCGCGTACCAGCGGGAGCTCCAGTCCTGAATCACTCCCAGCCGGAAGCCGAAAGGGTGTACCTTCTGACCCATCACATTCTCCTTACTCTTGCGAGATCACCAAGTCCACATGGCTGCTGCGGTGCCTGACCCTGCCGGCGCGGCCGCGCGGCATGTTCTGGAACCGGTAGAGGGTCCGCCCGTCGCCCACGGCGATGTGCGTCACCCGGTAGTCGTCCGTGTTGATCCGCCGCCGAACCTCCGCCGCCGCGTTCTCCGCGTTCGCCACCGCGGAGTCCAGGAGCTTCCGAAGCGGCTCCGAGCACCCCTTGACGGTGAACTGGAGGATGTCCCTCGCGTCCGCCACGCGCTTGCCGCGGATCATGTCCGCCACCAGGCGCACCTTGCGGGGCGACATCTGGAGCCCGCTGAGCCGGGCGCGGGCCTCGGCGTACTTGGGCGCCGCCGCGCTGTCGTTTCGCTCGTTAGCCATTGGTCAAAACTCCCGTCACTTTTTCGCGCCCGCGTGCCCCTTGAAGACACGCGTCGGCGCGAACTCGCCCAGTTTGTGGCCGACCATGTTCTCGGTGACGAACACCGGGATATGCGTCTTGCCGTTGTGCACCGCGATCGTCAGCCCGACCATTTCCGGGATGATCGTGGACCGCCGCGACCAGGTCCGGATGACGCGGTGGTCGCCCGAGCTCTGGTGCCGCTGGACTTTCTCCAGCAGCGAGCCCTCAATGAAATAGCCTTTCTTCAACGAACGAGGCACTGTCCAATCTCCTTGTTGCCGCCGGCGCACCCGCGCCGCCCGGCGGGCCCCATCTTCAGCCGTTCCTGCGGCGGATGATGTACTTGTTCGTGCTCTTGCTCTTCTTGCGCGTCTTGTAGCCCTTCGCCGGCGTGCCCCACGGGCTCACCGGATGGCGGCCGCCCGACGTGCGGCCCTCGCCGCCCCCGTGCGGATGGTCCACCGGGTTCATCACCACGCCGCGCACCTTGGGCCGCCGGCCGAGCCACCGCGTGCGCCCCGCCTTGCCCAGGTGGATGTTCTGCCACTCCTCGTTGCCCACGCGGCCCACCGTCGCCCGGCAGTTGCTGAGCACCCGGCGCATCTCGCCCGAGGGCAGGCGCAGGGCGACATAGCGCCCCTCCTTCGCCAGGAGCTGGCAGCCGTTCCCCGCGGCCCGGGCAATCTGCCCGCCCGCGCCGGGGCGCAGCTCGACGTTGTACACGTTCGCGCCCAGGGGCATCCGCGAGAGGGGCATGCAGTTGCCCACCTCGAACTCCACGCCCTCGTCGCCGCTGAGCACCGTCTGGCCCACCGCCAGCCCGGCCGGCGCCACGATGTAGCGCTTCTCGCCGTCCGCGTAGACCAGCAGCGCGATGTGCGCCGACCGGTTCGGATCGTACTCAAGGGCCGACACCCGCGCCGGGATCCCGTCCTTGTCCCGGCGGAAGTCCACGATCCGGTACTTCCGGCGCGCGCCGCCGCCCCGGCGCCGCATCGTGATGCGGCCCTGGTTGTTGCGCCCGCTGATGCGGCGCTTGCTCTCCAGCAGGCTCTTCTCCGGCGCCTTCCCCGAAAGCTCGGAGAAGTCGGACACGGTCATCGAGCGCCGCGACGGCGTGTAGGGTTTGAATCTTTTCAAAGGCATCCCGGGAACTCCTTAGATCAATTCGATGGCGTCGCCCGGCCGGAGCGTCACGATCGCCTTCTTCCAGTTGGGGCGGTGTCCGGGCCGGCGCGAGGCCATGCGGTTGCGCACCTTGCCCTCGTAGTTCATGGTGTTCACCGCGACCACCCGGATCTCGCTTTTCTTGAAAATCTCCTCCACGGCGTCCCGGATCTGGGACTTCGTGGCCTTCGGGGTCACGCGGAACGTGTACTTCGCCGACTTCGACTTTGTCGTCTGGATCTGCGCCTCTTCCGTGATGATCGGGCTCAGCACGATCTTGTGGGGGTCAATCTTCATGACAGCCGCTCCTCGAGCTTGGCAAGGGCCTCTTCCTGCACCAGGACCCGGGACGCGTGGAGCACGTCCAGGGCGTTCACATCCGCGGCCGTGCGCACCGTCACCAGCGGCAGGTTCCGCGAGGACAGCACCACGTTCGGCGCGTGGTCCGCCGTGACGATCAGGGTCTTGCGCGCCTCCGGCGCCGCCTTCTCCAGCATCCGCGCCACCACCTTGGTCTTCGGCGCCTCGACCGCCAGCCCGCGCACCACGCTCAGGCGCTCGCCGCGCGCCCGGTCGCTCAGCAGGCAGCAAAGGGCCTGGCGCTTCGCGCGCGGCGTGATGTACTGGCGGTAGTCCCGGGGCACCGGCCCGAAGACCGTGCCGCCGCCGCGCATGTGCGGCTCGCGGCTGCTGCCCTGGCGCGCCCGGCCCGTGCCCTTCTGGCGGAACGGCTTGATGCCGCCGCCGGAGACCTCGTGCCGGACCTTGGTCTTGTGCGTGCCCTGGCGCTGGCAGGCCATCAGGCCCACCGCCACGTCGTGCACCAGCACCTCGTTCGCCTCGACGGCGAACACCGCGTCACTCGCCTGCGCGACGCCCTGCTCGGCGCCGTCCATGTTTATGACCTTCAAGGACGCCATGGTTATTTGGATCCTTTCACGCTTTGCTTGACCACGACCATCCCGCCGGGGGCGCCGGGAACCGCGCCCCGCACCACCAGGAGGTTCTTCTCCGGCACGACGTCCACCACCTGGAGGTGCTGGACCGTCACCAGCTCGTTGCCCATCCGGCCGGGAAGGGTCTTGCCCTTCATGACCTCGGACGGGTCGGCGCTGGAGCCGATCGAGCCGGGCGCCCGGTGAAAGTTCGAGCCGTGGCCGCCCGGGCCGCCGTGCGCCCCGTGCCGCTTCATGATGCCCTGGAAGCCCTTGCCCTTGGACACGCCCGACACGTCCACGTGGTCGCCCACCTTGAAGATGTCCGTGCCCACCTCGTCGCCCGGCTTCAGGCTGCTGGCCTGGTCCACGCGAAACTCGCGGAGCACCCGCTTGGGGGCCACGCCCGCCTTCTGGAAGTGGCTGCGCAGCGGCTTCGTGCACCGCTTCTCCTTGACGTCGCCGAAACCCACCTGCACCGCCTCGTACCCGTCGTTCTCGGTCGTCTTGCGCTGGACCACCGTGCAGGGCCCGGCCTCCAGAAGGGTGACGGTCACCCACAGCCCGTCTTCGTTGAAGATGCGGGTCATGCCCAACTTTCGCCCCAATAAACCTTTCAGCATCGTTCAGTGTCCTTACAACGCGGCACGTTGCCGTGCCATGCGCCTGCCGCGGTTATTGCTTGATTTCAACGTCCACGCCGGCGGGGAGCACCAGCTTCATCAGCGCGTCCACCGTGCTCGCGCTCGGCCCGACGATGTCAATCAGCCGTTTGTGGGTCCGCGTCTCAAACTGCTCGCGGGACTTCTTGTTAATGTGCGGCCCGCGCAGCACCGTCAGCTTCGACATCGCCGTCGGCAGCGGGATCGGCCCGTGCACGCCCGCGCCGGTGCGCTTTGCGGCGTCCACAATGCCCGCGGCCGCCAGGTCGAGCAGGCGGTGGTCGTACGCCCGCAGTTTGATGCGAATCTTATGGCCTGATGCCATGTCTCAGTCTCCAGTTCGGGCGCCGCGCGGCGCGGCGGCCCAGGTTGCTCCTACTCGAAAATCTTGGTGACGACGCCGGCGCCGACGGTGCGGCCGCCCTCGCGGATGGCGAAGCGCAGCTCCTCGGTCATGGCGATCGGCGTGATCAGCTCCGCCGCTG
>JAPXRP010000190.1:0-8169 GCA_033813475.1 Candidatus Hydrogenedentota bacterium
GCCGTTGTCCCCGATGAGGAGGATAACCGTGTTGTCCGCGACCCCGGCTGCGTCCAGGGCGGTCCGGATGCGGCCGATGGCCCGGTCCACCCCGGTGATCATGCGGAACACGTCGCGCATGGACTCCTGGTAGAAGTTGGGGGTGCAGAAGCGGACGCCCCAGCGCATGCGCCCCTCGCTGTTCTTTAGAAAGTCCGGAAGGGCCTCGTAGTCGCCGCAGGAGGAGTGCGGCTGCGGCGGCACGGCGACGTCCCGGTAGAGGGACTCGCACTCCGGCTCGGGCGGATAGGGACGCCGGGCGTAGTCGTGGGAATGGGGCGCGTCAAAGCCTACGGTAAGACAGAAAGGTTTTCCCTTCGGAACGGCGGTGATGAAGTCCGTCGCCATGTCGGCGGTGATGCGGGTGACGTGGCGGCGCTCGCCGTCCACCTCTCGGAAGAAGGGCTCCTTTCCCGGGGGCAGGGGCCGCACCCCCAGCGCGGCGGGCGGCGTGCCGCCGACGCCGTACTTTCCGATATGGCAGGTCTCATAGCCCGCCGCATGCAGCAGGGCCGGATAGGTGCGCGCCATATCCTCCGGCGCCAGGGGGGTGGAGAAGTCATGCACCCCGTGGCTGCGGGCGTGCATCCCCGTCAGGATGGAGGCGCGGCTGGTGCAGCAGATGGGGGTGGTCACGAAGGCGTTGCGGAAGTGGACGCCCCCGGCGGCCAGCCAGTCCATCTCCGGTGTTTGGAGAATGGGATGCCCGGCAAATCCCGCCATGTCCCACCGGTGGTCGTCCGTGATAATGACGACGAAGTTCGGGGGCGCGGCGTCCCGCGCGGGCGCGCGCCGCGCGGCCAGGGAGGAAAATGCGGCGGCCCCCATTCCCGCCATGAAAGCCCTTCGGTTCAACCCGGCCATGCGCGGCCCTCCTGTGGTGTGGTGTGGATTTCACTGTAGCACGTTCAGTAGGCGCGGGCAAGCGGCCACAAAGAAGTGGACGGGGTGGACCGAGTGGACGATGTGGACCAGGTGGACTATGTGGACGGGACCTCGTCCGTGTTCGTCCGTGTTCGTCCGTGCAAGTCCGTGTCGGTCCGTGTTGGTCTGTGAAAGGGTCTGCTATACTGGGTGTTCACCCGGAGGACACGGTCATGTCAAGAGGTTCCGGCGGCCTTTCGCGCAGGGAGTTCATGGGGCGCGCGGGGGCGGCGGTGGCCGCCGCGGCGGTGCGGCCGGCCTTGGGGGCGGCCCCCTCCGCACCTGCCAGAAAACCGAACATCCTGTTCCTTATGGCGGACCAGATGCGGGGGGACTGCCTGGGCGTGGCGGGAAATCCCGTCATCCAGACGCCGCATCTGGACCGGCTGGCAGCGCAGGGATTCCATTTTGCGCGGGCATACAGCTCAACCCCGTCCTGCACCCCGGCCCGCGCGGCGTTGCTGACGGGCATGTCGCCCTGGAACCACGGGCAGTTGGGCTACGGCCGGGTGGCCGAGAAATACCCCTACGAGAAGCCCCAGGCTCTGCGCGATGCCGGGTATTACTGCCACGCCGTGGGCAAGATGCACTTCTCCCCCCAGCGCAACCCGCACGGCTACCACCAGATACTGCTGGATGAGTCGGGCCGGGCGGAGTCGCCCGATTTCCGCAGCGACTACCGGAGCTGGTTCCTGTCGCAGGCGCCTACCCTGAATCCGGACGCCACGGGCATCGGGTGGAACGACAACACCTCCGCCCCCTACGCACTGCCGGAGGAACTGCACCCCACGCGCTGGACGGCGGACGTGGCGGAGCGCTTTCTTGATTCCTATTCCGGAGACGCCCCCTTCTTTCTGAAAGTGTCCTTCGCGCGGCCCCACAGCCCCTACGACCCCCCGGCGCGTTTCATGGACGCCTACCGGGACGCCCCCCTGCCGGAGCGGGCGGTGGGCGACTGGGCGGCGCGGCATGCCCCCCGCAGCGACAACAGCGCCAGCCTGTGGCACGGCGACCTCGGCCCGGAGGCGGCGCGCGCCGCCCGGCAGGGCTACTACGGGTCTGTGTCCTTCCTGGACGAGCAGATCGGGCGCGTGCTGGCCGCCCTGGAGCGGCGCGGTGACCTGGAGAACACGCTGATCCTGTTCACCGCCGACCACGGCGACATGACAGGGGACCACCATCTCTGGCGCAAGACCTACGCCTACGAGGGGTCGGCGCACATCCCCATGATCGTGCGCTGTCCCGAGGGCTGGACCACGGCTCCGGCGGGCGCGCGGCTGGACCACCCCGTGGAGCTGCGCGACGTGCTGCCCACCTTCCTCGACGCGGCTGGCGTCACCGACGCCCCGGCGATGGACGGGAGCAGCCTGCTGCGGCTCGCCCGCGACCCGAAGGCCGACTGGCGGCCCTGGATAGACTTGGAGCATTGCCGGTGCTACGCCGAAAGCCACAACTGGACGGCCCTCACCGACGGGCGGATGAAGTACATCTACCAGTTTGAGGACGGGCGCGAGCAGCTTTTCGACCTGGCGGACGACCCGCGCGAGCTGCGGGACCTCTCCGGTGTCCCCGGCCGGGCGAAGGCGCTGGCGGAATGGCGCGGGCGCATGACAGAGCATCTTTCCCCGCGCGGGGAGGCGTTTGTGAAGAACGGCACACTCATCACGCGCCCGCACGCGGTGCTCTATTCGCCCAACTATCCGGGAGGCCCGCCCGCCCCGAAGGGAAAGAGGACCTGAGCGTTACCCGGCGGCCTCGCGCTCCCGGATGACCGGCGGATCCTCCCGGAACGAGGCCACGCATTTCCGGATGAGGTCCACCGGGTCGGACGAGAAGAAAAGGCGCGAGCCCGTGGGCTTCTCGATCACCGGCAGGATGTCGTCCACATGGTCCGCAAAGCCGCCGGTGCCGGTGAGCACGCCGATCATGCGGCCCTCGTCGTAGGCGATGGCGAACTCGCCGAGGGTGCCGGAGCGCCCGCCGACGATGATGATGATGTCGCAGCTGCGCACGCCGATGATCTCGCGCCCCATGAGGCCCGCGCCGGTGTAGATCATGACGTCAATGTGGTCGGTGGGGCTGCCGTAGTGGTCCACATGCTCGCGCACGCTGAGGGCCGGGGACACGCCGATGGTGAGCCCGCCGGCGAGCTTGCAGCCGATGACGGCCTGGTGGGGAAGGCCCGGACACCCGCCGGTGAGGATGGCGCAGCCCTCCTCCGCGATGGCCCGGCCCAGGGTCCGGCACCGCTCCTCGATTTCCGGGTCCATTTTTCCGCCCGCAGACCCCATGACGCCGATCTTGATCCTGCCGCACTCCATGCAAAAACTCCCTTTACTTCGTTGAGCCCATGTCCCGCAGCAGCGCGCGGGCGTGCTCCAGGGACACGTCGGAGAGCGACCCGTCCAGCAGCCTGGCCAGCTCCCGCTCCCGCGCCTCGCCGTCCACGCGCGCCACGGCGGTCGCCGTGACGCCCCTGCGGACCTGTTTCTCCACCCTGTAATGCGCGTCCGCGGCGGCGGCAATCTGGGGCAGGTGGCTGATGCACAGCACCTGGTGCGACGCCGCCAGCGCCGCCATCTTCTCCGCCACGCGCCGCGCCACCACGCCGCCGACACCGGCGTCTATCTCGTCGAAGACCAGCGTGGGGATGCGGTCCATCCCCGCGAAGACCGACTTGAGCGCCAGCATGATCCGGGACATCTCCCCGCCCGAGGCCACGGCGCGCAGGGGCTTCGGCTTCTCCCCCGCGTTGGCCGAAAGGAGAAACTCCACGCCGTCCACGCCGTGGGCGCACAGCGGGATGTCCGTGAACCGCGTCTCGAAGCGCGCGCCCTTCATGTCCAGGTCGCGCAGGGTTTCCGCGATCTTCTTGTCCAGGGCGGCGGCCGCCTTTCGGCGGACGGCGGACAGGGCGTTCGCCGCCTCCGTCGCCTCGCCGCGCAGGCGCGCCTCCTGTCCGCGCATCTCCGCGAGCCGCGCGTCCCGGGAGTCGTGTCCGGCCAGTTCGGCGGAAGCCCGGTTCCGGTAGTCCAGGATTTCGGGGATGTCCGCGCCGTATTTCCGCTTCAGGTCGTTGATCATCCCCTGCCTGCGGTGGAGCGCGTCCAGCTCCGCCGGGTCGTACTCGGTGTCAGAGAGGTTGCCGCGCAGGGTCTCCGCCACGGCCTCCACCTGCGCGCGCGCCTCTTGCAGGGGCGCGGACAGCTCCAGAAACTCCGCGCTGATCCCCCCCAACTCCGCGATGCCGGACAGGGCGCGGTCCAGCAGGTCCACGGCGGAGGGCGCCTCTCCCTCGTAGAGGGCGGCATAGGCGGACTCGGACAGCCCGCGCAGCTTCTCCGCGTGGATGATGCGGTTCAGGCGGTTCCTCAGCTCCTCCTCCTCGCCGGGCTGGAGCCCCGCGGCGTCAATCTCCGCAATCTCATGGCGCAGAAAATCCATCCGCCGGGCGGTGTCCCGGTCGTCCGACTCCACGGCCGCGATCTCGCGGGTGAGGGCATGAAGAAGGGTGACCTTTTCCGCCACGGCCTCGGCGCGCGCACCGGCGCCCGCGTAGGCGTCGAGCACCTCCCGCTGGAGGTCGGGGCGCAGAAGGGACTGGTGCTCATGCTGGCCGTGGAGGTCCACCAGCTCGTCGCCGAGGGCGGCCAGCACCGCGACGGGCACCATGCGTCCGCCCGCGAAGGCCTTGCTCCTGCCGTCGGCAAGGACCGTGCGCGCCAGGATCAGGACGCCGTCCTCCAGGGGGATGTCGTGCTCCGCGAGCAGGGCGCGCAGGCGCGCGGAGGGCCGGTCGAGGGAGAACGCCGCCTCCACCCGGGCGGCGTCGGCGCCGGCGCGGACCAGGTCGGCCGAGGCGCGCGCGCCCAGCACCAGGTTCAGCGCGCCGACCACGATGGACTTGCCCGCGCCGGTCTCGCCGGTGAGCGCGTTAAATCCCGGGGAAAGCGCCACCTCCAGCCGGTCAATCAGGGCGTAGTTTTGTATGTGCAGGGCGTCCAGCATGGGGCGTCTAGGATACTCCGCCGGGCATGTCGGGGGGCGCTGAAAACCGGTGGAGCCGCGCCAGAAACTCACGGTTCCCCGAGGGGCCCAGCAACGGAGACGGTACCACATCCACGTCCCGGAATCCCAGCGCCGCCGCCACCGCGCGCACCTCCCCCACCACCTCCGCGTGGACGGCCTCGTCGCGGACCACGCCCCCCTTCCCCACCCGGTCGCGGCCCGCCTCGAACTGCGGTTTGATGAGGGCAACGCCCTCCGGATCGGGCCCCATCAGGCGGAGGGTGGCGGGCAGCACGAGCTTGAGGGAAATGAACGAACAGTCAATCGTGAAGAAGACTGGCGGCTCTTCCAGCCGCTCCGGCTCCAGATAGCGGATGTTGCAGCGCTCCAGGACCACCACCCGGGGGTCCTGCCGCAGTTTCCAGGCAAGCTGGCCGTAGCCCACGTCCACGGCGTACACCCTCGCCGCGCCGTGCTGGAGCAGGCAGTCCGTGAACCCGCCCGTGGACGCGCCGACGTCCATGGCGGTCTTCCCTTCCACATCGAGGCCAAAGGCCTCAAAGGCCCCCTCCAGCTTGTCGCCGCCCCGGCTGACAAAACGCGGCGGCTCCCGGAGCACCAGCGGGGTGTCGTCGGGGTAGCGCGCGCCGGGCTTGTCCAGCGTGAGGCCGTCGGGCAGGCACACCTGTCCGGCCTGGATGACCCCCTGCGCCCGCGCGCGGGTCAGCCCAAACCTCGCCTGCACCAGCATGTCCAGCCGTTCCTTCGCCATGGGGGAGAGTATAGCGGCATGCGCGCCCCTCCGGCCAGCGGCGGGCCCGCGAAAGGGTGAAGCGGCCCTCCGGGTCTGCTATCCTTTCCCCATGCCGCACACGCACCGCTTCTACTGCCCGGGCCTGGCTGACGCCGCCGCCGGGGGGGAACTCTTCCTCCCCGATGCGGAGGCGCGCCACGCCGTGTCCGTGCTCCGGCTGCGGGCCGGCGACCCGGTGGAAGTGTTTGACGGCCGCGGGCTGGCGGGCGCGGGCGTCTTCCTGCGGGGAAGCCGCGCGGAGGCGGTGGTGGCCCTTGAGCGGATGACCCGGCGGGATGCCCCCGCCGTGGCCGTTTTTCTGGCGCCGGCCTGGCCGCAGCGGGACAAGGTGGTGGACGAAATCGTCTGCCGGGGCACGGAGCTGGGCGTGGCGGGGTTCCACTTTTGGCGGGCCGACCGCAGCCAGCGGGCGCCGGGCGCCGTGGAGCGCTGGCACCGGCACACCGTGGAGTCATGCAAGCAGTGCAGCCGGGACACCCTGCCGTTATTGCGCGCCTGGGACTCTCTGGACAGCCTCCTGGCGGAGGAAACGGGCGCGGTGGTGGCCGCCGACCTGGACGGCGGCGCGGAGGGCGCGGTCGCGCTGCCCCCCGGCACCACGCGGATGCTGCTGCTGGCGGGGCCGGAGGGGGACTTCACGGAGCGGGAGCGGGGGCTGATCAGCGCCCAAGGGGCGCTCCGCGTGAGTCTGGGGCCGCAGGTGCTGCGGACCGAGGCGGCGGCGGCGGCGCTGGCGACGCTGGCCCTCAATGCCGCGGGGCTGCTCGGGGCGCGGCTGGTTTTTCCTTGAAGGCGGGAACGCGGAATGGTAGGCTGGGTATAGAACAGGCGGCGGACGGGGCAGCCCCGCCGCGGAAGGAGCGGTTTTATGGCGGAAGACACAATTTTCGGAAAAATTCTCCGCGGGGAGATTCCCTGCAACAAGGTGTACGAGGACGACCGGTACTTCGCCTTTCATGACATCAATCCGGCCGCGCCGACGCATGTGCTGGTCATCCCGAAGAAGCCCCTTCCCAAGGTGAGCGACGCGGAAGAAACCGACGAGGCGCTGCTGGGGGGGCTGGTGCTCTGCGCCAACAAAATCGCGCGCCAGCTCGGAATCGCCGAGGGCGGCTACCGCCTGGTGGTCAACTGCGGCAGGGCCGCGAACCAGGAAGTGTTCCATCTTCACCTGCACCTGCTGGGCGGCCGGGATTTCACCTGGCCTCCGGGCTGAGAGGGGGCCGCATGGCCGGGGCGTTTGAAATCAACACGGAAACGCGGCTCTGCGCGGTCATCGGCCACCCGGTGGCGCACTCCCTCTCCCCCGCCATGCACAACGCGGCGTTCCGCGCGGCCGGGCTTAACTTCGCCTACCTCGCCTTCGACGTGGAGGATGTGCCCGCCTTTCTCGCGGGGATGCGGGCCGCGCCGTCATTCCGCGGACTCAGCGTGACCATCCCGCACAAGGTCCGGGCGATGGCCTGCCTGGACGAGGTGGACGCGATGGCGCAGCGGGTGGGCTGCGTGAACACGGTGACCAACGAAAACGGCGTGCTCCGGGGCGCGGTCACGGACGGCACGGGGGCGCTGCGCGCCCTGGCCGAGGCGGGCGTCTCGCTGGCCGGGCGGCGCGTGCTGTTCCTCGGGGCGGGCGGCGCGGTGCGGGCGGTGGCCTTCGCCGCGGCGGAGGCGGGGCCGGAACGCATCACCATTCTGGGCCGCAGCCGCGAGAAGGCGGTGGCGCTGGCCGGGGACCTCCGCCGCACGGCGGAGGGCGTGGACGTGGGCGAGGGGTCCCTTGTCTTCGAGCTGGAGGAGGCGCTGGCCGCCCATGACGTGATCATCAACGGCACCCCCCTGGGAATGCACGGGCATGACGAGGGGGCAAGCTGCGTGCCGCCGGAACGCCTGCGTCCGGAGCACGCGGTGTTTGACATGGTGTACCGTCCGCGCCGCACGCGTCTCATGCAGGACGCGCTGATGGCCGGGTGTGCTACCATAGAGGGCATGGCGATGCTGCTGCACCAGGCGGTGCTTCAGTACGAGCTGTGGACCGGATGCCCCGCCCCGGTGGAGGTGATGCGCCGGGCGCTGGAGCGGGGACTGGAATAGGAACGGCGGACGCCGGGTTCGGGAGCAGTGCGGCTGTTCCCGGCTTGCTGATAAAGAGAAGTGCGATGAGCGACGCGGACGTGAGGCCGGAAAAGCCGGCCGCTTTCAGCCTGGGATGCGGAATGGTCAACCAAGCAGAGAGGGGCAGCGCGATGATGAAGGTTCAGAGTTTTATCGGCAAGGTGAGCATCGGCGGACTGCAGCAGATGGACCAGCAGA
Source organism: Candidatus Hydrogenedentota bacterium (assembly GCA_033813475.1). Lineage (GTDB taxonomy): Bacteria > Hydrogenedentota > Hydrogenedentia > Hydrogenedentales > CAITNO01 > JAAYBR01. The sequence continues at coordinate 8,099 of JAPXRP010000190.1, forward strand.
TCAACGAGTGGATGAAGCGGGCGAAAATCAAGCCCGCCTATGTGTGCCAGTGTTTCGGCACGGACATCCAC
>JAPXRP010000191.1:0-8166 GCA_033813475.1 Candidatus Hydrogenedentota bacterium
GATGAGGGCATGGCGCTCCACAAGGGTGCTGCTGAGGTCGGTGGACACGGTGAGGGAGACGGAGTAGACGCCCGGGTCCGTGTAGACGTGGGAAGGGGCGGGTTCGACACCCTCCAGAATGTCCCCATCCCCGAAATCCCACCGCCAGTTGACGACGGGCCCCACATTTCCGGAGACCACCCCGGTGAAGCGAACCGCGAGCGGGGGATGTCCGAGATTTGGGGAGGCAAAAATCTCCCCCTCCATTTCCTCGGTTCCGACGGCAATGGCGAGGTCATCCGCCTCCGGAGCGTAGGTGCCGTAGGTGTTCTCGTAGTGAAGGTACTGCCCGTCCCCCTCATACGACGCCATCAGCAGCTCCAGGGTGTCCCCCGTGCGCACATGCTGGATGCCCACCCACCCCGAGGGAAGGTTGACGGGCGCGGACAACAGGGCGCGGAAACGGCGCAGCGCGTAGTTCCGGCTGTACAGGTGGGGAAAGTCCTCGCGGGACGCCGTCAACAGCTCCGCATGCACCGGGGGGCCGGGAACGCCCGCGTTGTCCGGGTGCAGGCTGACACGGAAGGTCCGGGCGCCGGGATCGGAGGGCAGCCAGTAGCCCACATTGCTGTTCCATACGGCGCTGATGCCCCACCATTCCACGGCGGCCACGGGCAGCACGGCCCCGTTGAAGCGCTCGAAAGCGGTCCACGCGTATTCCGAATCTGCGACCTTGGCGCCCCAGGCGCCGCCGGGCGGCGGCGGGGCCTGGCAGAACAGGCTGGAGGGGCGGCAGACCGGCGGGGCTAGCCCGCTGTTGGGGTCCTTCTCCGCGTTGTCGTTGAGCCAGCGGCACCCTGACAGCACGAGCTGCCCCGACGGCCAGACATGCCCCCCGGCAAAGGGGGTCACCACGCACCGGATCCCCGCGTCCACCAGCGCACCCTGGGTCTCTGGAACGTCATAAAGGTAATTGCTGTCCTCCGTGCCGATGAGAATGTGGACAACCAGCCGGTTCGTGGACGGTGCCAGAGACGTTCCGAACGGACCCCCCGCGGCAACCAGCAGGGTGCCGCAGATCTTGGCGGGATAGCGGTAGGCCAGCGCCAGCGAGGCCCGCGCCCCGCCGGACATGCCCCCGGCGAAACGCCGGGTCGGCGACAGGTTCAGGCGGGTCTCCGTGTCCAGCAGCACGGCGTCCTGCGCGATGAAAATGTCCGCCCAGGGGCCGTTCTTGGAGTTGTTCGACACCGCCAGAATCCAGCCGTTTTCCAGCGCGGCCGGGGCAAGCTGCAAGAGCGTCGCCTTGCCGTTGCCGCCGGGGTCGAAGCCGTAGCAGATGGGCGCCGGACCCGTCGCGGGCGCCGTGGGGGGGATGTACAGTTCGTAGCTTTGCGAGGGGTCGGCCAGACAGACCACGCGGGTGTTTCCGTTCGGGTTGTCATAGGCCGCCCCGTCCAGTGCGGCGGCGGGTCCGCACCATCCGTGCTGTCCCGCGGACAGCAGCAGAAGAAAGAGGGACATCCGGACGTTTCTTGTGTGAATCCGCGGCGGCATTTTCTTCTCCCCTCCAAGTTTCCACCGCGCCGTCCGGAGCGGTGTCCGGCGGCCCTGTGGGTTCCCATATCCCTTCCCATTATCTGCAAAATAGTGCCGCGTGTCAAACAGCGCACCCCCCCGGAACCCGCACGCCCGCGCCGGCCGGGGGCGCCGCCCCCTACAACTGCCCCGCGCCGCGCTTTCTGAGCTGCTCCACCACCGTGCGGAGGTTTTCGGCGCGGTCTTTGGGCATGACAAGGACGGCGTCGGGCGTGACGACCACCACGAGGTCTTTCGCGCCGAGGACGGCCACGGCGCGGTCGCCCCCCCCGGCCTCGTGGTAGACGACGCAGTCCTTGCAGTCCACCAGCAGCGGGTCGCCCTGGATGACGTTGCCCTGCTTGTCCGCCGTGCGGAGGCGGGCGAGGGCGGGCCATGAGCCGACGTCGTCCCAGTCAAAGGCGGCGAGGATCATGGACACCCTGCGGGTCTTCTCCATGAGCGCGTAGTCAATGGAGATGGAGGGGAGCCCGGAGAAGAGCTCGGCGGCGGTGTTGCGGTCGTTCTGCCGGAGGGCGGCGGCCATCTCGCGGACGGCGCGGGCGTGCTCCGGCGCGGCGGCCTCCAGCTCGCGCAGAAACACGTCAAGCCGCCAGAAGAACATGCCGCTGTTCCAGAAATGCCCCCCGGCGGCGAGGTAGCGCTCCGCCGTGGGGAGGTCGGGTTTCTCGTGGAAGGCCAGCACCTTCGCCGTGCTCAACGGCCCCGGTTTCGTGTCCGTCTGGATGTAGCCATAGCCCGTGGAGGGGTGGGTCGGCGGAATGCCGATGGTCACGAGGGTGTCGGTGCCCTCGGCGGCCTTGACGGCCGCGGCGACGGTGCGCCGGAAACCCTCGGCGTCGCCCACGGCGTGGTCCGCCGTGAGCACCGCCATCACCAATTGGTCCGGCGGCGCGGCGTGGCGCGCAAGGAGCGCCGCGGCCGCATAACAGAGACAGCCGGCGGTGTTGCGGCGGCAGGGCTCCACGAGAATGTTGTCCGGCGGAAGCTCGGGCGTCTCGCGGCGGATGGCGTCGGCCAGCTCGCCGCTCGTCTGCACATAGACCTGCCGCGGCGGGATGAGCGGTGTGACGTGGTCCAGCGCCTCCTGGAGCATGGACCGGTCCGGATTGACCAGCCGCAGGAGCTGCTTGGGCCGGTTCACGCGCGACACGGGCCAGAAGCGCTCGCCCGAGCCGCCCGCCATGATGACCGCGACATGCAGCATGCGCTTCAGTCTCCCTTCTTGCCGGCCCGCGCGCCCGACAGGTTTGCCATGGCCTCCAGCAGGGCCTTCTGCGTGTCCTCGTCGAACTGATTATAGGCGTCCGGCTCCGTCACGACAAAGCGGTCCGGCGCGCCGGCGGCGGCGTAGGCGTCCGCGACGGTTTTCCGGAAGGCGGCGAAGGGCGCCGCCGGGGCAAACCGGTCGAAGGCGGGATGCAGCACCACCAGCGGTTTCGGCGCGAAGGCCGTGCAGATCCGGTCGAGGTCGTAGGGCACTGTTTCCTCCGCGCCCGCGTACAGACCCAAACGCGGCAGCAGAAGGCTTTCCTGCGCCCAGCGGCGGACGCCGCCCGTCTCCATCTCGTCCGTGTCGAGGCGGAAGGGAAGCGGCGGCGCGGCGAGGGCCATGCCCGCGACGCGGCCGTCGAGGGCGGCCACATGCAGCGCGAGGAGCGCCCCCTGCCCGAATCCCACGGCCCACACGTTCTCCGTGTCAATGTGGGGGATTTCCGCCATCGCGTCGAGGGCGGCCCGCGCGTCGCGCGCCATCTTGCCCATCAGCGACCAGCCCGGGTGGCGGTCGTAGAAGCCCTCGATCTCCAGCGCCCGCGCGCCCGTGCCGACGGCGTCGAAGCAGCACACGGCGTAGCCCGCGCGGGCGAGGGTCTTGTGGGGCGGCTCGCCCCGGCGGTAGGACGGGTTGTAGCCGCCGGGGATGGCGTGCGGCCCAAGCCACAGGATCGCCGGAATCTTTTTCCCCGCCCTTGCCGCGCCCTTCGGCGAATAGATGTCCAGGTTGATGTACTCGCCGAAGACGACGGTCTCCTTCTCCACCCCGGGGATCAGGTCGCCCCGGTTGAACAGCGCCTGCACATGCGGCGCCTGCCTGCCGTAGGTCATGTTCGCCGTGGACGCCCGCGGCGGCGCGGCGCCCAGCATGCCCTCCACGGCGGCGCGCAGGGCGGGCATGCCCGCGCCGTCCGCCGCCCTCGGAATCTCCGGCAGATCCCCGGCGTTCGCGCGCCAGCCGTCCCAGTCCCACGGGAAGGGAAGCCGTTCCGGCACCGGCGCGCCCCTTCCGCGCAGGTGGAAGTCGCACCAGTCGAGGTACTTCTCAATGACGGCGGGGGAGGTTTCGTGGCCGGCCTCGCGCCACAGGATGGACACGTTCCCCGGCGCCCCCAGCAGTTCGTACACCGGCTTGACGGCGCGGTAGGTGTGCTGCATGGCCCAGCCGTGCTCCACGTCGTCGCTGAACGCGATGCTTAGCAGGCAGGGGCGCGGCGCGGACATGGCCACGAGGTGGTGCAGGTCCGCCGGGGCCTTGTGCTCGCGTCCGGCGAAGAAGCGCCAGCGCGGGTGGAACCAGTCAATGAAGGACCGCGTGATGTTCTCGATGCCCTCGGCGAAGTGGTGCTCGCCGCACAGGCGCGACGGCATGCACCCGCCCACGCCCGAACTGCTCGAGATGACGGCGGCAAAACGCCCGTCCAGCGCGGAGCCCATGAGCGACGACTTGCCGTTGCGCGAGTGCCCCGTCAGCACCGCCCTCTTCGCGTCCGCCTCCGGCACCGTCTCCAGATAGTCCAGGCAGCGCCCCGCCGCCCAGCCGCGCCGGCACAGCTTCGAGAAGTCGTGCTCCGGCCAGGCCTCCAGAAAACTCGCCGTGTCGTCCCGCGAGTCCGCACCCGCGTACACGCAGGCGAGGTAGCCCCGGCGCAGGGCGATGAGCGCCCAGCCGTTGTGGTTGTCCTGCGTCATGAACACCGGGAACGGCCCCGGCCCCGGCGGGATGTACAGCTTCGCCCACAGGTGCGCCTTGTGCTCCGGGCCGAAGCGCAGCTCCACCTCCCGCACCCGCACCCCGGACGGCTCCGCCGTCTCTGAAAGCACTTTCGCCTCCAGGTTGTCCGGCGCGGGCGGCACACTCCCGAGAATCCAGCGCTGGAGCAGGCCCATCATCCGCGCCCGCTCCGCCCGCCACGCCTCCGGCGTGGTGATGTCCCGGCGCGCGCCGTCCACCACCGGGTGGAGCGGCTGCGGCAGCGGCGCCTCCGACGGCATCGCGTCAAAATCCGGCACCGGCTCCCCCGACGCCTTCAGGTACTCCACAAACGGCTCGTGGTTCAGCAGCAGCGGCGGCAGCGCCGCCTCCGGGGACGCAAACAAAGCGCACCCCGCCGTGAACAGCATTGCGGACAACAGCATGGCAGGTCCTCCAGACAGACACTCGGTTTAGAAGGACAGCATACGTCACCCGCCCCGCAGGGGTCCAACGGGCATGCTGTCCCTGATCGCTGGACAAGATGCCGTGAGGGCCGAAGCGGAGGCGGACACGGGATCGCCGCAGTCGCTTCGTTACCCGCGATGAGGTGTTTTTTTCGCGGGCATTGCGGGCAACCGTTTTCCGGAGGGGCTGTGAGGGACAGGGTTTTTCCACTATTCGCCAATTTTGGCCCTCCGGGCATTGCCCCCCTGCCCTTTGCTATACTGGCGCAGGTGCCGTCCCCCGGGGACGGAAGCCGCCATGTGGAACCAGTCCAACACACCAGGAGGAACCGTTTGATGAGTCTGAGAATCGTGATGCTGGGCGCGCCCGGCGCGGGAAAAGGGACGCAGGCCATCCGCCTCGCGGAGAAGCTCGGCAGCCTGCACATCTCCACCGGGGACATTTTCCGGAAGAACCTGCGCGAGGGCACCCCGCTGGGCAAGCAGGTGCAGGGCTATCTGGACAGCGGCGGGCTGGTGCCGGACTCGCTGACCTGCGACATCGTGGCGGACCGCCTGGCGCAGCCGGACTGCGAAAAGGGCTACATCCTGGACGGGTTCCCCCGCTCCATCCCGCAGGCCGAGATGCTCAAGGCCTTTCTGGAGAAGCGCGGCGAGAGGATTGACGTGGCGATCAACGTGGACGTGCCGGACGGGGAAATCGTCTCCCGGCTCAGCTCGCGCCGCAGCGACCCGGAGACGGGCGCGGTCTACAACCTGCTGTTCAGCCCGCCCCCGGCCGACATCGCCCCGCGGCTCATCCAGCGCGAGGACGACAAGCCGGAGACGGTCCAGCACCGCCTGAAGACCTACCACGAGACGACCGAGCCGATCATCGCGTGGTACGCGAAAGAGGGCGTGCTGCGCACGGTCGAGGGGTCCAACGCCGGCCCCGACGAGGTCTACGCGCGCGTCGTCGCCGTGGTCGAGTCCCTCTGATCCCCCCTTTCCGCGCCCCGGACGGTTCCGCCGCCGGGGCGCGTCTTGTTTCTTGCGCGGCGCGCGGACGGGAGGGGGACGGGGCGCGCACCCCCGCGGCGGAAAAGGAAACACATCAGACGGATCGGTCCGACCAGTCCGATCTAACCGGCCCAGCGGGGTAAACCGCCTGGGAATCAGGGAGGGCGTCTCCCGATTAAGCACTCAGACAAGTCGGACCCGTCCGACAGGTCCGACAACCCCGGCCAGCCCGCCTCCTTCCGCGCCCCCCCCTCTCCGGAAACAATAAAGAACCCGGCGGCGGGTAGAACCCGCCGCCGGGAAGAATCAGTCTGTCACAACACCTTACGGAGCAGCGACTTCGCCAAGCGGGGTACCACTCGTGTTGTCACCAACAGGGGTCTCGTCCGGATTGAACCGGATCACGCCATCCGAACCGACGCCAAATGCGCGCTGTCCGGAAATCTCCGGCTGGTTCGGAACCGCATCCACCCAGAAGTCCTGGAACGGCTCGGTCCCAACACCCGCCATCGTGAAATCGTAACCAGACTTTGTGCCTGCCCAGTCACCATCCAGGAAAGGCGGCGTGGCCGTGGTCAGGTCATCAAAGTCGCCGGTGTAGGCACCGCGAGCAGACGAGTAGGCGGTCTGGGCACCGACGATGGTCTTCAGGTTGCCGATGGTGGCGGACTCATTGGACTGCAGGCGGGACCGCAGCAGGTTCGGGATCGCGATGGCCGCGATAATCGCGATAATCGCCACAACGATCATCAACTCAATCAGCGTGAAACCTTTGTTCTTCATCTTGTCATCCTCCAATTTGGTGACCCAAGTTTTCTCTCACGACGGCACTTACCGCCGTTTCTTACCAACTTACGCCACTCAGGGATGCAAGGCGCGTGCCAACGCAACAACCGGGCAGCCGGACCGGTTTTCCGCCCGAAATCGGTCACAACAGGGGCAATAAGGGAATTTCGCATCTTGAAAAACGACCAATCCACGCCATCGGTGACATTTTTTGTCACTTGAAGAGGGCGCAGCAAGCGGCGCCCCTACGGGCGAGATTGCTCGACTCTCCCGCGCATGCGAAGAGGGCGCGGCAAGCGGCGCCCCTACGGGCGAGATTGCTCGACTCTCCCGCGCATGCGAAGAGGGCGCGGCAAGCGGCGCCCCTACGGGCGGGACTGGTCGGCTCTCCCGCGCGCGAAGAGGGCGCGGCAAGCGGCGCCCCTACGGGCGGGATTGCTCGGCGCTCCCGCGCATGCGAAGAGGGCGCGGCAAGCGGCGCCCCTACCGGCCCATGCCTGGGGCACACGCAACGACGCGGGAATCACCGCTCGTAGGGGCGCCGCTTGCTGCGCCCTCTTAAGGCTCACGCCACACCCCCATGCGGGCGGATTTCCCGATATCATCGTCCGGCCCCCGCAGGGGCGCCGCTTGCTGCGCCCTCTTCTTCCCGCTCACACATCCCAGGGCATTTCCGGCGGTTTATCCGGGGAATACTCCCTCAACATGTCCGGCGCGGCATATTCGGGATTCTGCCGGTCGCACTCCCAGCGCGCGGGATTCTCCAAAACATATCGGCGCACCGCGTCAAGCTCTTTCTCATTTCGAATAACGTGCTCATAATAGTTGCGCTGCCAGAAGCCTCCCGTCCGTCCAAGCATGCGGTTCAGCCGAACAGCCGACTCGGACTTGAAGGCGCGGACCACCTGCGCAAGTGTGGGTGCTTTTTTCATGCCGCCGCCCGGGGAGGGGACGGAGCCCCCCTCGGCGCAGGTGAGCAGAAACACCGCGTGCACATGATTGGGCATGACCACTGACACGTCGAGTTCCATGGATGGAAAACGCCGGGGCAGCCCGTCCAGGGCGTCCCGCACCAGCCCGCCCGCTGCGTTCAGGCGCATGCACCCGTCCACAATCCGCCCCAAATCAGGCGTGCCGGGCGTTGTGCTGACGGTGAGGAAATAGGCCCCGGGGGTGCTGTAGTCGTATTCCCTCAGTCGTATGGACCGCCGATGGTGGATCTTTGGATCATAGGGCATTTCGGGACACCCGGCATGTTGATACCCGGTGATTATACAGGGGCGGGGGGCTTCACGCGAGAAGGAAGAGGGCGCGGCAAGCGGCGCCCCTACGGGCGAGATTGCTCGGCTCTCCCGCGCATGCGAAGAG
>JAPXRP010000192.1:0-8119 GCA_033813475.1 Candidatus Hydrogenedentota bacterium
CGGCAGGGCGTCGGCGGCCCTACGCGCCGGCGAAGAGCTGCTGGTCGAGGCTGCGGTACTGGACGGCCTCGCCGACGTGGTTCTCGCGGATGATGTCGGAGCCCTCGAGGTCGGCGAGGGTGCGCGAGACGCGGAGGATCTTGTCGTAGGCGCGGGCGCTGAGGCCGAGGCGGTGCAGGGCGCTCTCCAGCATGCCCTTCGCGCCCTCGGTGGTCACGCAGTGCTTGCGGATGGCGCGGGTGTCGAGGTGGGCGTTGCAGGTGTGGCGTCCGCCGAGGCGGTGCTGCTGGCGGTCGCGGGCCTCCTGCACCTGGGCGCGGACCTCGGCGCTCGTGGGGCCGCTGGCGCGGTGGTCCGTCAGCTCCTCGAACGAGAGGGGCGGCACGTCCACATGGATGTCAATGCGGTCGAGGAGCGGCCCCGACACCCGGCCCATGTAGCGCTGCACCTCGCCCAAACTGCACCGGCAGACCTTGCGCGGGTCCGTGCGGCATCCGCAGGGGCAGGGGTTCATGGCCACCACCAGCATGAAGCGGCTGGGGTAGGTGACGGAGTAGTTCGCCCGGCGGATGTGGACCTGGCCCTCCTCCAGCGGCTGGCGCAGCACCTCCAGCGTGGCCCGGTTGAACTCCGGCAATTCGTCCAGGAACAGCACGCCGTTGTGCGCGAGGCTCACCTCGCCGGGGCAGGCCGTCGGCCCGCCGCCGCCGCCGGCGATGGACACGGTGGTCGAGGTGTGGTGCGGGCTGCGGAAGGGCCGCGAGACCACCAGCGCGTCGCGCCGCGCGATGCTCGGCATGACGCTGTAGATGCGCGTGGTCTCCAGGGACTCCTCGAAGGTCATCTCGGGCAGGATGCCCGGCAGGCGCGACGCGAGCATGGTCTTGCCCGTGCCCGGCGGGCCCACCATCAGCAGGTTGTGGCCCCCCGCCGCCGCCACCGTCAGCGCGCGCTTCACCGCGCCCTGGCCCTTCACGTCGCTGAGGTCCGGCACCTCGCGGTGGGCCGACGAAAAGGCCGCCGCCACGTCCGTCACATGCGGGGCGATCTCCTCCGCGCCGGAGAGGAAGGCGTGCGCCTCATGGAGCGACCCCACGGGCAGCACCTGGATGTTGTCGGTGACCCCCGCCTCGCCCGCGTTGTGCCGCGGCAGCACGATGCCCTCCAGCCCCAGGTCCCGCGCCGTGATCGTCATGGCCAGCGCGCCCGCCACGGGCCGCACCGACCCGTCCAGCGCCAGCTCGCCCACGATCAGGTGGCCGCGCAGGCGCGCGCCCTTGAGCTGCCCCGTCGCCGCGAGGATGCCCAGGGCGATGGGCAGGTCCAGCGCGCTGCCCTGCTTGCGCATGTCCGCCGGGGCCAGGTTCACCACCACATTCCCCGTCGGTGTGCGGAACCCCGAATTGCGGATCGCCGCCAGCACCCGGTCCTCGCTCTCCTTCACCGCCGTGTCCGGCAGCCCCACCACCTTCAGCCGGAACACGCCCGGCCCCGCGTCCACCTCCACCGCCAGCGGGTACGCGTCAATCCCCACGACGGCGCAAGACTGTATTCTGGCCAGCATCCGGCAAAGACTCCCCCGCGCCCGCCCCGGGGCGCGTCCCCGGCATTGTCCCCAAAACCCCGCCCGCGATGCAAGGAAGGCGTGCCCGCAGGGGCTATAATGGCGGGCGGACGGGTTGCCCGGACGCGGGGCGGAAGCCGTCCGGACGGGAGGCAGGTCATGCTGGCATTCATCGCGGCGGTGGGCATCGGGTGCCTGGTCCACGGGGCGGCCCCGACGCCGGGGGAGATGGCAGCTTCGGCGGAGTGGGCGGCGGCGAAGTTCGCCGGCGCGCCCGCGCCGGACCCCGGCGCGTTCATCGAGGTGCTGGGCAACTACGGGCCCGTGCACCAGAACACGCGGGGCGGCAAACCGCTGCGCCTGCGCGGCGCGGACGGCGGGGTGCGGCGGTATGACCGGGGGCTCTACTGCCACGCGCCGGGGGCGCTGCGGGTGACGCTGGACCGGCCCGCCGCACGGCTGGAGGCCGTCGTGGGGGTGGACGGGAACGACCAGACGTCGGGCGGCAGGGGCAGCGTTGTGTTTGCGGTGGCCGTGGGGGACCGCACGGTGTGGACTTCGGGCACCCTCACGGAGGCCGGACCCGCGGCGGAGGTGTCGGCGGACCTGGACGGCGCGCGGGTCTTCACGCTGGGCCTCGGCGACGGCGGCGACGGCAACGCCTGCGACCAGGGGGACTGGGCGGAGGCGCGGGTGGTGTTCGAAGACGGGTCCGTGGTGGGACTGGGCGACCTGCCCCTGCGCGACCGCACCGTGCCGGGTTTCGACGGCGCGCCGTTCTTCTCGTTCACCTGCGGCGGAAAGGCGTCGGCGGACCTGCTGCCGTCGTGGACGGTGACCCGTGCGACGCAGGCGCTGGACGCGCGCCGCGCGCGCCACACCGTCACCTGGACGGACCCGGAGACGGGGCTGGAAGTCCGCTGCGACGGGGTGCGGTATCTCGACTTCCCCACGGTGGAGTGGACGCTGCATTTCCGGAACACCGGCGCGGCGGACACGCCGCTGCTGGAGAATATCCGGGCCGTGGACACGGCGTTCCGGCGCGACCCGCACAGCGAGTTTCTGATGCGCGGCATCCGGGGGGACAACTGCACCAGCGCCAGCTATGAGCCCCTGGAGACGCCGCTGCCGCCGAAGGAGCGCGTCCGCCTCGCCTGCACGGGCGGCCGCCCCACGCAGGAGGCGTTTCCCGGGTTCAACATCGCGTGGGGCGGCGGGGGGGTGATCTGCGCGCTGGCCTGGCCGGGGCAGTGGGCGGCGGACTTCACCCGCGACGACGGGGAAAGCCTGCGAATCTCCGGCGGGCAGGAAGACGCGCACTTTGTCCTGCACCCCGGCGAGGCGGTGCGCGGGCCGCTGGTGGTGCTCCAGTTCTATACGGGCGACTGGCTCCGCGCGCAGAACGTCTGGCGCGCGTGGATGCTGGCGCACAACACCCCCGCGCCCGGCGGCAGGCCGCTGGCGCCGATGCGGTCGCTCTGCAACGGGAACTACTACCCGAACCTCATGACCGTGGCGGCCCCCGAGCGCGCCTTCATCGAGCGGCATCTGGCGGAGCAGGTGGACTTTACCTGCTGGTGGCAGGACGCGGGATGGTACCCCTGCGACGGCCCCGGCTGGCCCAAGACCGGCACCTGGGAGGTGGACCGGGGGCGCTTCCCCGGCGGCCTCCGCGAACTCAGCGACCTGGTCCACGCCCACGGCAAGTCCGTGCTGGTGTGGTTCGAGCCGGAACGGGTCCACGCGGGCACCTGGCTGGCTGACGAGCGCCCGGAATGGGTCCACGGCGGCCGGAAGGGCGGGCTCCTCGACCTGGGCAACCCCGCCTGCCGCGAGTGGCTGACGGACCATGTCGCCGGGCTCATGGACGCCGAGGGCATTGACCACTACCGGCAGGATTTCAACATGGACCCGCTGCCCTTCTGGCGCGGCGCCGACACGGAGGACCGGCGGGGCGTCACGGAAATCCGGCACGTCGAGGGCTACCTCGCCTACTGGGACGCCCTGCGCGCGCGGCGGCCGGACATGTTCATTGACTCCTGCGCCTCCGGCGGGCGCCGCAACGACCTCGAAACCCTCCGCCGCGCCGTGCCCCTGCTCCGCAGCGACTGGTACTGGTCCGAGGCGGGCCAGCAGTGCCTCACCTACGGCCTGTCCCTCTGGATCCCCTACCACGGCACGGGCGTCATCTACGACCACGACGAATACTGGTGGCGCAGCAGCATGGCCCCCGAGATGTCCTTCGGCCCCGCCGCCGCCGGCGTGGAGAAGACCGACTTCGCGCTCCTGCGGAAGATGACCGCCGAACACCGGCGCGTCGCGCCCTATCTCCTCGGCGATTTCCACCCCCTGACCCCGTACACCCTCGACGAGGGCGCCTGGATGGTCTTCCAGTTCGACCGCCCGGACCTGGGCGGCGGTGTGGTCCGCGCCTTCCGCCGCGCGGAAAGCATCTATGAGTCCGCGCACGTCCCCCTTCGGGGCCTCGACCCGCAGGCCGCCTACACCGTCACCGACCTCGACACCGGAGAATCCCAATCCCTGACCGGCCGCGACCTCACGGAGAAGGGGCTTCCCCTAATCCTGCCCGAGCGGCCCATGGCAAAGGTGTTTCGCTACGATATGGAGAAATCCAAGTAAACATTTTTTACAGCATCAGGTTGCGGCACCCCCCGTGTCTTCCAAAGCTAAGGCCCGGGCGCAATTATTGCATTGCGGGGGGGGGCGTGGTAGAGTTAACGGGTCACAGTGTTCCCGCCGACCCCCGCCCAGCATGGCGCCGGGCGTTTTCTTTTTTCGGATCGTTGCGGCGGGAACCGGAGGTTTTCCTCATGCCGACATACACCTACAAATGCAAGAAGTGCGGCGCCGACCACGACGTCTTCCATGCCATGTCCGCCGCGCCGAAGGTGGCGTGCCCGGAATGCGGGGGCGCGTGCGTGAAGCAGCTCGGCACGGGCTCGGGCATCATCTTCAAGGGCAGCGGCTTCTACGAGACGGACTACAAGAAGAAGTCCGGCGGCGGTCCGGCGAAGGAGGGGGCGGCGGCCTCCGCAGTGAAGGCGGACGCCGCGAAGGCGGACGGCGCCAAGGTGGCCCCGGCGGCCAAGACCCCGGAGGGGGGCGGCAAGAAGAAGGACTGACGGGCGGACCCGGATTCGCACCGGCGGGAAAGGCGACAGGATGAGCAATCTCTCGATCAAGGCGCTCACGGAAGCCCATGTGATGAACACCTACGGCCGGCTGCCGGTCGCCATCGTGCGCGGCGAGGGCGCGCGCCTGTGGGACGCCGACGGCCGGGAGTACCTGGACTTCTTCGCGGGCATCGCCGTGTGCAACCTGGGCCACTGCCACCCGAAGGTGACGGAGGCCGTGTGCCGCCAGGCCGCCACGCTGGTCCATGTGTCCAACCTCTACCACATTGAGACGCAGGCGGAGCTGGCAACGCGCCTCGCGGCGCGCAGCTTCGCCGACCGCTGGTTCTTCTGCAACGGCGGGGCCGAGGCGAACGAGGCGGCCATCAAGCTCGCGCGGCGCTACTGGGCCGTCGCCCAGGGCACGCCGCGGCCCGGCGTGGTGACGGCGAACCATTCCTTCCACGGGCGGACCCTGTGCGCCCTCACGGCGACGGGCCAGCCGAAGTACCACGAGGGCTTCGAGCCGCTGGTGCCCGGGTTCACCCATGTGGACTACGACGACCTGGACGCGCTGGAGGCCGCGCTGAACCCCTCGGTGGGGCTGGTGCTGCTGGAGCCGGTGCAGGGCGAGGGCGGGGTGCGCGTGCCGTCGCCGGGCTACCTGCGCGGCGTGCGCGAACTGTGCGACAGGCACAACGTCCTGCTGGCCCTCGACGAGGTGCAGACGGGCCTGGGCCGCACGGGCCGCCTCTTCTGCCACGAGCACAGCGGGATCACGCCGGACATCATGACCCTGGCGAAGGGCCTCGGCAACGGCGTGCCCATCGGCGCCATGGGCTGCACGGAGAGGGTGTCCGCGGGCTTCGTCCCCGGCAGCCACGCCTGCACCTTCGGCGGCAACCCCCTGAGCGCGGCGGCGGGCGTGGCCACGATGGACGCGCTGACCGAGCCCGGATTCATCGAGACCGCCGCGCGGCGCGGCGACTACCTGCATGCGGCGCTCCGGGACCTGGCGTCGCGCCACCCCGGCGTGCGCGAGGTGCGCGGCCTGGGCCTCATGGCGGGTGTCGAGTGCGTGGAGGCCGTGGGGCCGCTCGTCGAGGCGATGCGCGGCGCGGGCGTCATCTGCGGGCCCGCGGGCCCCAACGTGCTGCGGTTCCTGCCCCCGCTGGTGGTCACGGAGGCGGACATTGACACGGTCACGGCGGCGCTGGACCGGTGTCTGGGAGACCTGGGATGGTAAAAGACTTCCTTTCCCTCGCGGACTACACGGGCGACGAGATTCTGGCGTTTCTCGACTTCGCCGACCGGCTGAAGGCCGAGGTGCGCGCGGGCACGCCGCATCCCCTGCTCCAGGGCAAGACCCTGGCGCTCATCTTCGAGAAGCCCAGCCTGCGCACGCGGCTCACCTTCCAGATCGGCATGTTCCAGCTCGGCGGCCACACGGTCCTCATTGACGACATCCTCGGCCGCCGCGAGTCGGTGCCCGACGTGGCCCGCAACCTGGAGCGCTGGGTGGACGGCATCATGGCGCGGACCTACCGCCACGCCCACGCCGTGGAGCTGGCGCGCTGCGCCCGCATCCCCGTGATCAACGCGCTCACGGACCTGCTGCACCCCTGCCAGATCCTGGCGGACGTGCAGACCCTCCGCGAGCACAAGGGCCGCGACCTCGGCAGCCTCAAGGTCGCCTTCGTCGGCGACGGCAACAATGTCTTCCACTCTTGGGCCAACTTCGCCGCCCGGGTGCCCCTCAACCTGACCCTCGTGTGCCCCCCGGGCTATGAGGGCGACGCCGAAATCACCGGACGCGTCCGCCGCGAGGCGAAGGGCGAATTCGTCATCACCCACGACGTGGAGGCGGGCCTGCGGGACGCCGACGCGGTCTACACGGACGTGTGGGCCAGCATGGGCCAGGAGGAGGAGGCCGAGACGCGCGAGCGCGCCTTCGCGCCGTACCAGGTGAACGCCGCGCTCATGGCGCTGGCAAAGCCCGACGCCCTGTTCATGCACTGCCTGCCCGCCCACCGCGGGCTGGAAGTCACGGATGACGTCATAGACGGGCCCCAGTCCGTCGTCTTCGACGAGGCCGAGAACCGGCTGCACGCCCAGAAGGCCGTGCTCGCCACGCTCCTCGCCGCCCCGCGGCCATAGAACCCGGCGGCCCCGCGGCCGCCACAGCCCAAAAAGGACACCCGACATGAGCGACAAGGTCAACAAAATCGTGCTGGCGTATTCCGGGGGACTGGACACCTCGGTCATCCTGAAATGGCTCAAGGAGACCTACAAGGCCGAGGTGGTCGCCTATATCGCCGACGTGGGCCAGGGCGAGGAGCTGGAGGAGGCCCGCGTGAAGGCCATGAAGACCGGCGCCTGCGAGGCCGTGGTCCTCGACCTCAAGGAGGAGTTCACCCGCGACTTCGTGTTCCCGGCCATGCGCGCCAACGCGATCTACGAGGGGTCCTACCTCCTGGGCACCAGCGTGGCCCGGCCCATCATCGCCAAGGGCCAGATCGAGGTCATGCGCCAAACCGGCGGCGACGCCGTCGCCCACGGCGCCACGGGCAAGGGCAACGACCAGGTCCGCTTCGAGATGACCTGCATGGCCATGGAACCCGGCGTGAAGATCATCGCGCCCTGGCGCGACCCGCAGTGGACCCTGAACACGCGCGAGAAGATGGTGGCCTACGCCAAAGAGCACGGCATCCCCGTGCCCGTCACGGCGAAAAAGCCCTACTCCTCCGACCGCAACCTCCTGCACATCTCCTTCGAGGGCGGCATCCTCGAGGACCCGTGGAGCGCGCCGCCGGACGACATGTTCGTCCTGAGCGTCTCGCCCATGCAGGCCCCCGACACGCCCACCTTCGTCGAGGTGGACTTCGAGGCCGGGTGGCCCGTCGCCGTGGACGGCGAGCGCCTGAGCCCCGCGGCGCTGCTGGCGAAGCTGAACGCCCTGGGCGGCGCGAACGGCGTCGGCCGGGTGGACCTGGTCGAGAACCGCTTCGTGGGCATGAAGTCCCGCGGCGTCTACGAGACCCCCGGCGGCACCATTCTTTACGCCGCGCACCGGGCGGTGGAGTCGCTCACCATGGACCGCGAGGTCATGCTCCAGCGCGACCAGTTGTCCCCCAAGATCGCCCAGCTTATTTACAACGGTTTCTGGTATTCGCCGGAAATGGAGGCCCTGACGGCCTTTGTGGACAAGAGCCAGGAGAACGTCACCGGTACCGCGCGGGTCCGCCTGTACAAGGGGAACTGCGACATCGTGGGACGTCGCGCCGAAAAGACCCTCTACGATCCCCAGATCAGCACCTTCGAGGAGGATGAGGGGGCGTACAACCAGTCCGACGCCACCGGATTCATCCGGCTGAACGCCCTGCGGCTCCGCGTGCGGAACCGCGCCGGGTTCTTCAAGGGC
>JAPXRP010000193.1:0-7939 GCA_033813475.1 Candidatus Hydrogenedentota bacterium
GCACATGGGGATGGCCAAGTTCTACCCATGTCCGGCGCTCCGCCGCAGGCGCGCTCAGCGTTTTTTTTGGAGGAAGTCCACCTCCATCTTGAGCCGCCCGATCTCCTGGTACAGCGGCGCCGTCACCGCGTCCGCGTCCACGGCGCACCCTCTGCCGCCCCGCTCAAACAGCTGCGGCGCGTTCTCCACCAGCTGCCTCTTCCACTGCGCAATCTGCGTCGGATGCACCTTGTGCAGGGACGCCAGCTCGCCCAGTGTGTGCACCCCCTTCACGGCTTCCATCGCCACCTTCGCCTTGAATTCCTTCGAATGGCGCTTCCGTGTCTGACCCATTTCTTGGACTCCTTCTGGGGATATTGTCCCCCAGGCGGCCCACCGGCTCAAGCCGCCGAATCTTTACTTAGCCACTGTCCAAAAAATGGGGGTAACTTCAGCTTGCTGTTCACATGGATGGACAGGATAGACAGGACTGGGCAAGGAAATCCTGTGCATCCTGTTTATCCATGTCAATGCTTTCCGGGAACAATGAGGGCAAGGACCAGGCCGCCGGGACGGCGGCGCTACGCAACAGCCCCGCCTGCGCACCCGCGCAGCGCAGGCACCCCACCCTTCATGAGAAGGCCGGATCAAGTTGTCGGTCGGACATGGCCGGTTCGCCTCATTTCCCCGCAGGGCGCGCGTCACGGGCCTGTTTCAGTTCGGCGACTGCCTCGGCATGCCGCTCCCGCCAGTACGCCAGCCGCTCCTCCTTTGTTTTGCCCTTCAGGGTTTCATGAATCCGCAGAGCGCCGCGGTGCATCATGTCAACGCAGTCAAACGTTTTCGGTGTCGTCTTCGTCGTCATAGGAAATCACCTCCTGCGGCGTGTGTATCGCTATCGCCTGAAACCCGTGCGCCAGGTTAACTCCATTATACAATGGAATCCGCCGGAAGTTGACGATGTGCTTGAAGTTCCAGCTCACAATCGCCGGACACAGGGACACCGTGGCCACGGCCACATGCAGCGCGTCCGCCTCCCACCGGGGGCCCACGACATGCGCGTCCAGATAGGCCGCCTGCAGCTCCATCGCCACCGCGTCAATCTCCGCCACCTCGATGAAAGGCTCCAGCGCCAGAAAGAAGGCGCGCACGGGCTCCGGCGCGTCCCAAAGTTCGTCCGAGACCGCGGGGGAAACCACCAGGCGGAATTCACCCGCCCGCACCCGGTCAAAGAAAGCGCCGCTCGCCTCCTGAAACTCCCCGTCAAACGCCCCCCCGAACACCGAGGTGTCCACATAAATCCGCATCGGCCTTTGCATGAATTGTCGCCCTTATTGTTCCGCAGCCGCTGCTCAGCCACCCTGCTCCACCCGACAGACGCCACACCGGACTTCACCGTCTCTCTTGGGTGACCGCCCAGCGTCCTCACAAGTATGGAGCACTTGCGACGGCGGGGACAAGCGCGTCTCCAGGGCTGCCTGGGTTCCCGACAGCCCTTTCGCCGCCGCCAGCAGCCCGTGGCAGAAGTCTGCCGCCGGTCCACCCTGCGCCCAAGGACAAGGCCGCCGGGACGGCGGCGGTACGGAACAGCCCCCGCGTGCTCGACGCCTCAGAGGCGCACGAGGAAGCCGCGTTGGTCGAGGGTTCGGGCGACGGCGTAGGCGACGGCGACCATGGCGGCGTAGGCGGTCATGGCGACGGCGGCGGAGGGGTCGCCGAAGGTGCGGGTGACGAGGCGGCTGAGGCCGACGCAGGCGCCGAGGACGGCGTAGGTGACGAGGGGGTTGCGCCCGAGGGGCGAGAGGAGCGGCGCCCGTCCACCGCGGTAGTCGCAGAACCAGTAGAAGAGGTCGTAGGTGAGGAAGGCGACGCCGCCGGTGAAGAGGGGGTGCGGAAAGGTCATGCCAAAGCGGGTGAAGGGCCAGGCGGGCTTGATATCGCCCCAAGGGAGGGTGAAGAGCACCCCCAGCACGACAAGCCCCCAACCCCAGAGCTGGAAGTCCGCCATGAGCCGCGGGCCGGGCCTCGCGGCCCGCATGTCCCAGGCCACGGTGCCGAGGAGCATGACCATGCCCCAGGTCAGCGCGGCCAGCGGCCCGCCGTTGAGGCACACGGGGGAGGTCATCACCCAGTCGCCATAGCCCGTTCCCAGGAAGAGGGCCTGATGGACCGCCGCGAAGACCACGACCGCCGCGAGGCGCGCCGCGACGCCCCGGTGGATGACGGGCAGGAGCAGGATTCCCGCGAGGCCGATGTGCGTGAGGGCGTCCCAGGTGTGGCCCCAGTAGACGGGCACGCCGACGGCGAAGATGAGCAGGTGTCGGCGCACGGCCCACCAACGCGCGGCGCCCGGGCCCGCCGCCGCGGCGCGGCGCAGGAAGGCGCCCCGGTAGGACATGCCCGCGAGGAAGACGAACAGGGGCGCGATGGTCTCGGCGAGGGTCATGCCGGTGCGGTGGTGCGTGAGCAGGGAGGGCATGAAGGCGAACTTGCCCATGAAGTTGCCCAGCAGCATCATGACGATGGCGAAGCCGCGGCACTGGTCCATGGAAAGCGCGCGGGCCTCCGGCGGCAGCCGCAGGGACGGGCGTTCCGGACCGGTCTCCATCAGCGGGGGGCGGCCTTCAACTGGGAAAGCATCTTCTCCACGTTGGGCTGGTCCGGCTTGGCGGCCAGCGACTTCTCATACACCTGGCGGGCCTGGTCGGTGCTGCCGGTCTGGAGCAGGATCGCGCCGAGGAAGTTGAGCGTGTCCACGTCCTGGGGGTTCTGGTCCGTGGCGCGGCGGGCGGCCAGCGCGGCATCGGGCAGGCGTCCGGCGCGGTACAGGAGTTTGGCGTAGGCGGCGTTCAGGGCGGGCTCGTCGGCGAAGGTGCCGCGGGCGGACTCGAAGTCGTACAGCGCCTTCTTGAGCAGGACCCGGGTCTCAATGTCATGCGGCTGGGCGGCCTGGCCGAGTTTGTCCAGCGCGGCGGAGGCCTCGGCGATCTTCCCCTCCCGCGCGTCGAGGACGGCGAGGCCGATGACCGCGCGGATCAGGTCCGGCTGCGCCTTGAGGGCCCCGGCGTAGGCCTGGCGCGCGCCGTCGTAGAGTCCCTCGCGGTGGCGGAGATGCCCCATCCAGTACCAGGCGTCCGCCGCCTTCGCGCCCGTCAACCCGCCGTCCAGCGCCTTCTGAAGGGCCTCATGGGCCCGCTGCGCGCCGTAGTCCCCCGACCGCGCCCAGTTGCGCCCGGCGGCGGCGTGGTGCGCGGCGGCGTTCGCGGCGTCCATTCCGGCCATGCGCTCCCAGGACTCGGCGGCGAGGTCGTAGTACCCGGCAACCTCCAGCACCCCGGCGTATTCACTGAGAAGTGCGGGGTCGGCGCTCTTGTCGGCGCCCGCTTCGCGGTAGAGGTCGAGCGCGTCGAGCAGCAGCGCCCGGTCGGGGGCTTTGGCGGAGGGGGCCAGCATCGCCGCCGGGCTGGCCGCCGTCCTGGCGAGGGCCTGGTACTCCTCCACCTTTGCGCGGGCGCCGTCCAGCGGGTCCGCCCAGCCCCCGGCGCAGGCCAGCAGCGCCGCCGCGAAGAGGGCCGCCCCCGCCGCGCTATTCTTCGTTGGTTTCATGTGCGTGTTCCCACGCCGCCGGGGCGGCGTCGCGCCAGAGCGCCGTTTCCATGCGTTCGAGCAAGAGCGTAAAGGAATTGCGGTCGAGGGCACAAGTGGCGACCCCGTCGAACCGGGCCACGAGCCCCGCCAGGGTGTCCGGGTCGGCCAGGTCGGCCTTGTTGAACACGTTGACCACGGGCTTGCCGTCCAGCTCCAGGTCGCGCAGGGTGGTGAGCACGGTGTCGCGCCGGGCCTCCAGGTCCACGCAGGAGGCGTCCATGACGTGCAGGAGCAGGTCCGCGTCGCGGATCTCCTCGAAGGTGGTGCGGAACGCCGCCATGAGGGTCGCGGGAAGCTGGCGGATGAAGCCCACCGTGTCGGTGACGATGACCTCGCGCTCGCGCGGGAAGCGCAGGCGGCGGGACACGGGGTTGAGCGTGGCGAACAGGAAGTCCTTGGCGACGACCTCGCTGCCCGTGAGCTGGTTGAGCAGCGTGGACTTCCCGGCGTTGGTGTAGCCGACCACGGCGACGGTGGGCACGGCGCGGCGGACCCGCACCTGGCGGCGCAGCACCCGCCGGCCCCCGAGGAGGGAGACCTCCTTTTCGAGGCGGGAAAGCCGGTCGCGGGCGCGGCGGCGGTCCACCTCGAGCCGGGTCTCGCCGGGGCCGCGGCCGCCGATGCCGCCGGTGAGCCGGGAGAGGGCCGTCTGGCGCAGGTTGAGCAGGGGCATGAGGTAGCGCATCTGCGCAAGCTCCACCTGGAGCCGCCCCTCGCGGGTGACGGCGTGGCGGGCAAAGATGTCGAGGATGAGCTGGGTGCGGTCGAGAATCTTGAGGTCCGTGTATTCGGACAGCGCCTTGACCTGCGAGGGGCTGAGGTTCATGTCGAACACGAGGAGGTCGGCCCCCTTCTGCAGCGCCTGGATGAGCACGGCGCGCAGCTTGCCGCGCCCGAGGACATGCTTGGGGTCCGGGGCGCGGCGCTGGATGACCGTGTGCACGGGGTCCACCCCGGCGCTCCGGGCCAGTTCGGCCAGTTCCCGCACCGAATCCCCCACCTCCGTGGGGGAGTTTTCGGACACATGCAGGAGCAGCGCCCGGCTCTCCACCCCGGCGGCCAGCGCGCGCGACCGGGTCCGGTCGAACTCCTCCTCCAGCGCGCCGATAAAGGACTGGTAATCCTCGGGCAGCGTGTGGACCGGCTCCGGCGGAAGCACCCGCCAGGGAGTCCCGCCCGCGTTGTCCGGCAGGAGGTGCGCGCGGTGGACGCCGCCGGGCAGGCCGCCGGCCTCCACGACGACCGCGGCGACCAGGTCCAGCCGGCACAGCGCCAGATGGGTGAGATCCTCCTCGTCCAGCGGCTCGTCGCGCAGGTGGGTGTGGATGAGGCGCAGGCCGCAGAGGCGGTCATACCCGCGCCGGGGCACCTCGGGCAGGGGCACGGAATGGGCGTCGCCCACGGCCACCGCCGCCACCCGGCCGCGCCGGTCCAGCAGCACGCCGCACTGGCGGCCCGTTTCGGCGGAGAACTCCGTCAGCGAGCGGGCCAGCTCCGGGGTGACCAGCGCGTCGGGGGGCACGGAGCGGCGTTCGAGGCGCTCCAGGAAACGCAGCTGCGAGGCTTTGAGTCCGATGACATTGCCTTTGGGCAGAACGCGGCTCCTTTCCAAGAGGAAACGCCGGCTCCGCGCGGCGCGCGCGAAACCGGCGTGTGTTCATTGAGGCTGCATGGCGGGCGTACCGCCCCCTATCCCTGGAGCATGACCCGGCGGATGATGCGCTGGCTTTCGGTGGCGTCGAGGGTCTTCTGGGCCTTGCGGAGCTCGGCCACGTCCAGCTTTTCGAGCTTCTTCCAGAGGATGGACAGGTTGCCCATGGCAATCTGGAGGGCGTGGGTCGGCTCAATCCGCTGCGGGGAGATGTCCATGGTCACGAAGCCCTTGTACTTCGCCACGCGAAGATAGAAGAGGGCCTCGAGAGTCTCCCACAGATGCAGGCTGCCGGGGGCCATGCCGTCGTCGTTGAGGGCGTAGCCGTCGCTGAAATAGACCTGGAACAGCTTGCTCGCCCGCGAGAGGAACGCGATGGACTCGGCGGGGTTCTCGCCCGCCATGAGGGAGTGGGAGAAGTCCAGCCCGACGCCCACGTTCTTCATGGCGATTTCCTGGCACATGGAAAGCGCCTTGCCCACCGAGGAGACCGTGAGGTGGCGGCGCGGCTCGCGCGGCTTGTAGGACACGGCCACGTTCACGTCCGGCGCGGCGTACTTGGCGATGGTCTTGATGGACGAGATCACCGTGTTCCAGTGGGTCGTGTAGTCAATGTGGAACGGATAGTCGAACCCGTCCGTGTTCAGGCGCAGGTTAACCTCCGTGGTGCCCAGCGCCCGCGCAAGGTCCACCGCCTTGCGCCCCTCGTCAATGGCCGCGTTGCGGGTCTTCTGGTGCTGGTGGCCGAACCCGGACAGGGCGAAGCGCCGGGAATGGCAGAGGTTCATGGCCACGCAGGAGCACACCAGGCCGTGCTCCTTGAGCAGGCGGCGCATCTCCTTGGCCGGCAGCTCGGCGGTGATGTCCGTCTGGCGGACCTCCACTCCCTTGATGCCCTTGAGCTTGGCGATGGTCGCCAGCACATCCACGGTGCGGGGCAAATCCCGGTAGCCGTCCGCGCAATAGCGGTCGGAGGCGGGGGAAAACACCCACAGGCCCGTTGCAAGTCTAAGTGTCATAACCGTTTGCTCCTTTCTAATCCAACCCCCGGCACAACGCCGCAGCGTGCTGATTCCCCGCTTTAACGCACGTCACCCCGTTCAAAAGAGGGTTCTCTGGGGACCGGGGTCACACTTCCCGCACTGCGCGGCTTGACGAACGAAGCCGCATCGGGGCATAGTGTACACGATAGTCCTTTCAATGTCAATAGGTTACGTCGAAAATACACAAAGTGCGAATAAAGTCACAAACAATCGCCGGGAGCGCCAAAAACCGGCCGGTAGCGGGGGCGACCGCCTGGTGCGGATTCGTTTAGGACATCTATCCGCTCCGCCCGAAAAACGTTCCCAAAACCAAAAAACGGGACCAATAACCGGAAAAAACCATCTGCCTGCACCGTTGGACTCTCCTCCGCCGCGATTTGTTTCCAAAAAAACGCCCCGGCAAGCCTGAAAACACCGAAAAAGGGGATGAATCCGGAAGGGACGACAGAAATGTCCGCCCACGCACTGTGAGGCGGACATTCCTGTCTGCCGTTTTCTTTGGCTGATGGTTTCGCGTGCCCCCGGAAGGGTAGACTGTTTGGCAACCGGACGCGGCCGGAACCCCGCGCCCAAAAAGAAGGATGACGTCCATGAACGCACGCGCAGTTTACCCGACGCACCAGACACGCATCCTGGGGACCGCATTCACGGCGGTCCTGCTGGCGGCCTTGACGGCGACGGGGGGATGGGCGGCGGAGGGCGACACCGCCGCGCGGGTCACGGCGGAGGCGGTGGACGGCGGGGTGCGGGTGTCGGTGGCGGGAAGCCTGTTCACGGTGTACAAGACGGACGCCGCGCAGAAGTACCCCTATTTCTTCCCCGTGAACGGCCCGCTCAGCGGGCAACCGGTGACCACGGAGACCTCGGAACCCTATCCGCACCACCACTCCCTGTTTTTCGGGTGCGACAAGGTGAACGGGGGGAACTACTGGCAGGAGGGGCTGGACCGGGGGCAGATTGTGAGCGAGGGGGTGGAGATCCTTGAGGCGCGGGGGGACCGGGCGGTTTTCCGCGACCGGTGCCGGTGGGTGCGGCCGGGAAAGGACCCGGTGATCCGCGATGAGCGGACCGTCACGGTGTCGGCCCCCTCGGATACGGTCCGCCAGATTGACTTTGACATCGTGATGACGCCGCAGGAGGACGCCCGGATAGAGAAGACCAACCATTCGCTGTTCTCGGCGCGCATGGTCCCGGAACTGTGCGTCTTGCAGGGGGGGGCCCTGGTGAACGCGGCGGGGGACCGGAACGAGGAGGGCACCTTCGGCAAGCCGTCGCCCTGGGCGGACTTCTCGGGCACCCGCGACGGAAAGACGGAGGGGCTGGCGATCCTCCAGCACCCGGAGAACCCGTGGCACCCGGCGCCGTGGTTCACGCGGGACTACGGCTTCTTCTCCCCCACCCCGATGTTCTGGCCGGAGAACGGAAAGCACACGGACCTGCCGAAGGGAAAACCGGTGCGCCTGCGCTACCGGGTGCTGGTGCACGCGGGGGGCGCCGAGGAGGCGGGGATCGCCGCGGCCTACGGGGCGTACCTCGGGGAGAAATAATGGAACGTGCATATCCATCCGGCTTGGACATGACGCAGTAAGAAGGCCTTTTCGAGTTGGCACGGGCTGGA
>JAPXRP010000194.1:0-7911 GCA_033813475.1 Candidatus Hydrogenedentota bacterium
CGGGGAGGCCGCTTCAACTTTCCGGGACATCCCCCAAAATTTTGCCCAGACCACTTCCCTGCAAACAAAAGCCCCCGAAGACAAAACACTTACGACGGCGTACCGTCATTTCTTGGGGGAAGTCCTGCTGGGAAGGACCCGCCATTTTTTCCCAGTGCCCCATAGCGTGCATTACAGCCCCGTGACGGGCATTTAGTATCCTTTGGGGGTCTGCATACGACCTGCATGTTATCGCGTCTCTCAGGGCTTCCACGGCGTTCTCCTTTTGCCCGGTGCGGGGTCGGACCGCAGCCGGGGGAGGCGGCATAATGGGCCGCTTCCATGACGAAGGAGATCGAAAGCAAAATCAGTTGATGGGCACCGTCGCGCCTCGCAAGCGGAGTATCACCTCATGCAGAAGCGGCGCAGAACCGGGGAGAGATACGCGGGACACGCGGCACCGTGCAATCAGGTCTCCGGCGTGATCAGGCAGAAGCTCGGCCAGCGCGCGGTATTCACTTTCAGCGGCAGCGGCTCGCGGGCTACCGAGTTCCGCCGCGCCAATGTCTGCGGCACGCTGTAGCAGGTCCACAGCCTCGCGCACCATGTCACGGCGGGCACCCTCGGCGGCAAGCTGGGCGCGGTGGTCTTCGGTCTGCGCGTCACGGAATGGACTCCCGGGACGGTGGGCACCTTCGGCCAGGTCGCGCAGCACGGCGCGCAAGTCCGCCTCCAAGAGTTCCACGGCCAGCGCGCGGCTCTGTTTGTCAGCACAAGCGGCTTCCCATGCGGAGCGCGGTGTCCCGGTGTCCTTCGCGTTCTGGCGGAGCGCGGTCTGGTAATCACTCCATAGAGCGGATGCGGTCGTATCAGCTTCGGCCAGCAGCCGCCGCGCCTCTGTCAGGCGGTGGGCGAGTTCATGAGTCTGCGCGGGCATGTGGCGGTCGGCGGTCTGTTTGGTCTTGGTGGTCATTGTGTAGTTCCTTTCAGTGTTAGACGTTGTAAAAAATCTTGTTTTCGGCCTCCAAAAGCTGGGCGGCGGACATTCGCGGCCTGTACGGCGACCCATGCAGTCCGCAATACGGCAGCAATTGGAGGAAACGCCGGGTCTCCTCTTCGGCGGTCAATTCGCCGTCAAGGTCTAGGCCGAACATGCCGGCAGGGGTCGGCGGCTTGCCTACGGGCTGGGGCCGGGGCTTGTCTCCCGGCTGGGGAGGGAATGCGGCCATTGGGTTGCTCTGATGTGTCATTTCAAGGTTCCTTTCACGTTTTGCCCGTTATGGCCTATTACAGGCCCGTCAGGCGTTTTTAGGGTTTCGGCATATACAGACAGGGCCGGGGAGGTGATCGCGCCTCCTGCGGCCTCTGGTGCGTTTCTTCCTGCGATGCAGTCGCGGAGTTCCACCAGCAGCGGACGGACGGACTCCCGGTAGCCCAGCCCGGCGGATTCAGCGTCACGGATGGATGCGTACAGCTCGGCCTCCCGGCGGCGCAGCCGCCTGTGCATCGCGGTGCGTCGGCCTGCCGGTAGCGCAAGCGGACGGCAGCCCGATGCGCCGCTCTGGCTTCGTCCTTTAAAGGGGGATTCCAAAGGGGGGGGAGGGGTGCGGCGATCATCCCTTTTCCTTAAGGGGGGGATAGACGCGCGCACACCTTTTAGCGCATTTCGCATTTCCTCAAAATGGGACATCATCATCATCCGATTCCGAGTAGACCGGCTCCAGAAGCTCCAGCACTTCGCGCTGGTGACGGCCAGCCGTCCGCTCAATTCGCGGTGCCAGTCGCCCCACGGTGATAAGGTTCTGCACCGCCTCGTTTACGTCCTTCGACCGTGCCCCGCGGCAGGCGGCGGCGACGTCGGAGACAAGGTTGTTCGCGTCGCCCTTTTTGTTGAGTACTCCGCCCGGGGTAACGGCTGCATCCGGGTGCCGGGTGAACCAGTCAATGATCAGCCGCTCCAGTTGGGCGGGGTCTCGGAGTGCCGGTCCAATTTCGACAAGGCATCCGCCAGTGCGGGCCTCCAGCATGAGGGGGGCGGGGCGGGGTCCGGCGGAGTTCTTCGCAACAATGAGTTTCAGCGCGTCGCCCTCCCCTTCCCGGATCAGCCGCGCGTGCCAGCGGCAGGCTCCGGTCATGGAGGACGCGCCGCGCATGGCGTGCTGGCCTGCCTCCCCGGCTCCCCCTTTCCCGGTGTGTGCGGTCAGCATGACAGCCGCGCCCGATCGGGTGGCCAGATTCCGAAGGTATGCCGCTGCCAGCGATGCGGAGCCGTTGTCGTTTTCGGGGTACTGCATCGCGGCGGCTAGCGGGTCCACCACCACCAGCCCAGGGCGGAGTGCTAGCACATGACGCTTTATCTGCCTCCATGCGCTGGTGGGCTGCGGACGGCCTGTGCCGTCGGCGACAAGTAGCGGCTGTTCCGGCGTGCAAAAAATGGACAGCATCCCGCTTGCCTCGGCCTCGGCGACATCGCACCACGGGATACCATGCTCCGCCGCAATCGCATGGAGACGCTGCCCAATGAGGGCGGGGCTGTCTTCGTAGGTGACGCACACCACGGGCCGCTTTTCAGTGGGCGACATGGACGGCCACAGCGGACGGCCCAGCGCGACAGACAGACCAAACGTCAGGGTTGCCCAGGTTTTGCCGGCGGCGGAGTCGCCTGTCAGGATGCAGAAGGTTCCCGGTAGTGGGCCATGCCCAAACACTGGCGGGGGTGGCGACGGCGCACCACAAACACAGTCGGGCATGAGCGCGCCGGAGCCGGTCTTGCGATCCAGTTCCTCCAGTCGGTCGGGTAGATCGCCCAGTGATTCACCCGCCGCAGAGCGGATGCGGATTTCCGTTCGTAGTTTGTCTTTTTCCAGCTCGCGGACAAGCGCCCAGATGTCCCCGGCGCACGCAGCGCGATTTGTGGCGATGTTGCCCGCACACTCGGCGAGAAACACCGCGTCGCCCTCTTGGTATGAACCCGTCGCCAATAGGTGCCGCTGGAGTGCCTCCATGTTCTTGTCGCAGGCATCCCCGACGCGCGGTTGACCGGCAACCCAGTCGGTTATGCTGGCAAGTTCTCCGGCGTCCAGCAGGGCCAGCACGGCCCCCATGAGGCGTGATAGCCGGTCGCCGAGAGGGGGTGACGGGGGGAGCGTTGCGAGGGCCTGAAGGGCATCTCTATGGCCCCACAAAACAGCACCCAAGAGACGCGCTGCGCTTCTCTCGGCGATCTGGCCAGTTCGGAGAATGGCCCCCGGCGTGTTCTCCCGCGCCGTCATTTCAGGCACCCCCGGCGGCGCAGATTCTCGCGGGCCTCGGCCACGGCGCGCTCGCGCTGGGCATCGGTGCGGGTGCGCTCCGTCGGCGGCGCGGTGGGCGCGGTGGATGAAGTCAACGGGCGGTCGGCCTGGGCCAGCCGCTGGCCGAAGTCTCGGAGGGCATCCTCAGTAACGCGAATCTCGCGGCCCAGCCGGAGGTATTCCAGAGACACGCCACGGCACCCTCGGCGGCACCACCTCCAGACGGTGCAAGTGCTGGGCCGCTTCCCGCCGCGCCCAAGGTATGCGGCGGCTTCGGCCAGAGTCAGGAGGGAGGGGTTAGGGGAGATACATTCAGACATGAGCCGTCCTTCCAGCACGGCGACATAAAGCCGCTCGTGCGGTAGGACGGCTCGGGGCTTATCTCAACCCAAGCGGTCATTTACCAAAACTACGCGGAGACGTTCCCCGCGTTTTCACGCTCTGCAATCCTGCGCAGTCTCCGCGCCAGCCGTGAGGGCTTGCTAACGCGGAGCTTGCGCCCCGTCATGGACTCGGCCAGCGGGTCGGCAACGGTCAAGTGCTTTTCGTGATGAAACAGCCGATTCACGCCAACCCATGCGGACATGACATGCTCCAGCCCGTTTTCGGATGCGTAGAAAAACACGCGGCCAAAGTCAAGGTCTCGCGGCACGCCATGCTTCACACATGCGGCGCAGAACCGCGCGAGGGTCTGAACGTGCAGGGGGTTGGACGGGTCGGGCGTGGTGTCCATCCCGGCAATCCATCGGTGCCCGCGTGTAAGCTCTTTCTTCATACTGTGTATCGTAGCACACAAACGCCCCGCGCGTCAAGTGCTAGCACCCTGCTACACTACGCGAAAAGTCAAGTTTCGCACTAATCATATATAGCACAATTCGCCTGTCACAGGACGGCGTTATTCTCGCAGTCGCGGCCATAGTTCACAAGGGAGCATGTCTCGCAGTCTCCGCCGTTCTGTGTGCAATAGTGCGGCGGCACGGTCCAGCCCAGGGCCTGGGCGGCCTCGCGGATCACCCGGCGGATGCGGGCATCCTGATGCACGTCGCGCGGCACCATGCGCCGCCGCGCCTCCTCTTCGGATTCAATGCGTTCGTAGTGGTGCAGGTCGTGCGCAAACGCGGCAAGGTAGTCATCATCGGAGGGGGTATCCGGCCATGTCCACGCGGACCCGGCGTTAGACTCGCAGGCTTCGACAAACTGCGCCTCACTGAAAACGGCGTATGCCTCGGCGTGCCTCTGGTGGGGAACCTCGACAAGAATGTGCGGGTACATCATCGGTCTATCCTTTCACGGTTTGAACATGGCACCCGACGGCGACAGACCACGGGCGCGCATGTGGTCTGCTATCCAATTTTCGCGGCGACGGTTGCGGCCAGTGCTTTGTCGGCCTCGGCATAGGTCAATGTTATCAGGGAGTCGGAGTGCCCCAGCGCGGCGCGCGCGGCCTCCAGGCCGAAGTGCTGGCGGGCACGGGTCGCGTATGCGTGGCGCAGCATGTGCGGGTGCCAATGCGGCACCTTCTCCCCGTCCTCCAGTGGGCGGCCGAGTTCAACCTCACGCGCCTTGTTTGCCTGTTCAATAGCGCGGGTGACTGCGCGGCCAATGCTCGCGGCACTGTAATGTTCCCCCACCACCCGGTCTGTTTTTTTGGGGTTGGGGGGTTGGTTTGGTCTGCGGTGAACCCGGCATCCCTGAGACCATTCTTTCATCGCGTCGGCAGGAGGAAATAGATACCCGTCACGGTGGCGGAGCGCGGCCTCTCTAAGTACCTTTTGCGCCTCCGGTCCGAAACAGATCACGCGGGTCTTGCCCTGCATGGCGGTTTTGTGATGCTTCGGGGCATAGGTCCAGACAGGGCCGGAGCGGTCAATGTCTGCGGCCTTGACGGCCACCAGCTCGCCGACGCGCGCGCCACAGTGCCAAAGCACCAGCACCAGCTCGCGGACGGGCCGGGGAAGGTGCGGCAGGGTGGCGGCGACGGTCGCCCACTCAACAGGGCCGACAGGCGCGCGCTCCGTCGTGCCGGGTGCATGTCCGCGCCGCAGTCCCTTGACACATTTCAAAGCCTCGGGGATGGATGAGGGAATCAACTCCATACTCGCAGCCCATGTAAAAATCGCGGTGACGGCACGGGCCATGCGGTTGACCGTTGAGCGGCTCCGCGTTCCGCTGCATAACGAGGCGCGGTATTGTTGGAGGGCCAGCGGGCCAAACTCGACGGCTGGCATCCCCCCGGCAAAGTCGGCAAAGCGGCCAACCCATATAAGCATCGTTCGACGGTGTGTCCCCTCTGGCAGGTGCCCGACTAGGTACTCCGAGTATTTGTCCGCCACCTCCATGATGGTGATCAGCTTTGGAGGCGGTGGGGCGGGCTTGCGGCCATGAGACAGCCAGCGGGCTATCTCAGCCTGATACCGCTCCTGGGCAATCTTGAGATCACTCCCCAGCCATATATCGCGCTGGCACAGCGTGACGCGGTAGCGGCCAGATGGCGCATGGAACCTTAGAGACGGAACCTTTTGCGTGAGTCGTTTGGGCTTAGTGGGCATTGGCGACAGAACCTCCCTTTTAGGTCATTGACCCGGTAAAATTGGGTTTATCTGCGCTGTATTCTTTGGCCAGCACCGGGCGTATCCCGTTGCCAGACAATAGATTATAAATGGTGGGCGGTGCAGGGCTCGAACCTGCGACCCTCTGCTTGTAAGGCAGATGCTCTAACCAACTGAGCTAACCGCCCGGGGGGGCTCGCGGCGGGGCCGCGGGGGCGCGGGGGACCGGGTCGGGGGCCGCGCGGGGCAGAGTATAGCATTGGCGGCGGGGCGGCGGCCATGCCGCGCCCCCGGCAGGATTGGCGGATGGCTTGACAGGCGGCGGGCACGGGGCGCCTCCGCGTTGAAAACTGCGGGCGCGGGTTTCGGGGTTCCGAACCCGGGCCCGCGCGCCGCCGGAGGCATGGATCCCGAAGTCCCGCGGCCGCCTGCGGCGACGGCATCCCCTTCTGGGGCGACGGCATCCCCTTCTGGGGCGGCGGCGGCATCTTCAACCCCGCCCAAACGGCCCAGACGGAAATCGCCGTGGAAAACGGCGCGCCGGTGCGCGGAGGCCCGGCGGAGTGCCGGGAGCGCCGGCCGGTGCGGCCCGGGCGAATTGCGCAAAGAAATAATAGTGCGCGGTGCCGCAGTTTTGTGGTATGATTTTCGCGTGCGGCAATCAGCCTATGTCACGCCGGGGATGCCAAGTTCCCCCTCCTGCCATGCTTTCCAGCCTTCGACCCGGGGCGTCCGGGGGCTGCGAACCGTCGCCGCATGCCGCACGGGCCTTCGGCCCGGCCCGACTTTCCAAGCCGGCATTGCGCGCCAGATAACCTGACCACTGTGTTTTTGCGCCCCCAAGGAAAGTGTTGAATGAGATTTGAAGACCTGAACGTGGACCCGCGCTGTTTGCGGACCCTCCACAAGAACAACATCACCGAGCCGACGCCGGTGCAGGAGCAGGCCATTCCGGTGGTGCTCTCCGGGGGCGACCTGATCGCCACGGCGCAGACGGGCACGGGGAAGACTCTGGCGTTCACGCTGCCGGCGATGATGCGCCTGGCGGAGTCGAAGCCGGGGCCGGCCCGGATGCTGGTGCTCACGCCGACGCGCGAGCTGGCCCAGCAGGTGGAGACGGTGATGGCGCCCATCGCGCGCGCCCTGCGCCTCACGAGCGTGGTGGTCTACGGCGGCGCGGGCATGCAGCAGCAGGCCGACCGCCTGCGCCGGGGCTGCGACGTCATCGTGGCCACGCCGGGCCGCCTGCTCGACCACATGAGCCGCAAGGCCGTCCGCTTTGACGGGCTGCAGATTCTCTGCTTCGACGAGGCGGACCGCATGCTGGACATGGGGTTCCTGCCGGACATCCGCCGCATCCTCGCGCACCTGCCGAAGGAGCGCCAGACGCTGATGTTCTCCGCCACCTTCGCGCCGGAACTCCAGCGGCTGGTCGGCGAGATGATGCACGACCCCGCCCGCATCGGCATCGAGGTGAGCGCGCGCCCCGTGGACGCGGTGCGCCAGGTGGTCTACCCGGTGCGCCAGGAGGAGAAGGCCGGCCTGCTCCTCAGCCTGCTCAAGGAGCAGGAAAAGGAGATGGAGTCCGTCCTCGTGTTCATGCGGACCAAGTCGCGGACCGACCGCGTCGGGCGCATGCTCAAGGCGGCGAACATCAAGGCCGCGGTCATCCACGGCGACCTGCCCCAGGGCGCGCGGCAGCGCGCGCTGGAGTCCTTCCGCACGGGCAAGTGCCCGATCCTCGTGGCGACGGACGTCGCGGCGCGCGGGCTGGACGTGGACGGCATCAGCCATGTGATCAACTACGACATCCCGCAGACGGCGGACGACTACATCCACCGGATCGGCCGCACCGCCCGCGCCCAGCGCGAGGGCGACGCGATCACCTTTGTGTGCCCGTCGGACATCTCGCCCCTCGGGAGCATTGAGAAGGCCCTGGGCTACAACCTTCCGCGCATCGAGCGCGAGGGCGCGCCCGTGGTTCTCTCCACCTACCGCAAGACGGCCGCCGGCGGGTCGTCCCGCAACCGCCGGCCCCGCAGCCTCCTGCGCCGCCGCTAGGCGCCGCCCTCCCCGCATGTTCGGCGGCG
>JAPXRP010000195.1:0-7811 GCA_033813475.1 Candidatus Hydrogenedentota bacterium
CCCGCCAGCAGGCCCGGAAGCAACTGCTGGATGAAGGAGAAGACCACGCGCCCCATGAACGACTTCCAGTAGTACACCCCCCGGTAGTCGCCGATGGTCATGTACGCCGCCGCCATGTTCCGGATGCTGTCGTCCAGAACGGGATTCGCGTCGTCCACCAGCGTCTCGAGCGGGTCAATGAACACGTCAAAGCAGGTGTTGCCGACGAGGGTGACGTTCGCGCACAGCGTGTTCGTCGCGTTTGTCGTGATCGTGACCGTCGTGTCCAGGTCGATGCTGACGATGTAGTTCACCGTGGCCCGGATGCGCACGTTGGTTATGGAGACCTCCGGCATCGGCTTGGCGACGTTCGCCGCGAAGGTGCTGCGGATCGTGCTGATCGCGTCCAGCCCGATCCCCGCAAGGCAGGTGTCGGTCCGCAGAATCTCCTCCAGCATGGTGAACGACTTCCAGTCGTTCACCCCCTTGGTCTGCGCCGCCCAGGCGGGGCTGATCACCGCGCCGTGGTCCGCGTTGCCGTCCCAGTAGGGCTGGTTCTGGCCGATGACCAGGGTCCACGCCGCCGTCTGCGGGCCCCAGGTGCCCACGCAGTCGGTGGACCACGACGCACACCCCGTGTAGGTGGTGAACAGGGAGTCCAACTGGTCGTCAAAGTCCCCCAGCACGTCCTGCAGGGTGACATAGTAGTCCCCCTGCAGGTAGGCGTGCGCCTGGGCGGCCGGTGAGAGGGTCAACCCCCCGCACAGCACCGCCAACACAAGAATTAGTGCGCGTCTAGTCATTGCCTTTGCCCTTTCTAGTTGGGAAGCGCCCCCGGACGGGGCACAAAAGGCATGACATTTCCCCTGACGCACGGGAAGCATCCCCTCTGCACTGGCCGGTCCGATGACGATTCCACCGTTTACAAAGCCCTTTGCTACAAGTGCCTAAAACACACCTGCCCGCAAACACGCATCCGTCTCACGTCATCGTCCCTGTCACCAGGACTCTTCCCTTGCCTAAATGGTAGAACAAGTTGGCCGAAAAGTCAAGGGCTTTTTTTGGGGTCCGCAAAATCGCCGTCCCTGGACGGCAAACAAAGGGAAATCAGCCCCCATGGAGGGTGCTTCCAATGAGGGGGGCACGGCAACGGCGCGCAGGGTGCGGCCGCCTCCCCCCTTCCCTCCGGACAAGTCCCGCGGGGTCGGCCGCCCGCAACGCCTCATGCGTCCACGGGCGACCGCCGCACGGTGTCCTCACCGGAGCCCCCGAGGGGGCCCCACATAACTCTCCCGGCGGTTCGCGCGCGCGGGCTGGGCACCGCGCCATCCACCGCCGGAACGAGGATAAAACAAAATGCGAAAAAAGTCAATACCCCCTGCGGGCTTCCAGGCCCCACCGGGCGTTTCCGGCGCAAACAAGGAACTTTCGGCCTGCTGGTGTGTTAAACTGCCGGCAAAGGCAAGGAGGTTTTGTGTGATGGCACGAGGACGCACCGGAGGGATGAGCCGCGGGCGGGTCCTTCTTGTCTGCGCGCTGGCGGGCGGAACGGCGGGGATTTTTATTTTTGCGCGGATGGGGGGCGTGGGCGAGGTCCGCGCCCGTCTGTCCGCCGCGGGCCTTATCTCCGCCGTGGACGCCCCCAATGCGTCCGTGTCCGCTTTGGCGCCCAATGCGCCCCCCCCCGGGGATGCGTCTTCGGCGGACGGCACCGGGACATCCCCCGACCCGGACGCTGGGGAAGCCGGGGCCCCCGACCCGAACGATCCCGAATTCATGGACTCGGTGGTGAAGAACGCCGTGGCGTCCATGTTTGCCGGGCCTTCCGATGCTGCCCGCAGGGGGCAGGGAAACGGCGCGGAAACCGTTTCCGGGGGAGGGGCGGCAGGCGCGGACGCCGGCCCGGAACCACCCGGAGGGGAAAAGGACGAAGGGAAAAAAGGAACGGACAAGGCCGACGCGAAAGCCCTGGCCGCCAAGGCGGGCGCGATGACCGCCGAGGCGGTGGCGGCGATGAAGGCGGGCCGGTTTGACGAGGCGCTGGGCCTGCTCGAAAAGAGTCTGGAACTCGACCCGGCCAACCGGCAGGCGTATCAGACCCTGGCGACGCTGAACCGGCGGCTGGGCCTGGCGGACCAGGAGCTCAGCGCCTATGACCGGTGGATGAAGGCCCTGCCCGACGACGCGGTGGCGCGCTACATGGCGGCGCAGGCGCACGCCCGCAACGGATACGACCAGGAGGCCGCGGCGCGTCTGCGGGAGTTCCAGGCGATGAACCCGGGCGACCTGCGCGCCTACCCCATGGCCGCGGACCTTTACCGCAAGCTGGGCATGCGCGCGGAGGAGGGCGCGGCGCTGCAGCAGTGGGCGGCGGACGCCCCGGGGTCGCCCGACGCGCGCCGGGCCCTGGGCGACTACCATCGGCGCATGGGCGACTACGGCGCGGCGCTGGCGGAATACGAGGCGGCGGCGGCGATGGCGCCCGGCGACCCGGCGGCCTATCTGCAAATGGGCAACACCTACCGCCGCCTGGGCCAGTACGGGGACGCGCTCGCGCAGTATGAGCAGGCGGTGGCGCTGCGGCCGGGCAACCTGGCGGCCCTTTCCCAGCTTGCCGAGACCCAGCGTCAGGTGGGGAATTATTCGGCGGCCATCGCGTCCTACGAGCGCATCATCGCGGCGGAGCCGGGATCGCAGCAGGCCGCCAGCGCGGAGCGCGGCATCTCCCGGATGGAGCGGGACATGGCCCGCGCCGCCCAGGCCGCCAAGCCCAAAAAGCCAAAAGGCCGCTGAGCGCCTATTCCGGGGGCGCCGGCTCCCCCCCCCCGGGACCCTCCTCCGCCTCCGCGAGGCTCTCCCCCGTCTCCTTCACCTGGGCCAGGCTGACATTCTCCGCCGACAGGCACCACACCCCGACCAGCACCACGGGCAGCAGGTTGAGCAGGTGCGCCATGATCGCCATGGCCCGCGCCTCGTCCACGTTCATCGCCGGGTTCACCAGCAGGAGGCTGCCAGCGATGGCGACATGATAGGGGCCGATGAAGCCCGGCGGCCCGGGCAGACTGATGAAAACGGCCAGCAGGGAAAGGGTGACAAAGGGGGCGTACCAGGGCACCTCCAGGCGCAGGGCCATGAAGGCGCACCAGTTGGTGAGGGCGAAGACCGCCCAGAGAACGAGGCTGATTCCGCAGGCGCGGGCCATCCGCCAGGGGGACCGCACCACGGCCATGCCCGATGTGAAATGGCCGGCCAGCGCGGTGAGGCGGCCGGCCAGGGCGGGGGAAAAGTGCCCCACCGTCCGCCGGAAAACCCGCTCCGCCAGACCGCGGGAGGCGGCCAGCGCGAAGGCCCCCATCAAGCCGGCCACAATGGCCGCCGCCGCGCCGAGGCAGGCCCGGCGGATCAGAACGGCGGAGATGGGGCCGTCGTACAGGCCGCGCATCTCCTGGGGCAGATAGATCGCCTCGGTGGGATGGAAGAAGACCACGGTGAACACCAGGGTGCCGGCCAGACCGACCAGGTCCGTGATGCGGTCCACGGCCACAAAGGCCAGGGACTTTGACACCGGGATGCCCGTGCCCCGGGACAGGACCACGGCGCGGATGACCTCGCCCAGCCGCGCGGGCAGCACGAAATTGGCGAAGAAGCCGATCTGCGTCGCGTTGAAGAGCTTCATGAACGAGGGCGCGGGGTCCACCGCGACCAGCGCCCGCCAGCGGAAAATCCGCACGACAAAAGACACAAGCACGAGTCCGACCGCCGCGGCAAGCCACAGCAGGTTTGCGTTGCGCACGACGCGCCCCACCTCGGCCCAGTTGGTGTCCTTGAACAGCCACCACAGCAGCACCGCGCTCACCGCAAGACCGGCCACGAGCTGCGCCTGCCGTCTAAAACCGCGTTTCTTCACTGCGTTCCCGTCATGAGTTCCGCCGCCGCCCCCGGGGCCGTTAGTATACACCAGTCCGTTTCCCCGGATGGAAGCGGCGGCGGTCCGGGGGCTACAATGCCGCCATGTCGGAAGACCTCTTTGAACACAGCGCGGCGGACCGCCTAAAGCGCGAGGCGCCTTTGGCGCGGCGCGTGGCCCCGCGCTCGCTGGACGACTTGGCGGGCCAGGAGCATATCCTGGGCCCGGGCAAGCCGCTGCGCCGGGCCATCGAGGCCGACCGGGTCACCTCGCTCATCCTCTACGGCCCGCCGGGCTGCGGGAAGACGGCGCTGGCGCGGCTCATCGCCATGCGGACCAAGTCGGTGTTTGAGCCGCTGAACGCGGTGACCGCCGGGGTGAAGGAGCTGCGCGAGCTGATCTCCGCGGCCCACCAGCGGCGCGTCCACACGCGGCAGAAGACGATTGTGTTTGTGGACGAAATCCACCGGTTCAACCGCGCCCAGCAGGACGCCCTCCTGCCGGATGTCGAGAACGGCAAGATCGTCCTCATCGGCGCGACCACGGAGAACCCGTTCTTCTCCGTGGTGTCCCCCCTCCTCTCCCGCTCGCAGATTTTCGAGTTCCGCAAGCTGGAGGAGGCCGATTTGGTGCGGCTGCTGGAGCGGGCGCTGGCCCATCCCGAGCGCGGGTTTCCGGAAGTCACGGTGGACGCCGCGCCGGAGGCGCTGGCGCACATCGCGCGGTACGCCGAGGGGGACGCGCGGCGCGCCCTGAACGCCCTGGAGGTGGCGCTGCTGACCACGCCGGTCGAGGACAACCGCCTGGCGATCTCCGAGGAGGTCGCCGGGGAGTGCATCGCCCGCAAGATGCTCCACTACGACGGCACGGGGGACGAGCACTACGACGCCGCCTCGGCCTTCATCAAGAGCATGCGCGGCAGCAACCCCGACGCGGCGCTGTACTGGATGGCGCGCATGCTGGAGGCCGGGGAGACGCCCCGCTTCGTGGCGCGCCGCATCTGCATCGCCGCGGCGGAGGACGTGGGGAACGCCGACCCCATGGCGCTGGTGGCGGCGACGGCGGCGTGGCAGGCCTGCGAGTTCATCGGCATGCCGGAGGCGCGGATCATCCTGGCACAGGCGGCCACCCATGTCGCCTGCGCGCCCAAGAGCAACGCGGCCTGCGTTGGGATTGACGCCGCCCTCGCCCGGGTGCGCGAGGAGCGCACGACCGACGCGCCGAACCATCTGCGGGACACGCATTACAGGGGCGCGAAGCGGCTGGGCCGCGGCGGGGGCTACAAGTATCCCCACGATTTCCCCGGAGGATACACCCCGCAGGACTACGGCGTGGACCGGGGAACCTTTTACCACCCCACCGACCGGGGAAACGAGGCCCGCTTCCGCGCCTATCTGGAAAGTCTCGACGAGCGCGACCGGGAAGAAGAGGGGCCCGCATCCAATGACTGAAACCGAAACGACTCCCCTCCCCTCCCCTTCCCGGCGCCGTCCTTTTCTATGGGGCTGCCTGACGGGCGGCGTGCTCACCGTGGCCGCGCTGGCGGGCGGCGCGCTGGCCGCGTCCGTGGTCTTCGAGAAGCAGATCATCGCCGCCAAGCGCGCAAAACTCGCCGCCCCGCCCGTCACCCTCGGGGTGCAGGCCGACTTCTCCCTGACCCTGGCGAGGCCCGATGGGACCACCGGCACGCTGGAGGAATTCCGGGGGCGTCCGGTCTTTCTGCATTTCTGGAGCCCCAACTGCCCCGCCTGCCTGGCGGAACTGGAGGGGTTGAACGCCCTGCACCGCCTCACCGAAGGGTCCGCGGTGGCCTTTGTCTCCGTGGCCCTGGGCGGCGCGGACGATGTGCGCCGGGCACTGGCGGGATACACTGCGGAATTCCCGGTGTACCGGCACGAGGGTACCCTCCCCGCTGTCTACGGGGCCGGCGTCCCGTCCACCTGCATTATTGACCGCCACGGCGCGCTGGCGCTGAAACATTCCGGCCCGGCCAAGTGGGATGATCCCTCCGTGGCCGCCCTCCTTGATGTGCTGGCCTCGGCCCCCGGCCCGTCGGAGCAATAGGAAAACCCCGCGTCCGGGGGACGCGGGGCTTCGGAGGATGGGTCTGACACCCTGGCCGGGTGTGCCGGCCGGATGTCCGGGTCGTTATCACATGCCGTCGGGATTGACGGTGACGATCCGCCACACATCGGCTTCCTTCTTCATGACCAGCTCAACGCTGATGGATCCGGGAGGGCCCGAAAGGTCAATCGGGTACACGGAGGCGGTGCCGTCGTCGTTCTTGGTGATTTCCATGTCCACGATGGAGACCTCGCCGTCGTCGGCGTAGCCCGCGTCCACGGCCATCTCCAGCATCTCGCGGCCCTCTTCCTTGCCCCCGGCCAGCTCCGGATGGGAGAAGTCGTCGGAGAAGGCGGTCATCAGCAGGTCAATGTCTTTGGCTTCAAGGGCGGTCTTGACCGTCGCGACGGTCTCCTTGATCAGGTCATCATCGCTCTTCTTGGGGGTCGTCGCGCACCCGGCCACCATTCCGATCATCAGGCCGCAAATCAGCAAACGCACGCACAGCTTGGTCATGTTCAACTCCTTCTGGTTCAACAGGTTGGGGTTTCATCGGCAACGCACCCCTGGCCCCACCCAAGGGACTGCCGGGAGATAACGCGGCCTTTTTCTAGCGTAACAGACCGGGTTACGCGAAGAAAAGTTTCACCCGGGGAGCGTCTTTGCGGCAAAACGGGGGGCTACTCGGCCTTTTTTTTGCGGGGCGCCGCCTTGCGGGGGGCGGCGCACTTCTTTGGCGCCGGCGCGGCGGGGGTGGCCAGGTACAACTGGCGGACATTTTCGAGGATGGCGCCGAGGGCCGCCTCGTTCTCCGGAAAGAGCTGGATGCCGCTGTCGTGGGCGCCCTTGCAGAAGGCCTCCCACTCGTCATGGTTCCAGCAGCCGTTTTTCGCCTCCACGAAGTCAAAAGCGCTTTTCAGAACCTTCATCACAGGGTGGGCGGCGGCCATCTCTCTTCCCTCCTTGGTTGGCGATGTCTCGCGTGCCTGAAACAAGCGGCAACAGCTCTACTCGCCTTGTAAACCCCGCGACCCGCCCGCATATTCCGCAAATCCATCAATCCGGGGGGCGGGGTGCCGCAACCCGTTCCGGCGTGAACTGTTAGATGGGGGCGGGTGGCGGCCAACCGCCGCCGTGTGCTACCATTCCGCCATTGATTTTGTGATTCCAACCTGCTGCTTTGAAGGAAATCCCCTCCCATGACCAAAGGCATCACCAAGCGCTCGGACGACTATTCCCAGTGGTACATTGACATCGTGTTGAAGGCGGAAATGGCCGACTATTCCCCGGTCAAGGGGTGCATGGTCATCCGGCCCACGGGCTACGGCATCTGGGAGCGGATCCAGCAGCGGCTGGACCGGATGTTCAAGGAGACGGGCCACGTCAACGCCTACTTCCCCATGTTCATCCCGGAGAGTTTCCTGAAGAAGGAGGCGGAGCATGTGGAGGGCTTCGCGCCCGAGTGCGCCATGGTCACCCACGGCGGCGGCAAGAAGCTGGAGGAGCCGCTGGCCATCCGCCCGACCTCCGAGACCATCATCTGGTCCACCTACAAGAACTGGATCAACTCCTACCGCGACCTGCCGATCCTGATCAACCAGTGGGCGAACGTGTGCCGGTGGGAGATGCGCACCCGGCTGTTCCTTCGGACGACGGAGTTCCTCTGGCAGGAGGGGCACACGGCCCACGCGACCCATGAGGAGGCGGAGGAGGAGACGATGAAAATGGTGAACGTGTACCGGCGGTTCGCCGAGGAATACATGGCCATGCCGGTGGTGGTGGGGCGCAAGACCGAGACCGAGAAGTTCGCCGGGGCCGACCACACCTACTGCATCGAGGCGATGATGCAGGACGGCAAGGC
>JAPXRP010000196.1:0-7779 GCA_033813475.1 Candidatus Hydrogenedentota bacterium
GGGCAACCCAGGGCAGGCCTGGCCCTTCGGGCGGCGGCCTGCCCTGGGCTATATTCGGCAACGCTTTCAGCGTTGAAGAGAACAAGGAACAGGGGACGAAAGAACTCTTTGTCAGGAAGGGTGGGCGGATCTTAGTGCGATTGCCCTGGGGTGATGTGGAAGGAGGCGGCGCGGTGCGCTTACACTGGGATGCGGCAGTTTCCTGCGGCCTCAGACAGGGAGGTGTGTTCGATGCGTCTTTCGAAAAAGAGCGTCGTCCTGGGTGTGCTGATCGCGCTTTTGCTGCTGGGGGGCGGGGTGGTCTGGCGGGTCGGCTTTCACAACCGGGGGCTGAACCGCGATTTTGACCCGGCGCGGCTGGCAGCGTCGGAGACGCGGATGTGGCAGGCCTATTACACGCGGAATCCCACCGATCTGGCGATGGAGATGGCGGCGCTCCTGCGGGAGCAGATGGGCGTCTCCCTGTGGACCGCCCGGGAGATCATCGAGCCCATGGCGCGGGGGGCCATGATCTTCGCGGGCGACCGCGAGGGACGTCGCGAGGCGGAGGTGTTGTCGGAACTGGAAACGGCCTATGCCCGCCTCGGGGAGGCCGCCGGCGAAGACTGGGACCCCCAGGCGGCCGCGCGGGCCGAACTGGCCTGGTGGGTCGCCCGCCGTACCCCGGGCCAGAACAGCCCTGAACAGGTGGGCACCCTGATCGCCGCGCTCTACGCGCTCCTCTACGGCGGCAGCAACGCCGAGATACTCCAGGCGGGCGTCCTCCGCGCGCAGGCGGCAGCCCTCCGCGACGCGGGCGGTCCAAACGCCGACTGGCCCGCCGTCGAAAGACTGCTGAACGCCTCCTACGCCGCCCTCCGCCGGGGGGTGGAAATGTAAAGTGTCCTACCGGCCGGGCTCTTCCCACGCCACCTCGCGGATGCCGGGGTCTGACGCGAGGATTTCGTCCAGAACCGCGACCAGCCGTCCCAGCGGTTCGGTCAGGTCCACTTTGCGGAAAAGTTTCCGGACCACCGGCGTCGCGGGGTCGGTGAAGCAGAGGAACTGATCGTCGTCATCGTCGTGGTGCCCGCAGCAGACGGCGAGCCGGGTGCCGTTCACCGTGACGGGCAGGTAGCAGCCCCAGTCCTCGGTGACATAGCCGTCGGTGCCGATGCCCCTCTCCCCGAGTTTTTCCACGAGATACTCGGCGAGGCGTTTCCCCCAGAGGCCGGGGTTGATCTCCTCCTCCTCGCCGTCATAGGGCGGGAAGGCGTCGGAACGGAACGTGACCTGCGTTTTCATAGACCTCTCCTCCCGAAACCATAAAGCCGACGCACTTGGCCGTCACCCCCGCGAAAGCGGGGGTCCATGCCTTTGACGCGCGGCGCAATCCGCTGCCCCAAGATGGATTCCCGCTTTCGCGGGAATGACGGGACACCTCACACCCCGGCGGGGGCGGTGTATCCGAGGATCTCGAGGATGGCCTCCTCGACGGCGTCCACGGTGTGGGGCTGCTGGGCGGAGGCGATGGCGCTGTCCGGGTCCTTGAGGCCGTGGCCGGTGAGGATGCAGACGAGGCGGAGGCGGTCGCCCGTGCGGGGGGTGACGGCGTCGAAGTAGCCCTGCTTGGCGAGCTTGATGACGCCGGCGACGCTGGCGGCGCTGGCGGGCTCGCAGAAGACGCCCTCGGTGCGGGCGAGGAGGCTGTAGGCCTCGCGGATCTCGTCGTCCGTGACCATGTCAATGAGCCCGCCGGACTCGTCGCGGGCGGCGACGGCGGAGGCCCAGCTGGCGGGGTTGCCGATGCGGATGGCGGTGGCGTAGGTCTGGGGCTTCTCGACGGGGTGGCCGAGGACGATGGGCGCGGAGCCCGCCGCCTGGAACCCGAGCATCTTCGGCAGGCTGTCGCTCTTGCCGCAGGCGTTGTACTCTTTGTACCCCTTCCAGTAGGCCGTGATGTTGCCCGCGTTGCCGACGGGCATGGCCTGGAAATCCGGGGCGACGCCGTCGAAGTCGTCGAGGATCTCGAAGGCGCCGGACTTCTGCCCCTCGATGCGGTAGGGGTTGACGGAGTTCACGAGGGCGATGGGAAAATTGTCGCAGATTTTGCGGACGAGGTTGAGGGCGTCGTCGAAGTTGCCCTTGATCTGGATGACCTTCGCGCCGTGGACCATGGCCTGGGAGAGCTTGCCGAAGGCAATCTTGCCCTCGGGGATGAGGACG
Source organism: Candidatus Hydrogenedentota bacterium (assembly GCA_033813475.1). Lineage (GTDB taxonomy): Bacteria > Hydrogenedentota > Hydrogenedentia > Hydrogenedentales > CAITNO01 > JAAYBR01. The sequence continues at coordinate 2,206 of JAPXRP010000196.1, forward strand.
GCGCACTGGATGCCCGCGCGGGCGGCGTAGGCCGCCGCGGAGGCGGAGGTGTTGCCCGTGGACGCGCACATGACCACCTCGTACTTCTCCTCCACGGCCTTCGTGATGGCCATGGTCATGCCGCGGTCCTTGAAGGACCCGGTGGGGTTGAGCCCCTCGTACTTCAGGTACATCTCCAGGCGGGGATGGATGGCGGCGCTCAGGGCGTACGCGGCGACCAGCGGGGTGGACCCCTCGTTCAGCGTGATGACGCAGGTGTCGGAGGACACCGGCATGTGGCTTCTGTACCGCTCGATGATGCCCGGGTTGCGCATGGCTGAGAATATCCCCGCGTTGGCGGCGCGCGGCGCCGCCCCTGACGACCGAAAACCGCCGCAGGGACACCCCCGGCGGCCGGGCGATAGCATACCATCCGGAAACGCCGCGTTTCACGCCGCCAGAACCGCGGCCCCGCCGCTGGATTCCGGACGGGCCGGGGCGGTAGGCTGTTGCGGCGGGGACCCCGTGCGGGGGCCGCCGAAAACCGCGGGGAACCGGACGATGAACCAGAACGGCCCGTCGGCGATCAAGTTCATCGCCGTTTTTGGGATCGGCATCTTCGTGCTGCTGTGGGCGGTGTCCCTCATGCTCCGGCAGGCCGTGCAGCCGGTGGAGGCGCAGCTGGTGAAGGTCGCCGAATCGCGTTCGCCCTTTGACCAGAAACGGGTCTGGGCCGGCCTGGAGCATGTTGTCGGGCTGGGGCCGCGCCCGGCGGGGTCGGAGGCCGCCGCCGCGCTGCGCGACCACCTGCGCGGGGAGCTGCTGACGGCGGGGCTGGCGGTGCGGGAGCAGGCCTTTGAGGCCCCGGGCCCGGAGGGCCCCGTCCGCCTGGTGAACCTGTTTGCCGAGTGCCGGGGCGACCTGGACGGCGTCATCGTGCTGGCGGGCCACTATGACACCCGCCGTGTTGACGGCTTCGCCTTTGTCGGGGCGAACGGGGGCGGCGCGGAGACGGCCTGGCTGCTGGAGATGGCGCGGACGCTGGGCCCGGAGCGGAAGGGCTGCTCGGTGTGGGTGGTGTGGCTGGACGGCGAGGAGCTTCCGGAAGCGGCGGCGGCGAACGACGGGCCGCCCGGGGGCCGGGCCTTTGCGGACCATTTGCGGGAACTGGGTGTGTTTGACCGGGTGGCGGCGGCCGTCACCGTGGACGGGATCGGCGACGCCTATCTGGGGATCATGCGCGATCCCGGCGCGCCCCGCTGGCTGGGGAACGCGGTGTGGCGGACCGCCCTGCGGCTGGGCTACGGCGGCCATTTTCTCCATCTGGAGCGGCCCGCAAGGGGGAGCGTGCTGGCGTTCCGGGGGGCGGGCCTGCCCGCGCTGGGGGTGGCTGACCTCTCCTACGGGGGGTCGCTGACCTCCGACCGGCGCCTGCGGCATTCGGCGGAGGACACCCTGGACCGGGTGCGCGCGGAGAGTTTGAAGGCCGTCGGCGATGTCCTTTATCATGCTCTCAGTGCGGTGGATGCGGACTGGAAACACCGGCGGCCCCCCGGAGCGCGATGAGCACACCCCTTCAAGAAGGCTTTCCCTGGCTGGACGGCGCCTCGCATGAGGACATGCGGCGCGCCGTGGGCGCGCTGTACCGCGTGCATTCCCTGCTGGGCGCCATCATGGACCCCGACGCCCTGCTGGTCCGCATCAGCGAGGAGAGCCGCACCGTCGCCTCGGCCGAGGCGGCGTCCGTCATGCTGTACGACGCGGAGACGGACGAGCTGTTTTTTCAGGTGGCCCTGGGCGACAGCGGCGACCAGGACGCCCTCAAGCGCGAGGTGCGCCTGAAGATGGGCCAGGGCATCGCCGGGCTCGCCGCGCAGACCCGCCGCGCGGTTTCGGTGCCCGATGTCACCAAAGACCCCCGTTTTTTCAGCGACGCGGACGCGGCCTCCCAGTTCCAGACGCGCAGCCTGCTGGCCGTGCCCATGATGGACCGCGACCGCCTCATCGGCGTGCTGGAGGTGGTGAACAAGGTGGGCGGCGACGCGTTCTCCGAGATGGACGCGCATGTGATGGCCATGTTCTCCAGCGTCGCCGCGACCGCGGTGGTCAACGCGCGCCTCATCGGCCAGCAGATCCGCAACGAGCGCCTCGCCGCCATCGGCGAGGCCATCGCCGGCCTCACCCACCATATCAAGAACATCATCACCGGCCTGGGCAGCAGCGCGGAACTCATCCAGATGGCCCTGGACCGGGACAACGCCGAGATGGCCCTGCGCACCTGGCCGGTCCTCAAGCGGAACGTGGCGCGCATGTCCTGCTTCGTGCAGGACATGCTGGCCTTCGCCAAGCCCCGCGTCCCCGTCCGGCGCCCCGCCGACCTGTCGGCCCTCGTCCGCGACGCCGCCCACTCGGTCAGGGACGGGCTGGCCGCCCGGAACGCCTCGCTGGAACTCGACCTGGAGGGGGTTTCCGGCCCTGTTTCCATTGACGAGGACGGCATTTTCCGCTGCCTGCTGAACCTGCTGCAGAACGCCGTGGAGGCGCTGCCGGAGACGGGCGGACGGGTGCGCCTCACCGCGTCCGTCACCCCGTGCGGCGCCCTGGAGATCCTGGTGGCGGACAACGGCGCGGGCGTGCCGCCGGAAATACGGAAGAATCTCTTCCAGCCGTTCTTCTCCACCAAGGGCGGGCGGGGCACCGGACTCGGCCTTGCCACGTCCGAGAAGATTCTCAAGGAACACGGGGGCAGCCTGGTGCTGGCCCCCTCGGCGTCCGGGGCATGCTTCCGCATGCTGGTCCCCGACGCCGCCGTCAAAAACGAAGACATGGAGTGACAGCGCATGCCGAAGTGGTCCGCCGCCCTGAAGAAGGCCTGGAAAAACGAGGATGTGCGGGGATGGCTGCTCTGGGCGGCCGTCTCGCTGCTCCTTTTCTGGCCCTGCGCGCGGTTTCTCTACGCCTACACCTACTCCACCATGCCCCCGGCGACGAAGCTCTCCTCCGCGGCCTTCATGGCCGCCATCCTGGGCGGCGTGGTGTCCTGGGGCATCAACGAGGCGGCCTTCCGAATGCGGAGGCGCCGAACGGCGTCTGAAAAGAGGAAGAACCGGAAGAAAGACGGAAAGCGCTGACCCCCGCCGGGGCGGACCCGGGCGCGCAAAGAAGGCCATTCATGGCGGAAATCTGGGACATTCTCGACCATCTGGACCGGAACCCCGGCGACCACGAGGAGCGCTGGAAGCTGGCGAAGAAATTCTACGCCGCCTGGGAGTACGAGCAGGCGCTTGAACATCTGGAGCTGCTCAAGAGGGAGTGGGAGCCGAAACTGAACGTCAGCCGGTACCTGGCGGCGACCTATTACCGGCTCGGGAAAAACGAGGAGGCCCTCGAAGAGCTCCGCGACGCCCTGGACCGCTGGCCGGACGAGCTGTCGCTCAAGGAGCAGATGACGCGGGTGCTGGAGACGCTCAAAGACTACGCGGGCGCCCGCACGGTCTGGCAGGAAATCCGGGACGCGCAGCCCGACCATCCCCTGGCGGAGAAGGCCCTGGAGCGGCTGAAACGCAGCGAGCGCAAGGCGGCGGAGCGCACCAAGCGCAACAAGCCCCCGAAGGCGCTGGCCTTTGCGGGGGCCACGAAGGTCTGCCCCGTCTGCGGGGCCTCCAACCTGGACGACGCCACGGAATGCTGGCAGTGCGGGGAGGGCGGCCGGGGCGTCAAGACGCCGGTCCCCCGCGCCGCCGAGGCCGCCCATGCGAAGTCCGTCGCCCTGAGTCCCGAAACCGCCACCGTCGCCGTGGTGGCGATGGTCGGGCTGCTCCTGCTGGCCGGGGGCTACGGCACTGTGCTGATGCTCCGCGACGCGGGGGCCGCCGTGGAGGACCCCCGGCCCGTTGCGACTCTCGCGGATGTGTGGGCGCGCCAGATGCCCGCCAGCCGGATATTCTCCGGCATCGCCGTGATCTTCCTGTGGCCGCTTATCCTGCGCCTGGCCCTGCGGCTGGTCCGGCAGCCCCGCCCGGCCCCGCCCGTGGTGGTGAATCTCTCCGCCGTTTTTCTCGGCTCCCTGGGCTACGCCCTCACCTTCCTTCCCCACCCGGGAAACGTTCTCGCGCTGCTCCTGCCCGCGCTGGCGTCGCTGGTGCTGACGCTCACGCTGTTCGGGCTGGCGCCCGCCAAAGCGGTGGCCGCCTGGGGCATCCAGTACCTCCTGGTCTTCATCACGGGCGCGCTGCTCTTCTTCGCGTCGGAGTCCTTCCAGCTCGGCATGCCGGTCAATCCGCTGCGCGAGCTGCGCAACGTCGCCCGCCACATCGGCGACACGGGCCAGCACCGCGATCCGGGCATGTACCAGATGCCGGACGAGGCCATGCCCTGGGAGAGGCGGGTTGTCTGGCGCGAGACGGGGTCGGCGTGGCTGGACAGGCGGGCGGGGCCCGTCGCCTTTGTGGTCGTGCCGGAGGCGGAGGTCTCCGAGATTAAATTCCAGATTTACGACGACTCGGGGGTGCGCGTGTTTGACTATGTGAAAGAGCGCCCGTACACCCGCTTCTTCGAGGTCGAACCGGGAAGGGAGTACCGGATCGTCGTCGAGGGCCCCGGAAACAGGGCCGCCCGGGTCATCATACAGAGCCTGCTTATCCCCGAGTTCCTATAACCCCCCGGACGCCTCCCGCGCCCGGCGCCGCTCCTGCCAGCGCGCCCATTCCCCGGGGCGCCCCGCGGCCCGCAGAATCTCCCACGCGCGCGCGTTGCCCGGCCACCGGAAGACACACTCCACCGCCGCCGCCCGCGCCTCCCCCCCCCGGCCCAGGGCGTGCAGCGCCTCCGCCCGCAGCAGATGCAGCCTGCCCGTGTCCGTGTCGCGCCGGCCCGCCGCCAGACGGCCAAGCGCCTCGGAGGGCCTTCCCGCCGCAAGCAGCAGGATGGCGTGGTCCTCCCAGGACTGCGGCGGCGGCCAGGCGCGCGAAAACACCCGGTGATACGCCGCGCCGGCCCCCGGATTCCCCGCAAGATGAAGGTCCTCCGCATGCCGCAGCAGCCGGCTCGGAAACGCCACGCCCCAGAAACATCCCGCGGACGACGCGCACACCAGGAACGCCGCCGCACCCCGGAGGGCCGTCTCCCCTGCCCGCCTTCCGGAAACGGCCGTCTCCGCCGGCCTTTGGGTGCCGGCGCCGCAAAGCAGCAGCAGCCCCGCCCAGGCGTGCGGAACGCTCTTCAGGCCCGCGTTCATGCAGCAGAACACGGCGAGCGCGGCCAGCGCGCCAAGGGCCCCGGCGGAAGGCCTGCGCAGACGGCCCCGGCGCAGGTTCCAGAACCAGAAGGCCGCGAGCCCGGCCAGGGCCGCCGCCCCCATAAGGCCGTTTTCCGCCAGAAACTGGAGCGGCTCACCGTGGGCGTTGTCCGCGTGCAGCTCGTTGTGCGTGTGCCGCCCGCCGCCGTCCGCCCACAGCACCCGCCCCAGATGCCAGGGGCTTTCGCGGGCGAAATCGCCCAGCCCGACACCGGTCGCCGGGCGGTCCAGAAACATGTCCCACGCCCCCGCCCACAGCCACCGGCGGACATGGTAGCCCGCGTCGCCCGCGTCAAAGG
>JAPXRP010000197.1:0-7753 GCA_033813475.1 Candidatus Hydrogenedentota bacterium
GATCGCGGCCGCGCTCCCGGAGGCGCGGCGGGTATGGCTTCACCTGGGGGGGGCACGCGAGCGCCTTGGCGATTCCGACGGCGCGGTCGCCGCGCTGGAGCGGGCCGCGGCCGCGGACGGCGACGGGAACACGCTGCCGGAGGCGCCCGCCGCCCTCGCGCGCGTCCTGGCGGCGCGGGGCACCGCCCGGCTGGACGCGGGGCGCGCCGCGGAGGCGCTGGAGGATTTCCGGCGGGCGGTCAAGGCTGACCCGCGCGCGCCGGGGGCGAAGACGGGGGAGGCGCGGGCCCTGGAGGCGCTGGGGGACATGGAGGGCGCGCTGGCGGCGGCGCGGGAGGCAACGGACCTCACGCCCGAAGACTACGCCGCCTACGCGTTCCTGGACCGGGTTCATGCGGCGCGGGGCGAGCTGGCGCTGCTGGAGACGCTGTGGACGGGAATGACGGCGGCCGATCCGGCGCGGCGCCACGCCTGGTTCTGCCTCGGCCTGGCGCTGGAGCGGCAGAAGCGGCGCGGGGAGGCGGCGACCGCCTACGAGCGGGCGGCGGCCCTGGCCCCCGAGGGGCAGGCCGGCCCCGCGCGCGAGGCCGCCGCGCGGGCCGCCCAGGCCGCGCGCTGACCGGCGGGTTGCGCCCTTTCGGGGCGGCGTGCGATAATACGGCACCCCTTGACGCCGTGTTTCACCGGCGAATTCCCGGCACTCCAGGGGGAAAACCCTACAGTCCAGGAGGAGTTATCCATGGCCAAGCTCGAAGGAAAAGTGCTGGTCGCCCAGGGCGGCGGCCCGACCGCGGTCATCAACCAGAGCGTGGTGGGCGCGGTGCTCGAGTCCCGCAAGTTCCCGCAGGTCACGCACGTCTACGGCGCGCTCCACGGGGTCAACGGCATCATCAACGAGAACTTTCTCGACCTGACCGAGGCCACGACGCACAATCTGGAGGCCGTCGCGGCGACGCCGTCGGCCGGGCTGCTCTCCACGCGCGACAAACCGGACGTGGAGTACTGCAAGCGGATCTTCCAGACCTGCCAGGCGCACAACATCCGCTACTTCTTCTACTGCGGCGGCAACGACAGCGCGGACACCTGCCGCATCGTGAACGAGCAGGCGCACGAGGCGGGCTACGAGCTGCGCGTCATCCACGTCCCCAAGACCATTGACAACGACCTGAAGGTCACGGACCACTGCCCGGGCTACGGCTCCGCGGCGAAGTTCGTGGCGCAGGCCTTCGCGGGCGCCAACCTCGACAACCGCGCCATTCCCGGCGTGTACATCGCCGTCGTCATGGGCCGCCACGCGGGCTTCCTCACCGCGGCCAGCGCCCTGGCGAAGAAGTACCCGGACGACGGCCCGCACCTCATCTACCTGCCCGAGCGCACCTTTGTGAAGGAGAAGTTCCTGGCGGACGTGAAGGCGGTGTACGAGAAGTACGGCCGCTGCGTCATCGCGGCCTCCGAGGGCATCGTGGACGAGAACGGCACGCCCATCATCACGGCGTTCACGGGCGGCGAGAAGGACCTGCACGGCAACGCCCAGCTTTCCGGCACGGGCGCCCTGGGCGACCTGCTCGCGTCGCATGTGAAGGCCATGGGCATCAAGCGCGTCCGGTCGGACACGTTCGGCTACCTCCAGCGCTCCTTCCTTGGCTGCGTGTCCGAGGTGGACCAGTACGAGGCCCGCGAGGTCGGCGAGAAGGCCGCCCAGTACGCCATCTGGCACAACGTGGACGGCTCGGTCGCCATCAAGCGCGAGGGCGACTACGCCGTGTCCTACTTCCTGACGCCCCTGGAGACCGTCGCGCGCCACTCCACCGAGATGCCCGACAGCTTCATCAACGCCGAGGGCAACTATGTGACCGACGACTTCCTCCGCTATGCCCGCCCGCTTGTCGGGCAGATGCCGCTCATGGAGCGCATCCAGGCCCCGCGCGTCGAGAAGATTCTCAACAAGTAGCCGCCCCTGCGGCGTCCCGCGTTCTTCCCGCCCCCGGATTCCGGTCCGGGGGCGGTTCTCTTTGCCCCGGCGGCGGCAAACCGGCGCGCGCGCCCCCGCTGCTGGTATGATCCCCCCGGCGGCGCGGCGCGCCGGACAACCAGGAGACGGACGCATGAGACGGACACGCAGGCGCGGCATGTTCCGCGGGCCCTGGGGCGCCCTGGCATGGATTCTTGCCTGCCTTGCCCTCGCGGCGCCCTCGCCGGCCCTTGAGCTGCTCTTCCCCCGCGACGGGGACGTGGTGACGCGCCACGACGGGGTGGAGACCGCGGCGGGGCTCGCGCTGACGGTGCGGGGAACGGCCCCTGCGGGGGCGGCGGTGCGGGTGAACGGCGCCGCGGCGGAGCGGGACGGGGAGGCGTTCACCTGCACGGTGCCGGTGACGGGGCGGCGCGCGCGGATCGTGGCGGAGGCGGACGGGGCGCGCGCGGAGGCGCGCATCCTCTGGAACCGGGGGAGCTTCCGGCGCTACCGCTTCTCGGTGGACGACAACATCCAGTTCCTGAAGGACCTGGGCACGGACCCGGCGGCGTACCCCTCGCTTTTCGACCACTGGTACCTGGCCTTCTGGCGGGAGATGCACCAGGCCTACGGCGCGAAAATCCACCTGAACATCTACTACCAGACGGACGGCTTTGACCTGACCCAGATGCCGGACACCTGGCGGGACGAGTGGCGCGCCAACGCGGACTGGCTCCGCCTGACCTTCCACGCGCTTCAGGACAAGCCGGACCGGCCCTACCGCAACGCGGGGTACGCGCAGATCGCCCACGACTACGACCTGGTGACGGGGCACATCCGACGGTTCACCGGACAGGACACGCCGGGCTGCACGACGACGGTCCACTGGGCGGAGTGCCCGGCGGCGGGCGTGCGCGCCCTGCGCGACCGGGGCATCGAAAACCTCATCGGCATCTTCCGCGTCAGCAACGGCGCCTGCACGACGGGGTACTACCTCCCGCCGGAGCAGTGCGCCCGGACGGACACGCGGCCCGCCTGGCACGACCACGCCACGGGCGTCACCTTCCTCCCCTGCGCGCTCGTGGTCAACAGCCCCCCGGTGGACGAGATCGTGCCGCTGCTGGAACAGCGCGCCGCGTCGCCGCACACCTCCGAGCTGGTCGAGCTGCTCATCCATGAGCAGTACTTCCGCGAGGAGCTGGACCTGTACCAGCCGACGATCAAGGACAAGGTCCGCGCGGCGCTGCAATGGGTCACGGAGAAGGGCCACCGGCCCGTGTTCTGGAGCGACGGGTTCCTCGGCGTCCCGGAGCCGTGAAGGTTTTGGGGGGCGCCGGGTCCGCGGCGGTCATTTTCGGCCGTGGTGCGCGATCTCGTCCGTGACGGTTTTGAGGAGGGAGGTGTCGTCGCGGGTGTCCATGCTGAGTTCCCAGATCATGACGCCTGCAAGGCCCTCTTCGAGGGCGTAGCGGGTTTTCCGGCGGAGGGTTTCGGCGTTGTTGAAATATAAACCATGGGCCCCACGATGTCGCCCTCTCCCCCGAAGACATGGACCGCCTCACCACCTGGATGGACGCCAACGACCTCTTCTACGGCACCTTCAAGCCCGAGGACCAGGCCCGCCAGCTAAAAGGCGAGCGCATCGAGGGCCCGGAGTTGAACTGAGGAGTTGATGCGTGGAACGTTTCATTCAGCGCCACTATCCTTTGAACTTGTCAAATTCACGGGGCAGGATGGCAAGTAACTCCTCGGGTGTCATGGAATGCAGGTCCCATGTGCAATCGAACTGGGACAGGACCTCCCCCAACCTCCTCGCACCTCCCGGGTTATCCCTGGCGACTCCCTTTTTTACCCTTCCCTTCTCCGCATCGTAGTAGAGAAGCGTCGTGACTTCAACGACTGTCGGATTGCTTATAAGGAAAGGGCTGTCAGCAATTTCCAGATACACATCGGCCGTCTGATGGAGAGGGCTACAGAGCAAGGCAAGCGTGCGTTCCGGTCGGTCCTTATGTTGGCGGTAGATCAGCGTAGGACCGGCGAGCAAATGCCGGTAATATCGACGGCCTGAGCAGTTCAGAAACCACCGGGCGGACTCCCCGGGCCGCCGCTTCCCGGATGGACCCACCGGGCACAGCTGCTCGAAGAAGAAAAGTGCCAGCCACGCCCATAGCCCTGCGTCGCGCTCAATGTTGGCAAATCCTGACGCTTCCAGCAGACTTGACAGGTATTGAGCGGCATCATACTTGCGCTGAAACCGCTGTGCTTCAATTTGGGCAGATTCCTGCACTTCTTCGGTGAAGGCTTCGTCCGTCAAAAGGGCTATTGGATAGCGGGAAGGAGCATCGGTCCCAAGAGATTCAAGGAAAGACTTAAAAGCCTGTATACCCTGGTCATTCAGCCGATGAATATTCATCACCGCCCCTCCCCCGTCCAGAAGTCAGTGTAGGCGGACAGGAGTTGATGTTGCCTGCAAAACTTATCCACGACATCTTCAATCCAATCATCTACTCTTGCTTCATCCGTTACAGGGGGCATGGCCGTCATGACGCCGAGATTTCTGGCAAAACGCAACCACAGGGTGCGCCAATTGCTTGTGTCATCAAGATCGTCATATTTGTCCCCCTTGAGTATGGTAATCAGCACATACCTGACTACTTCAGGATAGACAAGACACCGGAAAGTGGGGTGCTTCACAAGCGCGTCCTTGTCCCCCAGTTTGGAGTTAACGAGGAGGATGACCTGTTCATCATTGAAGTCCAGCCGCCAGATCTGATCGCCCAGAGAGTCGACTGGCTGAACTGCCAGCAGGGAAAGGCGATCATCGTCAGCCTTATCATGTCGCTTAGGCCTAATCTGGCTGGCTTGGGCAATCAGCAAGCCCTTTCTTGGCAGCTCCTGAACAACTTTGACACGAAACATCACCCCATCCGGCGAATCAAACTTCGAGAGAAATCTGTCATTAGGCTCCACGAGCTCCCCTGCTTGGCCAAAGGAAAAGCGCATATATTGTGCCTGTCTATACGCCTCCACATATACGTAACTTGTGGGCGGCAACCTATAGCCCGCCAGTTCCAGTTCGGCAGTGAAATAGTGGCGACCTTCTTCGTTATACAAGGTGATACAGGCATCTTCACGCCGTATTCTCTTGCGATCCGTATAGTTCAGTGTCCTAACTGGCATCTTGGCCTCCTGCCTCCGCGCGAACACGAACGTCACGGCGCGGGTCAAATCCCCGGCACTCAATACGAAACTCAGGCTGGTCAATCCTTGCTACTAGAACATTGTCATGAGCGGCAACGATTGCCGCCCCCTCGCATATTGTCAGTATGTCCTTACCGAAACCGAAGTCTGTTGGTCGGTACTTTCGGAAAGCGTCACCGCTGGTAACCTGATACGCTACTTTTACACGCAGCACACGCAGCGGCTCCTCAGTGGCAAGCGAACGGCCCCGCACCAGGAACCCATCCCCGAGGGGGGCTATGCTAATCGCCTTGGGTTTTGGCTCAGGCGGAGTCGGCACGTCCGGACCATCCCCAGGCTTCTTGCTGGGCTCCTCCTCGTCCGGAGCACGGCCCTCACTTTTATCTTGTGGTGCAGGAATAGAAAAAATATCTATCAATATAGCCTTATCAGGCTTGTTTTCAGTGCTAGTTATTAATGATACAATGCCTCTTGCGCTGTTGGCAATGAACTCGATTGTGCTGGGAGCGTATTTGTAACGGTCCTTGAAACGGCGCCCATCCTCCTGTTTTGCATCCGTCTGCCATTGGCGATGAGAGGGGTTCTCGGCATGCCTCAGGGCTGTGGCCAGAGCCTCCTCCCTTATCACAACCAGAGCGGAGATTCCCGGTGATGCCTTCGCCCTAACATCTGGGATAGTGATGTCGCTTCTTACGAAAGTTGGTGAATCCCTCCAAAGGTCATCTTCACGGCGCAGAAAGACCTCAAAGTAGGTTTCGATGGGCTGGCCCTCAAGAGGACGCAAAAGGAACGGCACATGAACAGCAATGGCACAGTGCTTGTCCAGATCCTCCCGGATACGCGTCAGACACTCTTCATCCCTGGGGACGTCTGACCACTTATACGCGCCCGGGGGCGGCGGGACATCGATACGGTGCCTCATGGCTCTTCCGCTAATTGCATCTTGGGCGAGCGTCACGATGGGGACCATTGTGCGGCCGGTGTCACATGCGTACTGCTTGGCAACGCCAACTATGGTCTCACGCGAAATTTCGATCTCGCGGTCAGGGGGCGTTTCGATCCAAACCTGGAGTTTCCCCTCTAGGATGGGCCAGAAGCAATGGCGAAGCACAGATTGGACAAGGTTGCCCGCCTCAAGATCTTTCTCCTCGTACCAAGGAACCACAATGCTTAGTCCAGGATCGGTCAGAGACCTTTGGACATCAAACGCCCTCATGAACTCGCTGACGACATTCTTATCCGTAACGGGACCAACTACACCATTCTGGCGGGCAATGCCGAAAAAACCATTTGGGGTGTACCGCGCTCTGGACACCTCATGGTGCTTGAGGATGACCCGGCCCATTAGCAAAGGTTGCCTTGTGTCCACTGGAACAGTCAGGCCAAACCAAGCATTAATACCGCTCGATCTCGGAAAAACCGTCTTGCCAATGCCCCAGCATCCTCTGTCCCCTTCTCCCTTATCGGACCGGGCGGTTGATCGGAAAAAATGGAAAAAGTGGTTCTTTCCTCCCTCGGTCGGCCAGTCCTGCAGTGGGTCCCCTGTCAATCCCGTTGTCTGGAAATCCTCGAATAGAAGGTATGGGCAGGTGCTCAGAGGACCGGGTATCGCCTGCTGCCGCAGCCCGCTCTTCTTCGCGCCAACGTGCTCCCATAGGCCGTCAAAGAATGGAAAGGCGTTATCCGCTGCATTTCGCTGGCCTGATACCCTGATGCGCACCAACACGGGCTCAGGCCCCTGCGCTGCGTCAAGAGAGTTCTGGATACCTTCCCTGATTAAAGAGTCCCCGGGGTCACTAATTGCCTCGTCGGAAAAGAACTCTCCCTGAATGGGATCATCCAGCGCTTCGCCCGGCCGGTGTTGCTTGAAGTGCCACCCATAGGATTCCGTGCTCCCTGCTTGACCCTCTGCTGTCACAGCTCACATCTCCTTCTAATCCACATGGTCTCATTCTAGTAGGTTTCTACCATCTAATCAACCTCACCATATCTGATCCTCGCGCTCTCACTGTCCCCCGCGCCGCGCGATTTCGTCCGTGATGGCTTTGAGGAGGGAGGTTTCGTCGCGGGTGTCCATGCTGAGTTCCCAGATCATGACGCCTGCAAGGCCCTCTTCGAGGGCGTAACGGGTCTTCCGGCGGAGGGTTTCGGCGTTGTTGAAGTAGAAGCCGCCGGCCTCGTCCTGTGCGGGGGCGGGGGCGTGGTCGCGGAGGAGGTCGGCGTAGGCGAGGGCGGTGTCGGAGTGGTCCATTTTGCGGCCGTAGAAGGGGAGGCCGAGGCAGATTTTTTCTTTGGGCGCGCCGTCGCGGACAAGCCGCCGGACGGCGGCGGTGGCGGCCTCGTAGGTGGCGTGGCGCGCGCCCATGTCGTAGGTCATGAGGTGGATGCGGTCCACGGCGGCGTAGGCGGCGGGGTCGAGGGTCTGGAGGGCGCCGAGGGCGACGGTCACCTCCCTGCCGAGGGGGCGGAAGGCCCGCGCGGTCTCGATGAGCAGGGCGTCGTAGGCGGCGTGCTCCTCGCGGGTGGCGGGGAACTCCCAGTCGTAGTCCACGCCGTCGAACCCCTTCTCCCGGCAGAATGCGTCGAGGGCGGCGAGGA
>JAPXRP010000198.1:0-7735 GCA_033813475.1 Candidatus Hydrogenedentota bacterium
GACGGCGCCCTCGCCAAAGTCGGCGGGGAGGTCCGCATGCCCCGCGGCCATGTGGTCCACTACCCCATCGGGCGGCTGGTGGACGCGTCGGGGCGCGTGGTGGTCTCCACGGACGCGCGGGACAACGGCGGCATCCTGCCGGACATCGTGCCCCCCCTGGGCCCGGCGGAACTCGACGCGCATTTCAACCAGGGGCGCGACCCCCTGCTGGAGATGGCGGTCCGGCGCCTCACGGGGGCGGCGGCCCCGTAATCCGTGCTTTCTTTGAATCGCCCGCCGACCCCGTGATAGGATACCTTTTCCCGCGTGTCGTCACCCTGCGGGAACCGGTGACGGTTCCCGTCCCGTCGGGTGCCCGGGCTGGGCACCCCGCGACGGGCCTCACTCACGGGGGCAAGAGCCGGCCTTTCCGGGCCGGGCCGTGCCTTCGGACGGGGCGCAGAAACACGGAAACGACCCTATGTACATTGGCAGCCAGACAAACAGCACGCTTGTGGACGTGTTCCGCATCGGCCTGCAGGAAGTCATCAAGGCCACGGGGTTGCCGGAGGAAGTCCGGTTCAACACGGACGGTTGCACCCTGTTCATCCGGGGCACGGACCTCGCCAACCGGATAGACCACCTGCGGCTCGTCTTCAAGCCCAAGGCCGGCGTGACGCAGGAGGAGCTGGAGAAGGGGGTCGCCGCGACGCGCATCAACTGCCGCGTCAAGCTGGAGGACGGCGTCGTCAAACTGGGCATTCCCGCCTTCGAGTGGCGCCAGCTTCAGCAGCTCCTTCCGATAGACGCGCTGGTCGAGCACTTCATCGTCAAGTCCCTGCGCTCGGCCACCTGGAGCCTCGAAGTCGAGAAGTACATGGAGTCCGGCTTCAACATCAACGTGCTCATCGAGGAGATGAAGCGGTTGAAGGCGTCGGACCTCCACCTGCGCGCGGGCAACCGCCCCTTCGTGCGCGTGGACAACGACCTGCAGCCGATGGAGGGCTGCCCCGCCATCACGGCGGAGGACATGCGCAAGTTCGTTCTCCAGCTCGGCGGCCCCGACGAGATGCGGCTGCTGGAGACGGAGCGCGAGTCGAGCTTCCAGTACCACGCCGTGGGCGTCGGCTACCTGCGCTGCTCCGGCTACATCAAGCAGAAGGCTTTGGCGCTGGCCATCCGCCTCATCCCCGAGGCGCCGCTGCCCTTCCCCGCGCTGAACATCCCCGACGTGGTCGCCTCGGTCTGCTTCAAGCACCGGGGCCTTTTTTTGGTGTGCGGCGTCACCGGCTCCGGCAAGTCCACCACCCTCGCCGCCATGATTGACTTCATCAACGAGCGGCGCCGCAGCCACATCATCACGGTCGAGGACCCCATCGAGTACGTGTACACGGACAAGGCGAGCATCATCTCGCAGCGGCAGGTCGGGCGCGACACCCACTCCTTCGCCAACGCCCTGCGCGGCGCCCTGCGCGAGGACCCCGACGTCATCCTCGTCGGCGAGATGCGCGACATCGAGACCATCCGCGCGGGCCTCAGCGCGGCGGAGACGGGCCACCTCGTGTTCAGCACCCTGCACACGACCACGTCGGTGGACACGATCAACCGCATGATCAGCTACTTCCCCCAGAACGAGCGCGACCTCATCCGCCAGGAAATCGCCTACACCCTCCAGGGCGTGGTGTGCCAGCGCCTGCTCAAGCGCATCGGCGGCGGCCGCATCCCGGCGGTGGAGATTCTCCTCGGCGGGCGGCCCATCGTCCGCGACGCCATCCTCGACGGCGACCTGGACAAGCTGTACGGCATCATCGAGGTGGACAGCGACATGCGCAGCTTCGACCAGTACGCCGTGGAGCTGTACCAGAAGGGGCTCGTGACGAAGGAGGAGGCCATTTCCTCGTGCAGCAACGAGGAGGGCTTCCAGCGCATCATCTCCGGCATCAAGGGCACCGAGGGCCGCCGCCTCCTCAAGTAGGCCCCGGATCCCCCTCGTCCCCGGACCGCCGCGCCCGCACCACCAGCGCGCTCCCCCCGATCAGCAGCGCCGCCCCCGCCCACTGCACCGCGTTCATCGCCTCGTCCGGCCACAGCGCAAGCGCCACGGCGTAGGTCGCCAGCGGGTTCAGCAGGTGCAGCGTCGTGCAGAACGCCGCCCCCAGCCGCACCTGCGCGTAGTGGAACGCGCTGTGGGACAGGCTGATGCTCACCGCCCCCGACAAAAACGCCACCGCCGCCACCCCCGGCCCCGCGTCCGCCACCTGGCCCGCGTCCCCCCTCCACAGCATCACGGGCAGGAAGCCCGCCGTGACCAGGTTCGCCACCACCGTGAACATCGGCACGGGGTGCAGGTCGCGGCACGCGTGGCGGCTCGCCACGATGTAGACCGCCCAGCACACGTTCACCAGCATCAGCAGCCAGAACGACAGGTCCGGCGACGGCAGCGCCCCCGCGCCCGGCGCCTTCAGCAGCACCCCCCACACCCCGAACAGCGACAGCGCCGCCCCCGCCAGAAAGCGCGGGTCGCGGATCACCCCGCGCTCCTCGCGGAACGCCGCATAGCTCAGCAGCGCCACCATCGGCACCTGGAGCTTCACCACGAGCTGCGCCGACGTCGCCGTTGTCGAGTAGATCGCCACCGTCCACGCCGTCTGCATCAGCACCACCAGCAGGCTGATCGCCAGCAGCGCCCGCCACCGCCCCAGCGCCTGCCGCAGCTCGCGCGGGTAGAACACGGCGCACCACGGCGTCAGTGCCGCCGCCGCGCTCGCATACCGCACAAAGGACTGCGTGTACGGGTCATAATGCGGCGAAAGATACCGGATGAACACCGGCGCCAGCGCCCACCCCAGCGCGGACACCCCCAGCGCCGCCCACGCCCACCCCAGCCCCGGCGCAAAGGGGCTTTCCGGCGGGGAACCGGCGGCGTGTGCGGGCGGCGTTGTCATGCGGGGGAGGCTCCGTGCGGGGGGAGGATTGAGATTCCGAGTATACCACAGGCCCCGCCGGTGTCCGGGATTAGAACCTCATCCCTTCCCCTGCCGCGCCGGGGGTGACCTTGTCGCCGAAGGCCTCCTGCAAGACCTGGACGGCGGCCTCGCCGGTGCAGTGGCAGGGGACGATGGTGACGGGGTTCAGGGTGCGAAGTGTCTCCAGGGTGCGCGCCATGCGGCGTTCCCCGGCATTGACCAGGTGGAACCCGCCGATGAGCGCGCGCAGGGGGCGGCCGCCGGTCCGGTTGCGCACCAGCATGAGCGTGTTCATCAGCCCGGCGTGGCAGCAGCCGGTCAGCACAACGACGCCCTCCGGCGTCTCCATCCACAGCGACAGGTCGTCCGGGAGCAAGTCCGGCTTCGTACCCTCGGGATCCAGAAAAAACGGCCAGCCCGTGTCCTCGAACGGGTTCCCCCGGGGCACGGGTCCGGTAATCCAGACGCCGGGGGCGGCCTGCACCGGCGCCGTCACCCGGCGCAGTTGCCCGACGGGCAGGGCGGTCAATGCGTCCTGCGCCGCAGGGGGCATCCCGATCTCGCGGGCCGCGCCGTCGCGCAGGGACCAGCGCGGCGCAAACACCCCGGGATGGCACCACACCGCCGCGCCGGGCGCGCGCGCCAGCGCGAGGGGCATCCCCCCGGTGTGGTCGTAGTGTCCGTGGCTCAGCACCATGGCCTCCACCCCCGACAAATCCTCCCCGAGGGCGTCGGCGTTGCCCCCGAGGACGGCGCCGGTCTGCCCCGTGTCAAACAGGATTTTCCGCCCACCCGCCCCGATGAGGACGGCGAAGCCGTGCTCGGCGGCGAGGCCCTCCCGGGCCAGGTTGTCCACGAGTATCGTGATCGTGACTTCTTTCAGCATTCACCCGGCTCCTTGCGGCGGGCCCATGACCACGGACCCGCACGGACAGACCACAGACGGACACGGACACCCCGGCGCGCGAGCGCCCGACCCTGTCCGTCATTCCCGCGAAAACGGGAACCCATCTTGCGTGAGCGGGTTGCCCTGCGCGTTCAAGGCATGGACCCCCGCCTTCGCGGGGGTGACGGACAGGGGCGGATGTTCACGGATATCCGGCGGCCGTCCTTCTGTTGGTTTCTTTGGAGGGCCCTGTTCATGGGGGAACCCCAAAAAGCCCTCATTGCGGTCCACCTATTCTCAGTGGTCGCAGGCGTTCTGGCCCGTTTCCAGGGACTGGGCGAGGAAGGCCGCCACAAGCTTCTCCGGCTCCTCGGCGGGGGCGCCCGTCACCACCTCGATGCCGTTGGCGTCGAAGAGCTGGAGGGCGCGCTGGCCCATGCCGCCCGCGAGGATGACATTCACCTGTTTCTCGCCCAGCCACCGGGGCAGCAGCCCGGGCTCGTGGGGCGGCGGGGTCACGTTTTCCCGCGAGAGGATCTTGCCCGTGTCCGGGTCGGCGTCAATGAGGGCGAACTGCTCGCAGTGGCCGAAATGCAGGGCCAGTCTTCCGTCCGCCAGGGGGATTGCGATGCGCATCAGTCATTCTCCTTTTTCGTTGGGGGTTCAAGCGCGATGCCCCGGGACTTCGCCCAGGCAAGGTAATCTTCACAAGCCGCCCGCAGCGTGTTCGCCGAGAGCAGCGCGCAGTGGCGGGCGGCCTCGGGGAGGCCGCCCAGCGCCGCCAGGACATGCTCCTGCCGGATGCCCATGACGGTTTCCAGGGCGCGCCCGCGCGCCAGGCAGGTCGCCATGCTGCCGGCCGCCAGGGAGGAGCCGCAGCCCGTCGTGGTGAAGGACGCGTCCTCCACCAGGCCGTTCCACACGGCGACCCAGAACTCCATCGTGTCGCCGCAGGGCCCGGTGATCCGCGCGTTGCCGTTGTAGTCCTCCAGCGGCCCGTAGTTGCGCGGCGCGGCCGCGTGCTCCTGCGCCGTGGGGGAAAAGGCCCCGTGTTCGGTTTCCATGCGTCTCATGCCTCCGTTAGTGCCAGTTGCCGCCACAGCGCCCGGATGTCCTCCGCGCCGGGCGTGTCCGTCTCCACGGCGGACAGGCCCCGGAGCTGCGCCCGCGTGACGCCCGCGTCGTGGCGGATGCGGCCCGCAGGCTCGGCGCCCATCTCCCGCGCGCGCCCCTCGATGCGGTCCGCCATCCCGGGGTTGATGTCCCACTTGTTCACGCAGACCGACGCGGGGATCTTGAAATGGTCGGCCAGCGCCAGCACGCGCTCCAGATCGTGCTCGCCGGACACGGTCGGCTCGGTGACCACCAGCACCCGCGACGCGCCGGTCACGGACGCGATGACGGGGCAGCCGATGCCCGGGGGACCGTCCACAATCGCCAGCTCCCGGCCCTGTTCCCCCGCGACGCGCGCCGCCTCGCGGCGGACCGTGGAGACGAGCTTGCCGGAGTTTTCCGCCGCCGTCCCGAGGCGGGCGTGGACCAGGGGGCCGCACCGGGTGTCGGACACCATCCAGACGCCGCAGTTGCGCCCGGGGAAGTCAATCGCGCCGACGGGGCAGAACCGCACGCAGACGCCGCAGCCCTCGCAGGCCGCCGGGTCTATGGTGAACACGGCGTCCCCCGCGCCCCGGCCGTTCCTGCGCACGGCCCCGTAGCGGCAGTGGGCCAGGCAGCCGCCGCAGGCGACGCAGTCGGCCTGGCGGATGACCGCCTCGTTCCCGCTGAAAAAGTCGTGCCGTTCGCGGACCTGCGGCGGGAGGATCAGGTGCAGGTCCGCCGCGTCCACATCGCAGTCCGCCAGCACGGCGTTCCCCGCGAGAACGGCGAGCGACGCCGTCACGCTGGTCTTGCCCGTGCCGCCCTTTCCGCTGATGACCACCAGTTCCCTCATGCGGCGCCCTCCGCGCGCGCGAGGGCGGTTTCGAGCAGGGCCGCGAAGAGGGGGCGGTACTCCGGCAGGGCGTCCACCAGGAGCTCGCCGCGGGAGTAGGCCTCGGCGATCCGCCGGTCGTCGGGGATCTCCGCATACACGGACACGTTCTCCCGCGCGCAGTAGTCGTGCACCCGGCCGTCGCCGGAGCCCATGCGGTTGACCACGACGCCGAAGGGGCGGCCCAGGGTGCGGACCGTGTCCACGGCGAGGGCCAGGTCGTTCAGGCCGAAGGGCGTGGGCTCCGTCACCAGCACCACGACGTCCGCGTCGCGGAGCGTGGCGATGACGGGGCAGGAGGTGCCCGGAGGCGCGTCCAGGATGACGAGACTGCCGCCCGCGGCGTGGCGCTTGACGGCGTGGATGAGCGGCGGGGCCATGGCGCGCCCCACGTCGAGGCGCCCCTGCACGAGGGTGATGTCTCCGGCCTGCAGGGTCTCCACCGCGCCGATGCGGTGGTCCTTCTCGGTGATGGCGCCGCGGGGGCAGACCTTCATGCACCCGCCGCAGCCGTGGCACATGTCCTGAAAGACCAGGGGCGGCCCGCCAAAGCAGGCCAGGGCGTTGTAGGCGCAGAACCGCGCGCACTCGCCGCACCCGTCGCACAGGGCCGGGTCCACCCGGGGCACGGGGATGCCCGCCGTCTCCTCCGCCAGCAGGTCCGCCTTCAGGAAGAGGTGGGCGTTTGGCTCCTCCACGTCGCAGTCGAGGAGCCGCACCCCCGCGCCCGCGGTCCGCGCCAGGTTGAGCGACACCGTCGTTTTGCCGGTGCCGCCCTTTCCCGACGCGACCGCGATGACGCGGGGTTTGTTCTGTTGGGGGGAGGCGCTCACACCCAGTGCCCCTCGACGTCCGGCGCGCCGGCCTCGGCCAGCGCGCCCGCGACATACTGCTCGAGGGCCTCGCCCACCGTCGCGGCGGCGCAGGGGTAAATCTTCACCCCCGCCGCAGAGAGCACGCGGAAGGCCTTGGGGCCGCAGTGTCCGGAGACCAGGGCGGCGGCCCCCAGCTTCGCCACGGCCTGGGCGGACTGGATGCCCGCGCCCTGCGCCGCGTTCAGGTTTTGCACGTTGTCGGCCACCTCGAAGGCGCCGCTGTCCAGGTCGTAGACCAGGAACTTCGGCGCGCGTCCGAAGCGCTGCTCCAGGGGCGCGGAGAGGTTGTCCCCGCTGGTGGTGAAGGCCACTTTCATCTCAGGCTTCCTTCGGGGTCATTTGGGGCATTTTTTCAGCGTCATGAACCAGTCGAGGACCGTGGTGCCCTCGCCGGGGGACGCGGTGCGCTCCTTGGCGGAACCGCACGAACCCGGCGGCGGCACGATCACATCGTCGCCCGGCTGCCAGTTCGCGGGCGTGGCCACCTTGTGCTGGTCCGAGAGCTGCATGGCCTTGAGCAGGCGCAGGACCTCGTCCATGTTGCGTCCGTTGCTCATGGGGTAGAACAGGATGGCGCGCACCACGGCCTCGGGGTCCATGATGAACACGGCGCGCACGGCCTGCGTGTTGCTCGCGCCGGGCTGCAGCATGCCAAAGGCCTTCGAAACCTCCATCGTCAGGTCGCTGATCACGGGGAAGTCCACCTCAAGGCCCTTCATGTCCTTGTAACAGATCTTCTCCTTGATCGTCCGCAGCCATGCGATGTGGCTGTAGGTGCTGTCAATGGACAGCCCGAGGAGCTTGCAGTTCAGCTTCTCGAACTCCGGCTGCATGGACGCGAAGGTCATGAACTCGGTCGTGCACACGGGCGTGAAGTCGGCGGGGTGGCTGAAAAACACCACCCATTTTCCCGCGTAGTCCTCCGGGAATTTCACCATGCCCTGGGTGGTCTCGGCGGTGAAGGACGGGGCCTTTTCGCCGATCAGCGGGATTCGTGTTGCCTGTTCCATGGGGTCTTGCTCCTTATATGGGTTGTGCC
>JAPXRP010000199.1:0-7603 GCA_033813475.1 Candidatus Hydrogenedentota bacterium
ATCCTACACTGAATATCCCAAGAAATAGAAACCACCGATGAACACCGATGGGGAACGGCTTTGCAACGCGTCTCATGCCTTTTCTTCATCACTGTTTATCGGTGTTCATCGGTGGTTCACTTCCTCTTCATCACCCGCGCGTCGAAGACGCCGCCCGCGAAGTTTCCGGGGTGGGCCTGGAACCGCACGGTGACTTTCTTCTTCCCTTTGACGAGTTCTTCCGGCAGGCGGTAGGCCGCGTCGAAGAAGTCGCCGGGCCTGTCGTTGTTCAGGGTCTGCGTGGCGAGTCGCTGGCCGTCCACGAGGATGTCGAAGGTGCGCGCGCCCTCGTCGCTGCCCCAGTAGGTGACCACAAGCTCCTGGCACGCGTCCGGGGCCACGTTGAGGTCGAAGGCAAACCAGCCGCCGTCGGCGGCATGCCGCCATTTCCTGCCCTTCCAGTCCCCGACGCCGGTCTTCTCCCCCTCCAGACGGTGGTCGCGCTCGGGCTGCATCTCGCCGATGCGGAGCCGGTCCACGGTGCGCTCCTCAATGTCGCGCAGGCGCGCCTCCTCCGCCCGCCGCCGGGCCGACTCGGCGCGCCATTCGTCGTCCGTGTACAGGTCGAGGTACACCGTGTGCCGCCGCCCGTGGAAACTGTGGAACGGCGTGAGCACGAGGTCGGCGGGCCGTCCGGCGCCTTCGGTGCGGAAGGTCAGCGTCTCCCCGGCCGCGGGCTTCAGCCAGTCGGCGACAGGGCGACCGTCCGCGACCAGCACGGGCAGCTCGCGGTTCTCCGCCTCCGTGCCCAAATCCGCCGCCAGCACCACGGGGCCGTAGAACACCGCCACCCGCCTCGGGTTGTCCGGCATGGCCTCGGTCCGCAGGACGAGGGGCAGCTCAAACGTCACCACGTCGCCTTCCCTCCATTCCCGGCGCAGATCCGCATAGCCCCCCGGGCCGGGGGACACCAGCGTTTCCGTCCCGTTAACGGCGAAGGCCAGCGGTCCGGCGGCCCAGTGCGGATGCCGGATGCGGAGCGACACCGTCACGGGGGCCGCCGCGCCGACGGTGATGCGGACGGCTCCGGACTTGGGCAGCTCCGTGTCGAGGCGGAGCCGGAGCCCCTTCTCCGCCCAGTCCAGCTCGGAGGCGATGAACTGGTTCACATACACCCCGGCGGCATCGCGGGCGTAGAGGGGAACGCCGTAGCGGGCGTGGTTCTCCATGCCCGTGCCGGAGCAGCAGGTGAAGCTGTCAAAGGGCGTCATGAAACTCTTCTGCCCGCCCGGCTGGAGGGTGAGGAAATAGAGGACCATGCCGTCGTCGGGGTTCTGCGAGGCGAGGAGGTGGTTCCACAGGGCGCGCTCCGCGTAGTCCGCCAGATCCGCGCGCGCCCCGCGCCGGAACAGCAGGTCCGTGAGCTTGACCATGTTGTAGGTGTTGCAGGTCTCGCAGGTGTTCTTTCCAAGGCGGTCGTTGAGTTTTCCCGGCGCGCCGAAATGCTCGTCTTGGCTGTTCCCGCCAATGGCGTAGGTGTGGCTGCGGGTGACGGTTTCCCAGAAGAAGGGCGGGATGACGCTGAAGGGGGCCTCCCCCGTGAGCTGGTGGATGCGCTCGCAGCCGATGATCTTGGGGATCTGGGTGTTGGCGTGCTTCCCCTGCAGCTCGTCGCGGCCTTCTGCCAGCGGGTCGAGCACGGCGCGGTGGTGGAACTTCCTTGCCAGGTCGAGGTATTTCGCCTCGCCCGTGTCGGCGGCCAGGTCGGCCAGCACCTCGTTCATGCCGCCATGCTCGCAGGCGAGCATGGTCTGCCACTGCGCATCCGTCAGGCTCTTCGTGGTCTCCCCCGCCCAGTCCGCCAGTCCGCGCTCGACGGCCAGCGCCTTCTCGTTGCCGCAAAGCCGGTACGTGTCGCGCAGGCCCGCAAAGAGCTTGTGCAGCGTGTACCAGGGCACCCAGGAGCCGTTGAGGTCGAAGCCCTGCGAGGCGATCTCGCCGCGGGCGACTTTTTCAAAGACCGCCTTGCCGCCCGGTATCGCCGCGACGTACCCGTTGCCGTTCGCCTGCTGGCAGGCGGCCAGCTCCTCCACCATGTACGCGGCGCGCCCGCAGAACCGCGCGTCCCCCGCGGCCTTTGCCATGTGCGCGCACGCGGACAGGTAATGCCCCGCGCTGTGCCCGGCCACACCCTGCCGCTCCCATCCGCCGTAGGCCTCCGCCTTTTCCGGAAGCCCCGCCTCTTTCCGGAACCCCGCCAGCAGCCGGTCCGGCTCCAGCGACAGGAGATACGCCGCGTCCAGATCCTGGGCGTGGCGGAACGGCCCATCGAGCAGCCGCACCTCGCCCGGGCCGAAGGGCTGCACCGGCAGTTCCGGCGGGGCGGCGAAGGCCCCCGGCGACAGCAGGAGCACGAGCCCCACCGTGACCGCGCCCAGGACCCGCAGATTCCATTCCGCACGAAAGATGTTCATGGAAACGCCCCATTGTCCGGTTGGTTTGGTGCCGGTGACCGGGCAAAGCGGCCCGCCGCCGGCACCCAGTCATTGTAGGGGATGCGCCGGACCGGAACCCACTCCGCCGGGGCGAATGGCAATGGCGTGCAGGAATGGAAACGCAATGCGGGCCACTTCCGCCCCAACCATAAAAAAGATAACCCCGCCGGAGGCCTTGCGGCTGGTCCAACGGGGAACAGATGTTGACGAGATTATAGCGTCTGTTTTTGCGTCATTGCGAAGGAGCGGAGCGACGGAAGCAATCTCGTTCGCGGCGCAACCCGGAATCCCGCAGCGTCCTATCCTCTCCAGACAAACGCAACCTCACGGCTGCGCCTTCGGGTTCACGGTGATCTTTCCGAGCTTGTGGCGGCGGTGGCCGTCCGCGTCCGCGAGGGGCAGGGCGATCACCGGGGTGCCGTCGCGGCGGCCGACGGACACGAAGACGTCGTACTCCCCGGCGGGCAGGTTGAGGGCGAATCCGTGGCTGGAGGATGCGGCGCGTTCGGGGGCGGCGCCGGGCGCGCCGACTTCCAGGGCCCGCACGTCGAAGGATTCGTCCACAAAGACGGCGGCGATGCCGCCCTGGGCGTCCTTAAGGGTGTAGGCGGGGAAGCCGCCGGGGTAGCACGGGGCGACGCCTGCGTTGGCCCACGTGGACGTGAAGGACACGCGCTCGTCCAGGCGGACGCTTTGCGGCCAGCGGGCCTCGCGAAGCTGGAGGCGGTAGCCCAGCCGCAGGTTGGTCTGGTCAATCAGCTTCCGCTCGCCCTCGAGAAACTCGCGGGGGAACCAGTGGATGCTCATGTAGCTGGCGTGGTACTCCTCGACGGCGCGCAGGAAGACCTCTGGCAGCCACGCGCCCCGTTCCTGGCTGGATTTCCAGTGCTCGTGCTCGAGGATGACCGGGAGGCGCGGCCAGAAGTCCGCCGCCATGTCCGCGTGGTAATACGAGCGCGGCGGCGGCTGCACGATGATGCTGTTGTCGCGCAGGGTCATGCCCTTCTCCCGCGCGTGGGCGATGGTCTCGTCGCCCTGAAAACTGTAGTCGTCGTTGGCGGCGAGCAGCGTCTTGGTGAAGTGCCGGGCGTAGATGTCCATGTGCTTCTTCACCACCTCCGCAGGGTAGGTGATCTGCGACGTGTGAAAGGTGTGGCCCTCGCCCCAGACCCCGAAACTGCCCACGTCCACGAAGGCGACGTTCGGATTCCCGTCGTAGCGGGCCGCCAAGGCGGCGACAAAGCGCTCCACCTTCTCCAGAAAGACCGGGTCGTTGTAGTCCGGCTCCCAGAGGTTCCCATTCGGGTCCACACCCTTTCCTCCGGTACAGAAGTATCCCTTTGCACCCGCGTCCTTCACCCATTCCGGCGTGGCGTAGCGCAGCCAGGACTCGGCGGAGGAGAAGCAGAGGGCGATCTGGAGCCCCTTGTCAATCCAGCGCTGGGCCGGGCCGTCCACGATGGACCAGTCGAAGACGCCCTCCTGCGGCTCGATGTAGGCCCAGGGCAGGCGGAAGTAGACGCTCGACAGGCCGGGAAAGTCGTCCACCGTGTCCGTGGACGCCAGCTTGCTCCCGTAGTTCGTCGGAATGTTCGAGTAGTAATACAGGGTCCACCCCATCATGGGGTTCACCAGCGCGGCGCCGGTGTCCGGCGGGCGCACAACCACCTCCTCCGGCGCGGCCAGGGCCGGAACGGAAAGAAGCATCGCAAGGGTGGGGGCGAAAAATCGGTTCATGCAGAGTCTCCCAAGTTCCCCCCATGATAGAGAAAACCGCGGCCCAAAGAAAGGCGGCGGCACTTCCGGGGATATCCCGCAGGGCAATCGCGCCAAGAAGCACGGGCGCTTTCCGGATGGAGCCGTAAATTACCCATTGTCCGACCTCTTCAACGCTGAAAGCGTTGCCGGATATTGCCCAGGCCAGGCCGCCGCCCGAAGGGCCAGGCCTGCCCTGGGTTGCCCGTGCAGAACCATCATGCCCCAACGGGGCAGCCGAAACTGCGGCGGGGGGCGCCGCGACGGCCTGGGGAAAACGCGCGTCCACCGCCGTCTTTCGTGTGCCTCCCGCGCGGGCAAGCCCACGCGAAGAAAGGCGGCAGCAAGCTGCCGCACTCCAAGGCGCTGCGCGCTGTTCGGCCCAGGGGCTGAGGTGATGGGAGGCGGCCTGCCCTGGGCCCTTTCCGGGGCGGTTCCGTTAGCGGGCGGCCAGCCCGGAGACGGCATAGGCCGCGTGGGCGGCGGCGGCCTGGGGGCCGAGGGCCGGGCGGAGAAACTCCTGGTAGCCCCAGGTGACGGCGGTGCCGGTGAACTCGCCGGCAAGGCGGAGCTTGTCCCGGAACTTCTCCGCCGGGACAGCGCGCCAGTGGGGGGCGAGCTTCGGGTCGTTCACATGGGTCTTGAGGCCGAACCGCACGACGTAGTCGTCCAACGAGGCCACCTCCAGCTCGCCGCTCTCCACGTTGGCCCAGAGGGTCTTGCCCGCCGCACCGCAGGCCTCCTTCATGGCGGCAAAGAAGGGCCGCCGCTCCTCCAGGGTGTAGCAGGACAGGTGCTCGCCGCTGTCCTGAAGCGCGACGATGTCCACCGCGGGGGCCTGGCGCAGCAGCCCGGTCCAGAAATCGCGGTACTCCTCCGGGGTCACCCACGCGAAATCGCCGAGTTTTCCGCCGCGGTCGAGAAGGAAGAACGGCGAGATCATGACGGGCTTGTCGAGGGCGGCCTTGCAGCGTTCGGCCACGCCCCGGTAGAGCGCGCGGATGAGCTCCGCCTGCGCGTCGGTGAAATGGTACAGCTCGTAGGGCACATACCAGCCATGAAACGACGGGCGGGCCCCGTGCAGGCGGACGGTCTCGCGGATGCGCTTTTCGGCGCGGGCGAGTTCGGGGCCGGGGTCCGGCTGGACCCACCAGTCCGGCATGGACAGCGTGCTGAGGAAGACGCGCATCCCCCGGCGGTCGGTCTCGTCGAAGAACCCGCTCAGGGGCGCCTCCCCCTCCGGCGCGTCCGCGCCGTTCCGGCCGGACAGGTCCGACACGATCATCAGGTCCGCGCCCAGGGCCTGCAGTTGGTCCAGCTCCCCTTTCCAGTCCTCCGCAGACCGCCGGGTGTCGGCGTCGGACATCCACCAGAACACGCCCGCCAGCCGCGCGGGGGCGGCGTCGCCCCAGGCCGGGGCCATGCCCCCGCACATCAGCGCGAGGGCGAAACAGCAGCGTCTCACGGAACCCAAAGGCCTTCTCCCAAAGCGGGGACATCCCCGCCGCAATGGGCACAGGATAGCACGTCCGGGGGCTGCCGTCCCTGTCCAGCCGCGTTGACTCCGCTCGGGCGCTGCGCTATGATGCCGCCACGGGTGAACCCCGCCGGCCGCGGCGGCGGCGGTCCTCCGCGGAGGACGTTTCCATGAGCGAAGGGAGAGGCGAACCGGAACCCCACCAGCCGCAGGCGCGGCCCGCGCGCGGGCGCATGGCGGCGGCCATCGCCGCGGCGTTTGCGGCGGGGGCTTTTCTCACGGCGGCGGGAGCGGTGTGGTGGACGCATGGCGGCCGCCCGAAGCCCCCCGCCCCCGCGACGCGTCCGGCCCCCGTGCCGCCGGTGCCCCCGCCCGCCATGGGCGCCGCGGCGGCGCAGGACAGCCTGACGGGCGGCTGGGAGCAGGAGACGGCGGAGGGCGGGGCCGCCCCCCTCCGGATCCGCTTCGCCCAGACGCCGGTGGGGCCGCGCTTTGAACTGGAGACCGCGGAGGCCTCCCTGGCCGGCCTGTACACGCTGAACGAGAGGGAGCTGCCCCGGCAGGTGGACCTCTCGGTGCGCGAGACCCGCACGCGCGGCGGGTGGATGGGCCTTCAGGCGCCGGTGACGGTGAGGGGGGTGTTCACGGTGGAGGGCGACCGGCTGACGCTGGTGCTGGGGCTGGACTCCCTGGAGCCCTTCGAGCGGGTCGCGTCCGCGGTGGGCACGCTGCTGGAGGGCATGTCCAACGGGTTCAAGAAGGGCGACGGGCCGCTCAAGGCCCAGGCCGCCGCGCAGAAGGCGCTGCGGCGGCTGGACGGGCGGCCGCGGCCCGGATCGCTGGCCGGGGGACCGGGCGCCCTGCTGCTGGCCATGAAGCGCGCCCCCCGCCTGGAGGATCCGCTCATCCCCGGCACGCCCCGGGCCCAGCGCGAGGCGCTGGACCGCATGACCTATCCGCCCCCGCCGGGGGAACTGACCGCCGCCTGGGAGGCCCGGGGCCCCCGCGCCGCACTCCGCCTGCCGGGCAACGTGTTCATGCCCTTTGTGCGGGTCGCGCCGGGGGACTTCCTCCTCGGCGCCGAGGGGGACGAGGCGGCCCGTCCCGTCCACAAGGTGCGCATCACGAAGGGGTACTGGCTGGGGCAGTGCGAGGTGACCCAGGCCCAGTGGAAGGCCGTAATGGGCGTGAACCCCTCGAACATCGAGGACGACACCCTGCCGGTGGAATCCGTCTCCTGGGAGGACGCCGCGCTGTTCATCCAGCGCCTCAACCGGACTGGCGCGGGCCGGTTCCGCCTGCCCACGGAGGCCGAGTGGGTCTTCGCGTGCCAGGCGGGGGGAACGGTTCCCGGACAGTTCATCGGGACGAAGTCGGCGGTCGGCGAGCACGCCTGGTGTTTCCCCAACAGCGATTCGCGCGCCCACCCCGTGGGCACCAAGAGGGCGAACGCGTGGGGCTTCCACGACATGACGGGCAACCTGTGGGAGTGGTGCGCCGACTGGCACGCGCCGGGCTACTACGCGGTCAGTCCCCGTGTGGATCCCCAGGGCCCCGAAACGGGGAGCGAGCGGATCGCCCTCGGGGGCTCCTGGAAGGACGACCCCGCCCTCTGCCAGACTCTCAGGCGCAACTGGTTCCCGCCCACCCTGCGCCGCGACGGCTACGGGTTCCGGCTCTGCGCCGACTGAGAGGGGGGCCGACACCGGACAGGACGATGCGGGAGTCGGGGTCGTGCCGGGAACGAGATTGCTTCAGTCGCTGCGCTCCTTCGCAATGACGCGGAAACACACGTCATTGCGAGCCCCTGACCGCCGTGAGGCGGGGATTCGCATAAGAAAGTTGGCTCCCTGCATGATGATGTCGCGGATCCCACAGAGTGGCCGGGGCTCGAATG
>JAPXRP010000200.1:0-7595 GCA_033813475.1 Candidatus Hydrogenedentota bacterium
GCACACACCGCACGGCATCGCGCAGAGGCAGTCCCGCATCCCCGGCAGGAGCCAGAGCCACGCAGTGATAGTGGTTTGGAAAAACAGCCCAGGCCTGGGGCTGCCAACCGTGTTCGCGAAACACCCCAAGGAGCGTGTCCTCAAGAAGGGAAAGCCGGGTGTCCCCGATGAACAGCGGCCTCTTGTTCAGCGTGCCGGCCGTGATCATGTAAGCACCCCCCGGTTCAAACCGGTGGAGGGGGGCGTGATGCCAGCCCGGCTTGTCCGGCAAGGGTTCGCTTGGTCTGTCGGAGGACGACATGTCCGCAGGGCTCCCGACAAGTTTCACGGTTCCGTGAGAGGATACCACTTCTTCAGGCGGGCATGTCGGCTGAGGTGGAGAAGAACCCTCAGGCGAGCCTGCGGGAAGAAAGGCGGCGGCAAGCCGCCGCACTCCAAGGCGCTGCGCGCTCTGCCGCACCCAGGCGAACAAAAGCTGCGACGGTCCTCCCGCGCGCAACGCGCGCCTTGGAGTGCGTAGGCTTGCCTGCGCCTTCCCTCGCGCGGGCTTGCCCACGCGACGGGGGGGATGCGTTCCCCGTGCCTTATTGGACTGAAAATGAATGCCTCCGGGACCCGGCCCATGCGCGGTGCCGACATCCCGGAGGCTTGGATCACTCCTCTTTGTTGGGGAATCAGTACACGGTCATCGAGTGGTCCCAGATAGAATCAAATCCACCGTGCTCCCGATCTCTGCCGGACCTCCGGCCAACGGGCTCTGGTGCACTACGTGTCCTTCAGGAATGCTTTCGTGGGACTGTGAAGAAACTGTTCCTGGAAACAGCCCTGAACGGAGGAGCGTGTCCTGCGCGGCGGCAAGCTTGTTGCGGATTGTCACCGGCCATGCACCACAAAGAGCGTTCTTCCCGTCCGTTGATATCGCCAATACAGGCGCGGGATATCCTTGTATTTCCAGGCCTGTGGAAAAATCAAAAACCATCCCATGACGGCTTGCTGTTACGTATCCATTATATCCACATATTTCCTGTCCGCTTGGCGAAAAGCGTGCCGAACCCATGAAAAGTGTTTGCGCCACTGCCCCTGTCTGCAAATCCACCACCTCGGAAGCCGCATAACCGGATACCAATAACCAGCGCCCGTCTGGGGAACAATCCACGTCTCCCCGGAATGGCATCTCGCTGCCCACTCCCGAGGCGACGCTCCAAGCATAGACTTTTCCGCAGGCGGTATATACCGTGGCCCCGTTTGGCGCGTAATCCACGGAACTTACACCGCTTTCATGATTTGCAAAAGTCTGCACGATTTCCCCCGACGAGGTGTTCCAAAGCCGGGCGGTTTTGTCCTCCGAACCGGTAAGAATCGTTGTGCCGTCAGGAGCGAAGGCCACGGCCAAGACCTTGCCGGTGTGCCCCACCAGCGTCTTCAGCAGGGTGCCGGTTTGCACGTCCCAAATCTTGGCTTTCCAATCCTCGCTGCCAGTGACAACCCGGTCGCCCTGGGGGGAGAATGCCACGGACGTGACCGGTTCCGCGTGGGACAGTGTGAAGAGGGCCTGTCTGGAATTCACGTCCCACAGTTTCGCGGCGTTTCCAGTGGTGTTGGTGATCACTATTTGGCCGTCCGGCGAGAAAGCGGCGGGCGCTGTCGTCGTGGAGGAAAAGCTTGCCTTAACATCGGTTATGGCGCGCTTGCCGACCACGTTTGGAATGGTGGGCTTTCCGCACACGACCAGATGCACCTCGGTTCCCGGGGCGACCTCCGTGCCGCCGACGGGATCCTGGCTGATCACGCTGCCCTCCGGCACGGAGACGCTAAACTGCACGGAGACGGTTCCGACAGCCAGCCGCGCGGCCGCTATGGCGGCTTCCGCCTGCGCCTGGGGGATCCCCACCACATAGGGCACCGGGACCGGTTCCGGCCCCGCCGACACCGTCAGGCGCACCTGTCTTCCCGGATTGCAGACCGTTCCGGGCTCAGGATACTGGTCCATGACTATGCCCGCAGGCACGGTCTCATCGTGCTGTTCCGTCACCTCCCCCACCGCAAGGCTGGCCTGGAGGATGGCCGCCTCCGCCAACAGGCGGGTCAGGCCGACCACATTCGGCACCCGGGGAAGCCCAAGGGAGACAACGAGACTGACAGGGGATCCCGGAACTTTGTTCGTGCCCGCCGCGGGATTCTGGCTTATCACGGTACCGGCGGGGATGGTGACGTTGTATTGTCCGTCCACTCCGCCGAGAACAAGTCCAGCGGCAACAATCGCCTCTGTCGCCGCATCCTGGGTCATGCCGACCACATTGGGGACGGGCACCGGCGTGATGCCGTTGGAAATTGCGATGTCCACGCGCGACAGCGCGGAAATGGGGGTTCCCGCCGCGGGGCTCTGTCCGCACACGCGGCCCACGGGAACCGTTTCGCTGTGCTCATAGGTGACATTGCCCCAAGCGAGATCCGCGTCCCTCAGGGCCATTGCGGCGGAGTACTGGTCCTTCCCCAGGAGATCGGGAACGAGACGAAGTCCACGGGACAACACGAAGGACACCTTCGCCCCAGGGGCCACGCGTGATCCGGCGGCCGGCAACTGCTCAAGGACATGTCCTGCGGGAACGCCGCTATCGTACTGGTGTCCCACAGTGCCCACGACCAAACCAAGCGCCTGAATTGAAGATACGCATTCGTCCTCGGTCATTCCCCGGAGATCGGGAACCGTCACGGCCTCCGTGGTGGGCGGTTCCGGCCCCTTTGAAAGGACCATGCTTACCGAGGCTCCCCGAGCTACGCGTTCCCCGGCTGCCGGACTTTGTCCGATCACGCTTCCCGCCGGCGCCGAGGGGCTGTAAGCCTCCGTAACCTCCCCGACGGAGAACTGAAGCTGCCCGAGAAGGGCTTCGCTCTCGGCCCGCGTCATGCCCGCCAGATCGGGAACCGTCACAAGAACAGTCTTCGGACATCCGGAAAGGGCGAGTGCCCAGCAGACAATCAAGGACAGCCCGGCCGCCCGTGTTTCCCGGTTTACATTTCCGAGCCGTCCCTGCATGAACCAATTGAACCGAACCATGACCTTTTCTCCTTGCCTGTTGTCCGAAGCGGTATCCCCTGCCGGGTGTCCGCCTCAATCGTCCTCTGTCCGCCTGCGGCATGTTCCAGACTGCCGCGTCGTCGTATGTGTTCTTCCGGCTGTCGTGGGCGGGTAGGCAAGGAGTCAACAAAAAAGGAACGCCGCCTACCTGCGTTCCCGACGGGGCTTCCACACCCTGCACGAACACAAGCCTGACGACGCTCCCAAAGGGGAGCGTCCAGTGCCTGTGTGGTTCGTGCCTTTTTTCGCGGATTACGCGAAGTGGAAGATTTGTCGGGAACCACCCAAGACCAAACGCCTAAGGTCTATTTTCGTTATTGCTGTCTGCTACTGCGTATAGGTTCTCCAATGATTTCAATGCACGCCATGTTCGCGCTCTGACTGAAAACGCGACACCAAGCTGCGGCTAGTCTATGGTGATTGGCCTTTCGACTTCAACTCGAAGCTCCGCCAGGACCTTGGGAAAGGAAAACGGCCCACGTTTTTCTGCGTACATCGCCCGCAGGCGAGCCTGCGGGAAGAAAGGCGGCGGCAAGCCGCCGCACTCCAAGGCGCTGCGCGCTCTGCTACACCCAGGCTCGCAAAAATTAGGGCGGTCAGGACCCACCCAACACCCCGCGCAAACGGCCTCCGTTGGCTTCCAGCCGCCGGCGCGCCTCTTCTGCGGACACCTTTTGCGCGGCCATCACCACCGCCGTGGGAATGTGCCATCCGGCGGCTTCCAGGAGGTCTGCGGCGTCCGTTTCGGGGCATCCGCCGAGTTCGGCGACAATCCGCGCGGCCCGGCGGCGCAGTTTGGCGTTGGTCGGCTTCATCTCCACCATGAGGCCCCGGCGCACGTATCCGGACAGGGTCATCCCCCCCGTGCTGATCATGTTGAGGACCATTTTGGTCGCCGTGCCCGCGCGCAGGCGGGTGGACCCCGCAAGGACTTCCGGGCCCGTGTCGAGGGCAATCACGGTGTCCGCCGGGATGGCCGGACGGGGCACGCAGCAGACCAGCACCGTGGGCGCGCCCGCCGCCCGGGCGGATTCCAGCGCCCCCGCCACATAGGGCGTGCCGCCGGACGCCGCAATGCCCACCACCAGATCGCCGGGACCGGGGGCGTGCGCCGCCAGGTCGCGGCCGCCGTGTTCGGGACGGTCCTCCTCGCCCTCCAGACTGTTCCGCAGCGCCGTGTCGCCCCCGGCAATCATCCCGACCACCCGGTCCGGGGACACACCGAAGGTCGGCGGACACTCCGAGGCGTCCAGCACGCCGAGACGCCCGCTGGTGCCCGCCCCGATGTAGAAGATGCGGCCCCCGCCCTCCATCACGCGGCCGGCGAGGTCCACCACCCGGGCGATTTCCGCCGCGCAGGCGGCCACGGCCGCGCAGGTGTCCGCCTCCCGCCGAATCATGAGGTCCACGATGCCCGCCGCGTCCAGCGCGTCAAGATGCGGCCCGCTGTCCGCGCGCCGCTCCGTGGGCGGCAGCTCCGGGGAACGGGTTCCGGGGGTGTCCGCGCGCCACTCCGAGGCCCATTCCGGCACGCGGTCCGGCATCTCCGCCCACGCCGCGACGGCGGCGTGCCCCGTCAGGGCGCAGGCCATGAACTGGGCCTCGGCGTACATCTCCACGCACTGGCAGAACGCCGCCCGGTAGCGGGGCGCGTTCATCAGCAGCCCCCCGTGCAGAAACACGCGGTAACCGTCCCCCAGCCCCAGACGCCGCGCCGCCACGGTGGTCAGGCCGGCCAGCCGACGGGCCTGCTCCTCCAGGCACCCGGCCGCCACGAAATCCCCCGCGTCCGCGGCCGCGGTGACCACGGGGGCCAGGGAAGCCACGTCGCGCTTGCCCGCCCCGGCGGACCAGGTGGCCAGCTCTTCGAGGGAAGCCGCCCCCACCGCCGCCAGCAACGCCCCCAGCAACGGGGTTTCCGGCCCCAGCCCGTCCGCCATGGCCGCCGCCGCGCGCAGCCCCTCCACAGCCAGCCGGTAGGCACTTCCATCATCGCTGAACAGGGCCCCCCGGCCGCCCGCCCGGGCGGTCCCGCCGAAGGCGTCCTTCCCCAGCACGGAAGACCCGGTGCCCGCAATGGTCAGTATCCCCGAACCCTTCCCGGCATTGGCGAACAGCAGCGGGTGCAGGTCCGTGGTGACCAGCACGCGCCCCGCCCCAAGCCGCCGCCCCGTCTCGCGGGCCAGCGCTTCCCGCAACGCCGGGTCCGCCGCCCCCGCCAGTGCCAGACACGCGCACTCCGGCGCGGCGCCCCCCGGCAACAGCCGTGCGGCCAGCTCCGCCAGGGTGTCCACGGTCCGGGACAGGCCGTAGGCCACGGGATTTGCCGGGCCGCCCGCCCCCTCCGCCAGCAGTACGCCCCCCCTGTACAGTCCCGCCCGGGTGGCCGTGCCGCCGCCTTCCACCGCAAGAATCACCGCTGCGCTCCTTTATGGTTGTCCCAGGCACGAACCCGAGTCACATGAAACAAACCTGCAAGTCGGCGTCATGCCGGGCACGAGATTGCTTCCCTCGCTTCGCTCGTTCGCAATGACGCGTGCGGGTGCGGTCATGGCAATGACGTGCGTTTCGGCGGTCATTGCGAGGAGGCCGCCCCGGCCGACGCGGCAATCCCTTGCCAGACTCTCTCCGCTCTGCGGCATCTTATGTTGAAACCCCCGCGCCGCGCGCGGTGTCCAACTGCGGTAAGATTGCCCACAACCTCGCCGCCCCGTTTTTCGGCGGCAAACGGAGTCTACCAAAAATGAAATCCTTCACGGGGATTGCCACCGCCATGCTGCTCGCCGCCCTCCCGCTCTGTGGATTCGCCGCCGCCCAGGACACCTTCAAGGCCGGCGCCGCCTTCCGCGTAATCACGCCCGACCCGCTGCTGCCGGTGTCGGGGGGGGTGGGCAAGCCCAACCCCGCCACCATTAAGAAAGGCGAACTGACCACCCGCGCCCTGGTGTTTGAAAAGGGCGGCACGCGCGTCGCCATTGTGAGCGTGGACAACCTGGGCTGGCCCGCCGTGCTGGGCGACAGGACCCGCGCAAAGGTGCAGGGCATCCCGCCGGAGAACATCCTCATCGGCGCGACCCACACGCACAGCGCGCCCGACGCCTACGGGTTCCCCGACATGAGCGGCCAGCACGGGGCGGACCTGGACTACCTGAACCGGGTGTGCGACCTCATGGCGGAGGCGATCAACGAGGCCGTGGCCGCCCTTCGTCCGGCCGTGCTGAAGATCGCCGTGGACCGGGCCAAGGGCAAAATCGCCTACAACTATTACGCGCCCCAGCTCTACGACCCGCGCTGCGGCGTGATCCAGGCCGTGGCCGCCGACGGCGATGACAAGGGAAAGGCCATCGCCACCCTGGTGAACTACGCCACCCACCCGGAGGTCATCGGCAACGACCAGGGCATCCTGTCCCCCGACCTCTGCGGCCCGCTTTATGACCGGATCGCGGAGAAGACCGGCGGCATGGGCATCTTCATGAACGGCGCCCAGGGCGGCATGGTCACGGCGGACTGCCGCGACGACAACGGCGGGAAGGACATCCAGACCTGGGAGGAGTGCGTGCGCATCGGCACCCTGATGGCCGACGAGGCCCTGCGCATCGTCGCCGACGCCCCGGTCCAGGAGAACCCCGGCCTCTACTGCGCCGCGCGGCCCGTGTCCTTCCCGATGGACTCCCCCCTGCTCAAGGCGGTCATCAGCATGTCGCCCCTGGGCTACAACCTGCCCGGCGATGAGTTCACCACACGGGTGAACCTGGTGAACATCGGCACGGCCCAGGTGCTGACGATCCCGGGCGAGGCCCTGCCGAACATCGGCTACTACCTCAAGCGCCACATGCCCGCCCGCAACGCCTTCCTCTTCGGCCTGACCAACGACGCCATCGGGTACATGCTGACCAGCGTGGACTGGATGAGCTTCGACCGCTACGAATACATCAGCGAGACAAGCCTGGGCGAGAAGACCGGCGACATCTACATCGAGGCCGCCCTGAAGTTCATCGGGGAGAGCCCAAAACCCTGACCGCCCCCCCGCCCGGACGGCCGGAAGCCGCCGCCGCCTTGCATCGGCCGGCGCGCTTTTGGTATCCTTCGCAATGTCCCCGCGAAGTTTGCGGGACGCGTGTCGCAGACAGCCGGTGGCCGCGAGGCCTTAATTATCCAGCCGAGACGCGGACTAGTCCATGCCGCAGGGCATGGCGGGGCGGAAACGCCCCGGCAGGTTTGGAATGCCAAGTCCCCGCGCTGTCAACCACGGCGCGGGGATTTTTTCATGGCGCGGCCCCGGCCGCGCCGCGCGCGCGATGGCGCGGTTCTCTTGAAAGGAGGTGAATGCGTTTTGCCAACACAGCAGAAAATTGACGCGGTCGCCGAGATGACCCAGCGCCTGGAGGGCTGCCAGATCGCCGTTGCCGCGAAGTATGTGGGGATGAATGTGGCGCAGGCCTCCGAGCTGCGCAACCGTCTCCGTGCCGCGGGGGTGGAGTTCAAGGTCTACAAGAACACGCTGGCCCGCCGTGCC
>JAPXRP010000201.1:0-7551 GCA_033813475.1 Candidatus Hydrogenedentota bacterium
ACCCGGTGTAGTCGCCGTTGGACGGGCCGGCAGGCATGAGGTTGGCCACGATCAGGCGCGCGCCGTCGGGCGTGACGGCGGCGGCGACGGGCTCGCGCGTCACGGGGATGCGCGCGAGGACGGCCTTCGACGCCAGGTCCACGACGGCCACGTCGTTGTTGAACCGGCAGCAGACATAAAGCAGCGCGCCGTCGGGGCTGACCACGGGCGCGACGGGGGTGTGGCCCACGGCAATCTCGGCCTGGACCTTTCCGGAGGCGGCGTCCAAAACGCGCACGACGCCCGCCGGCACCGCGCCGGTGACGTAGAGGGTCTTGCCGTCGGGCGACAGGGCGACGCCGCCGGGCGCGTCGGGCAGGTCAATCCGGCGGACGGCCTTTCCCTTCTCCGCGTCCACCACGGCCACGGCGTTGGCCGTCGCCTCGGTGACGTAGAGGGTCTTGCCCGCCGCGTCCGCCGCAATGAATTCCGGGGAGCGGAAGACGCCGTCGGCGGCCGCCGTCACGGCGCCGCACAGCGCCAGAACCCCGATGCCCAGGCACGCCGCCAGGACGGCCCGTGTTCCCCGAATACGCCCAGTCTTGATCATGACCAATCCTTCCCTTGCCGGATTCAGTTCCGGTCGTAGACCTTTGTCTCCCTGTATACAGACTCGCGGTTGCGGATTTCCACCGCGCGCCGCAGATCATACCGTTGTTCGCGCTCCAGGTCGAGGGGGCAGGCGACGAACCCGTCCATGTCCGCCCGGGGCCGCGCGCGGAGCTGGTCGCGGCCCGCCCCGATGATTTTCACCGCCTCCTTGTACGCCGCCCGGTCCTTCTTTTTCAAGCCCTGCACGCACGGGCTGAGCCGGGGCCGCTCGAAGGAAATCTGCGGTCCGCGGTCCCGGGAGTGGTTCATCAGGTCCCGGAAACGCACCCCCGTGAGCGCGGTGAGCCGGGCCACCTGCGCGTCGTCGAGGGGGCTGCGCCCCGCCAGATTCTCCGGATAGGCCGACGCGTATTCCGGGTAGTAGGGCGCGTTGATGTCCACCCAGGTCACGATCCGGTCGAACTCCTCCGGGCTGAGCTCCACGCCCTCGTGCCCGTCGAGCAGCACGCGGACAAGTTTGCTGGCGTGGGAGCCCCAGGAGAGGGCGGGCTGGGTCTGCGCGGGGCCGGCGCCCACGGCGGCAATGTATTTCTTCCGCCACAGCTCGTTGTAGGAGGCGTTGAAGACCAGGTCGCGGTCCCCCGCGAGGGTCAGGGTTTTCCCGGCGTCCTTCCCGAAGTCGTGGCAGCGCACGCAGTGGCGGTCGAAGACCGGCTGCACCTCGCGGGCATAGCTGAAGGTGCGCGCCGGGCCGTGCCACCCGGTCAGGGCGTCCGGCGCGCGGCGCAGGGCGCGCGGATGGGCGGACAGCAGGGACGGCACCGCGCCCAGGCGGTGCTCATGGCAGCCGACGCAGCCCTGGGTTTCCCCGGACTGGATGACCGTGCCGCTGCGCATGGACTGCACCATCATCCCCCGCTCGTCCAGGAGCTGAAAGTAAATGAAGGTGTCGGACGGCGCGGAGAAGTGGGCGGACCCGTCCTCCTCCACGGGCACGGTGCCGAGGATGGTCTTGTTGTTGAAGTCGTGCCAGGCCATGGCGGGCGCGGCCTGCCCCTGCCCCTCCCACGGGGGCTGGGTCCAGTGGCGCTTTTCCGGGGACGCCACCACGCGCAGCCACTTGACGGTGCCGCGCGCCACCCCCTCCATGTGGGTGCCCTCGTACACATCGGCGACGTAGAACTTCCCCCCGCCGTTTGCGTAGTCGCGCCGTTCGGTCGGCGCGGGAGGACGGAGGCGCGGGGTGAGCGGCATGGGGTCGAAACACCCCCGTGCCGACTCGTCGGCCCCCTCGGCGTGCAGGAGGATCTCGTTGCCGAACACGTCCACGAGATAGATGCCCATGACCTCGCCGACGCCGGTCATGCGGGAGCAGAGGAAGTGCTTGTCGCTGAGCGGATACGGGTCCTCGTACTTCGGCGAGACGGGGATGAAGCTGTCGAAGTTGAAGCGCGCGCCGTCGCCGTCGCCCACCTTGTCAATGGCGTCGGCGGGCCAGGTCCGCAGCACGGAGGGGCTGCGCACGCCGCCCGGCGCGCCGTCAAGCCCCAGCCGCCGGTCAATGAGCGCCAGCGCGCCCCAGGGCCGGTCGTGGCAGGAGCCAAAAATGCAGAGGGTCTGGTCGGTGCCGGGGACGGGGCGCGCGTCAAGGACCGCGCCGGGGGACGGCGTGTTGTTCCCCCAGTACACGGCGTGGTTGGTGCCGTCGGGAAAGACGGTCCAGAGGCCCTGGGCGTCGCCGAAGTTGCGGTCCACATACTCCCAGCGGTAGTAGAGGATGCGTCCGTCGGGCAGGAGCGCGCCGTGCCCCTCGAAGAGGGTGCTCTTGCCGATCTGCACGATGTTCGCGCCGTCGGCGTCCATGCGGAAGAGGTTGCACATGATGTGCCGGTTGCACATGCAGTACTTCGGCTCGCGGGAGGAGGAGAACGCGATGCCGCCGTCGGGCAGGTAGAGCGGGTCTATGTCGGAGACCGCCGGGGCGAAGGTGAGCTGCGTGAGCCCCGATCCGTCGGCGTTCATTTCATGGATGTGGTAGTCGTCATGGATGTCCCGGCGCAGGGAGAACACGATCCGGGTCCCGTCGAAACTCACCTCGGGGTCGCGGACGATGCCCTCGGGCAGGTCCAGCAGGGTGCGCACTTCGCCGGTGGCGGCATCAAGCAGGCGCAGCGCGCCGCCGCCCTCGAAACTGGCCGTGTTGATCTCCCCGGTCTGGAACATCGTCTCGGTGTTGTGGTGGTCGGGCTTGTACTGCCGCCGGGAAACATAGAGGACCGGCTGCCCCGACACGAGCGGGTTGGCAACAAGCGCCTCGCGGCGGAGCGTTTCCAGCCCCGCCGCGTCGTCCGCCGGCAGCGCGTCCAGCGCCGCCAGAAAGGCGCCGCCGCGCGGATAGGCGTCGCCGAAGGTCTCCACGAGGTCCTCGACGGCGGCGCGCAGGGCCGCGCGCTCCGCCGCGGGGTCCGCCGCGGGGTCCGCCGCCCGGGACGCGCACGCGCACAGGAGGCCGAGGCAGCAGAGGGCCACCGCGCCCCCCGTCCTCCTCCTGCTCGTGGCGTGTCTTCGGATCATTTTCCTTCGGGTGTCCTAGTGGTTGGCGGCCAGCTTCGCATCCTTGGGCGGGCGCACAAGCACGCGGAAGCCCACGTCATACACGGGCTGCCAGGACTCGTAGGCGAGGCGGCTGCCCGCCTGCGCGCGCTTGGGCCGGTCGAACCACGACCCGCCGCGCGCCACGCGCCGGCCTTCGGCGGCGGGGTCGTTGCGCCCGTCGCCGGCGGCGTAGGGGTAGGGCCGGTAGAGCGACAGGGTCCACTCGGCCACGTTGCCGTGCATGTCGTGGAGCCCCCAGGGGTTCGGCTGGTACAACCGGACGGGGGACACTATCTTCTGCCCGTCGTTGAAGCGCGGGTCCTTCGGCAGGAAGTCCTCGAAGCGGCTCGGCTTGGGAATGGGCTGGGGGTTGACGCCCGTCACGGCCAGCAGGCGGATGGAATGGTCCGCCAGATTGGCGAAGGGGGCGAAGTCCGTGTCGAAATCCCCGTACCAGAAGGGCTGGCTTGACCCGGCGCGGCAGGCCCACTCCCATTCGGCCTCCGTGGGCAGGGTGCATTCCATCCCTGTCTGCTCCGACAGCCACGCGCAGAACGCCAGGGCGCGCGTCCAGGGAACGCGGATCACCGGATTCTCCGGCGCCTGCGCCGGGTAGCCCGGCGTGGTGTGGTCCTTGTGCTGCTGGTCAATAAACCCGCTGTTGTGGGACGGGTCAAAGCGGGCGTACTGCGCGTTGGTGACCTCGGTCACCCCCATGTAATAGGGGGCGTCCACGGCGACCTCTGTCTGGGGGGTCTCATCAGGGAAACCGTCCGGCGCGCCCATGACGAAACGGCCCGCAGGCACGAGGGCCAGCTCCAGGACGACGCCGTCGCCGAGGTCCACGGTGCGCCGGGCCTCCTGTCCTGCTTCCGCCTGGCGGGCGGAGGCGTCCTTCGCGCCGAAGGGCCACCCCTTGACCTTGACAGCCTTCTGCTTGGCGGACGTGTCCTTCGGCGGCGCCTGAAACTCGCGGGACCCCGGGTCCAGCTCGGGAATGACTTCGGGGTCCTCGGGCCGGCCCGCATATTTCGTGCGCATCTCCAGCCGGCGCTGGTGGAAGTTCTCGGGGATTCTGGCGTGCTCGGACCAGGTGCCGTGGTCGGGCACGTTGAGGTCTATCCAGGCGTACAGGCGCTCCATGTCCTCCGGGGGCACCTTCACCCCGTGGTGGCCCTTCTCCAGCATTTGAATGAGCTGGCTGGTGTTGGCGCCGAAGTCCATCGGCGGCAGCACATGGTAGTCGCTCTCGGGGCCCGGGCGGCGCACATAGGGGTGCAGGGCGATGTAGGACTTCGTGAAATTGTTCCAGCCGTTCTTGTCCTGCGGGGACAGGTTCGGCTTGGCGGGGTTCTTCTCCACCGCCGCGTCGTCGTGGCAGCCGACACAGTGGCGGTCGAGCACGGGCTGCACGTCGCGCTTGAAGCTGAAGCCGCGGGCAGGGCCGTTCCAAGGGGTGATGTCCACGGGCGCCTGCTGCACGGCCAGGGTGGGCGCGGCGGGCGGGGTCTCGTTCTGCTTCTCGTGGCAGCCGATGCAGGAGACGGCCTCGCCGGGCATGCCGACGAACCAGCTGCGCATGAGCTGCACGGCGCGCCCCTGCGCGTCAAGCGGCTGGAGCGCGACGGGGAGGTTGGCGGGGATTTTGAAATAGGCGGAGCCGTCCTCGAGCACGGGCACGGTGCCCAGGATGCGGTGGACGTCCCACGGCCCCTCGATGCCGACGTTGATGTGGCCGCCCATCTTCGGGTAGCCGTAGTAGATTTCAAACACGCGCAGGCTCTTGACCACGCCGCGCGGCACGCCGCGCAGGCCCTCGCCCCGGTAAATGTCGGCGATGTAGACCGTGGCCTCGTCGGTGTCCATCTTCACCCGGTCGGGCACCACGGGCGGCCGGGGCGTCCTGCGGAGGGGGACCGGCTCCAGCAGGGCCTGGCCGGGCAGCTCCTTGATGAGCACCAGGTTGTCGAAGATGTCGGCCAGGTAAATCCCCATGGGGGACTCGGGGGAGGGCTTGCAGGAGACCAGGAAATACTTCCCGCTGAGGGGGTACGGGTGCAGGAACTTGGGCCATGAGTTGTCCACCAGCTGGTCCACGATGACCGGCTCCACGGGCTTCCCGAAACCGGGGATGCGCTGGACGACGCCGCTGCCCTCTTTGCGGCCCTTCGCCGGGTCAAAGAGCACCAGCTCGCCCACGCGGGCGACGCCATGGTGCCCGGTCACGACGGCCACGACCTCCGTGGGGTGGCCGGGGATCGGGCGCGCGTAGAAGATGGAGTTGGGCCAGTAGGAGTTGCTGCCGTAGTACTCCGCCTGGTTGGTGCCGTCGGGGTTCATGCTGAACAGGATGCGGCTGAAATAGTGCGGCGTGTCGGAGTACTCCCACCGGGAGTAGAGCACGCGCCCGTTGGCGAGCGGGGTCGGGCACCAGTTGTGGTCCTGGTCGAAGCTGAGCTGGCGCAGGTTGCCGCCGTCGGCGTCCATGCGGAAAAGGTTGGCCACCGTGTCGCTGCCGCCGACGCAGGGCACCCCGTGGAACACGGCGGTGGACCCGAAGATGATCCGGTCGTCGGGCAGGTAGCAGGGGTCGTAGTTGTCCACGTCGGGGTACTCGCCGGAGGTGACCTGGCGCAGCCCGGAACCGTCGGCGTTCATCTCCCAAATCTGCCAGCGGTTGTGGCTGCCGATCATGGAGAAGAGCATCTTTTCGCCGTCGAAGTGCAGGTCCACATCGCCGACCATGATGTCCTTTTCGGGCTTGTGGAGCGTCGTGAGCCCCCCGTCGGGGGACACGG
Source organism: Candidatus Hydrogenedentota bacterium (assembly GCA_033813475.1). Classification (GTDB taxonomy): domain Bacteria; phylum Hydrogenedentota; class Hydrogenedentia; order Hydrogenedentales; family CAITNO01; genus JAAYBR01. Next base: position 5,985 of record JAPXRP010000201.1, read on the forward strand.
GCGACAGCACGGCGATCTCGTTGTCATAGCCGGCGCGCGGCAGGGAGCAGTTGCCCTGCCAGTTCTGGGGCAGGCCCATGCTTCCCTCGGCGCGGCGCACGAGGAGGATGCGGTCGAAGTCCAGCAGCGGGTTGGCCAGCAGGGCCTCGCGCTGAAGCGCCGTCAGCTCGTCGGCGGCGGCCTTCAGGTCGTCTCCCTGCGCGGCGGCGATGCGCTGGTCCAGCGCGTCCAGCCGCTGGAGGAACTCCGGCGCCCGGGTGTACTGCGCGGGGAAGGCGGCGGCCAGGTCCTCCACGGCGCGGCGCAGGGCGGCCGCGCGGTTCTGGGGCGCCGCCCACCAGGCCTCCTCCGCGGACGCGGGCGCCGGGGACACGGCCGCGCATCCGGCAACCAGGGCCAAGCACACCAGGACAGGCAAAGAATACCGCGCGCTCATCTCATTACTCCGGTTATGTCCCGAACACCCATCCCCGGCCAATGCCGGGGACGGGTGCCCGAAAAAGAACTTGCCACACCCCGCGGGGGGCGCAGGATCACAGTTTCACGTTGGGCAGGGTGAAGCGCAGGCCGTCGCCGTCATGGAAGGTGGCGTACTCGGTCACGATGGCGCCCTCGGGGGCCTGCATCCAGTGCCACTGCTCGGGGCCGGCGAGCTCGGCGGTCTCGCCGGGCATCAGCTTCTGCTCGGTGCGGGCGACGGCGTCCTTGCGGTGGGACGGCGGAATCCGCTCGTCCACCCCCGGCGTGGGCGTGCCCTCGCCGTAGGTGTAGATCCAGCCGTGCCGGGGCTGCCAGCCCTCCATCTTGGGGCCGGCCTTCGCCGTCTTCACATGCTTGTGCTCGGGGATCATCTGCCCGGGCAGCAGGAATATCTCGTGCCCGAAGTAGCTGTCCCTCTCGTTATTCAGCCAGAAGATGCCGCCCATGCCCACTTCGGCAAAATTGCCGAGACCAAAGTCGGCCACCCAGAAGTCGGCCGAGCGGAGCCGGTCGCAGATGGGGTAGCCGAATGCCTCGAACATCTCGTAGTAGGCCTGCTTCGCCTTCTCCTGGTCGAAGGTGCCGTCGGCCCTGTAAAAATACTCGTTGGGATACTTCTTGATCTTCACTGCCTTTTTCTCCTCCGCGCCCGCGGAACCGAGGACGGTGACGACGGCCAGCGTGACCGCCGCGGCCAGCAGGCCCGCCAGCGCGATGTTCTTGGTGCCCTTCATGACGCGTCTCCTTGTTGTTGCCGCCCTTCGGCGGGTTACTTGCCCTTCAGGTCGTTGTAGAGTTCAAAGGCCCGCTCCGGGGCCGCCAGCTCGTGGACCACGGCGCCCACGGCCTGCGCCATGGCGACCGGGTCGTCGGCCGCGAAGATGTTGCGGCCCATGTCCACGCCCATGGCGCCCTGGTCTATGGCCTTGTGGGCCATCTTGAGGGCGTCGAGCTCGGGCAGCTTTTTGCCGCCCGCGATGACCACCGGCACGGGGCACCCGGCGACGACCTCCTCGAAGCCCGGCTCGCAGTAGTAGGTCTTCACAAAATGCACGCCCAGCTCGGCGACTGTCTCTTATACACATCT
>JAPXRP010000202.1:0-7547 GCA_033813475.1 Candidatus Hydrogenedentota bacterium
CTTCCTGTTCATGCGCAGGAGACGGTCTGCGGGCTGAAGACGGGCATCCCCTCAGGGCTGGTACGGCGGTCCCCCACGCCATTCCACATCGGCCCCGGCGAACCGCTTTTTCATCACGCGCAGGGCCTCGGGATTGCAGTCCACGAGGATGCAGCGGCGGCCGAGGGCCAGGGCGGACTCCCCCAGCGTGCCGCTGCCCGCAAAGCAGTCGAGGAGCAGGTCGCCGGGCCGGGAATGCACCTTCACGATCCGGTCAATGATTCCCCGGGGCTTCTGCGTGGGGTAGCCGGTCTTCTCTTTGCCGTTGGGGCTGACGATGGTGTGCCACCACGTGTCCGTGGGCGTTTTTCCTTTTGCGGCCTTCTCCGGCCCCACGAGGCCGGGGGCCATGTAGGGGATGCGGTCGCAGGCGTCCAGGTGAAACTGGTAGTTCGCCGGATCCTTCGCGTACCAGAAGATCGTGTCGTGCTTCGCGGGCCATTTGGTCTTCGACCGCGCCCCGTAGTCATAGGCCCAGATGATCTCGTTCATAAAGGATTCGCGGCCGAAGATCAGGTCGAGAAGAAGCTTGCAGTAATGCGCCTCGCGGTAGTCAATGTGGAAGAAGAGGCTGCCGTCCGCCGCCAGCACCCGCCGCGCCTCCACCAGCCGGGGCTCCAGGAAGGCGAGATAGTCGTCGAACAGGTCGGAATACGCCTTCGACCCCAGCTTCACCGTCCGGTAGCGCTTCCCCTGAAACCCCGTCCGGTCGCCGTCCTCGTCGCGGACCGTCGAGAGCTGCGTCCGCCGCTGCACCTTGCCCGTGTTGAACGGCGGGTCTATGTAGATGAGGTTGACCGACCCCCCGGGGAGTTCCCGAAGGACGGGGAGGTTGTCGGAGAGGTGGATGGTGAGGTCAGGCATTCATCTGCCTTCTGGGCGGCCCCAGGCATCCGGCCCACTCTTTGACCCACCACATACAATCGATGCAGCAATAGACGGGTTTGGAAACTCATAGTCACGTGTGAATACATAGAAAAGGCCGCTCCTATCTTCGGCAAGAACACCTGCCCGAACAAGCTCGTCGCGGATTTTCATTTTATATGAATCATTGACAAAGCTGTCATTAGCAAATTTGCGCGCCCGGGAGCCCTTGTAAACAAGAAATAGTCTGCTGTCTAAGTAACGCCCTCGTGCCTGTTGGAAGAAGCGGTCGTTGTTGTTTGGCCTAAAACCTTCTGAAGACGAATTTGTCTTGGAGAGCTCCGCCTGCAACATCTCTTTGGCTTCTTCGAAAAGCGCGTTGTATTTCTGCGCGGTGTTGGTCTGAAACTCCAAAGCGTCCAACAATTCGGCATACTCGTCATACGGGAGCAGTGCGAACTTTGGCTGCCCGTTTGAATCATAGAAAATCTCGCTCATTTTACCTCCTTTTCTTTTCTTCACCTTGTTTGCGGGTGGCGATTACCGCATTTGCTTACGCAGTTTACATGAAAGAACATCGGGAGTCAACATAGCATTGATGGTTATTGTGGACGCACGCAGGGTGTGGGAGTGTGGGCAATGCGGGTTCTCTTAGCGCGCGGAGCGCGCCTTGGAGTGCGGCAGCTTGCTGCCGCCTTTCTTCGCGTGGGCTTGCCCGCGCGCGGTCCCATGAGAAACGGGGCATGTCGTTGTTCCGGAGGCATGGTGCTTCCCCGGTCTGAAAGGCGGCAGCAAGCTACCGCACTCCAAGGTGCTGCGCACGGTGCAACACCGGGCCGGACGTCCCCGCTTGACAACCCCGCGCCCCGGTCGCCTATGCTGGCATCCGGTGGTCAACGGAAAGGAGACGGTCATGGGTTCGTGCACACGGCGCGGGTTTCTGGCGGGGGCGGCGGCGGGACTGGCGGCGGCGGAGATGGGCCGGCGGACGGCGCACGCAGCGGCGCCGCCGCGAAAGAACATCCTGCTGTTCGTGGCGGACGACCTGGGGCGGAACGATGCGGGGTGCTACGGCAACGCGGCCATCAAGACGCCGGGGCTGGACCGGCTGGCGGCGTCGGGCACGCGGTTCACAAACGCCTATTGCAGTTCGCCGTCGTGCAGCCCGAGCCGGTCGGTCATCCTGACGGGGATGCACAACCACGCGAACGGCATGTACGGCCTGCAGCACGCGGAGCACCATTTCCAGTCCTTCGACAAGGTGGTGAGCCTGCCCAAACGCCTTGCGGACAGGGGGTATCGGACGGCCCTCGCGGGGAAGTACCATGTCTGGCCCAGGGAGGCCTATCCCTTTGAAGTCACCGTGCAGGGCGCGCCGACGCCCGACAAGATGGCGGAGAAGTGCCGGCCCGTGATGGAGGCGCAGGACGGCCGCCCCTTCTTCCTCTACTTCTGCACAACGGAGCCCCACCGCCCCTTCAAGCACCAGCCGGAGGACCTGCCGGACCCTAAGGACGTGGTGGTGCCGCCGTACCTGCCGGACACGTCCGCCTGCCGCGCGGAACTCGCCCGGTACTACGCGTCGGTGCGCCAGGCCGACCGCGCGCTGGAGCGCCTGCTGGACCTGCTGGACGAGACGGGCCACCGCGAGGACACGATGGTGCTGTTCGTCTCCGACAACGGCATTCCCTTTCCCGGGGCGAAGACGAACGTGTACGAGCCGGGGGTCAACCTGCCCTGCGTGGCCCGGGTGCCGGGCGCGCCGAACCCTGGCGGCGTTTGCGGCGCCTTTGTGTCGTGGGCGGACATCACGCCGACCCTCTGCGCCTGGGCGGGGGTGCCGGTGGACGCGGACGCCGTGCAGGGCCGGTCCTTTCTGGAGGCGATGCGCGGGGAGCAGCCCGCCGGATGGGACACCGTGTACGGCTCCCACACCTTCCACGAGGTGACCATGTACTACCCCATGCGCTGGATGCGCGAGGGGAAATGGAAGCTCATCTGGAATCTCGCCAGCGGCCTGTCCTTCCCCTTTGCCCAGGACCTGTGGGAGTCGGAGACCTGGCAGGACATCCGCGCGCGGGGTGTCGAGGTCTACGGCAAGCGCCGCGTGGACGCATACCTGCACCGCCCGCCGCTGGAACTCTACGATCTGGAGGCCGACCCCGACGAGATCCACAATCTCGCGGACGACCCCGCGCACGCGGAGACCCTCAAGCGGCTCCATGCCTCGCTGAAGGCCTTCCAGGAACGCACCAAGGACCCCTGGATCATCAAGTGGGAGCACGAGTAGCCCCCAACGCCGGACAAGAAGAGCAGGCTCGGCGTGTTGGCGGGCAAGAGATGGCTTCCCTCGCTCCGCTCCTTCGCCATGACGCGGAAACGTGCGTCATGGCGAGCGAAGCGAAGCCATCTCGTGTCCGCAAACGCCCCGGTCAACACGTTGAACGGCCCGCAGGATGCGGGTATGCTGGTGGCCCGTCGGTCGAGACGGCAACAAGGAGCGTTTCCCATGAAGTGGAAGCTGGCTGTGGTGCTGGGGTGTCTTGCGTGCGCGGCGTTTGCGGTGGAGGAGTCGGAGGTGCTGGCGGAGTGGCTGGTGGAGTCGGGGGACGCGCGGGTGGAGATCTACAAGGCGGCGGACGGCACCTATGAGGGGCGCCTCTGCTGGCTGAAGGAGCCCGAGTATCCCGCGGGGGATCCGGAGGCGGGCAAGCCGAGGCGCGACCGCGACAACCCCGACAAGGCCCTGCGCGACCGTCCGATGCAGGGGCTGGTCTTCATGACCGGGTTCCGCTACGACGGCGACGGCAAGTGGAAGGGCGGCAAGGTGTATGACGCCGAGAACGGCAAGACGTACAGCTGCAAGATGACCCTGAAGGACCGGGAAACCCTGGAAATCCGGGGGTACATCGGCGTCTCCCTCCTGGGCCGCAACCAGACCTGGAAACGCCATCCCGGAACGTGAGCCTTCGGAACTTTTTCCGGGGGCGGGTGTTTCACGGGGTGCGCGCCGGACAGCGGTCCGGAGGCGCGGTGACAAACCCGAAAACCAGGAGAACGAAGAGATGACACGGAACATTGCGATGCTGGCCCTGCTGCTGGCGCTCACGCCGGCCCTTGCGGTCCTTGCCCAACCCCCGGCGCCCGCCCCCGCGCCGCCCTGTCCGGCGGCCCAGGGTGCTCCGTGCCCCGCAGCGCAGGGCGCGCCCTGCCCCGCAGCGAAGGCGGGACCGCCCCCCGGGCCCGGCCCGGCGGCCATGGTGAAGGCTGCGGACGCCGACAAGGACGGCAAGGTGACCCTGGAGGAGTTCAAGGCGGCGGCGGTGAAGGGCGCCGAGAAGCGGTTCAAGGACCTCGACCGGAACGCGGACGGCGTGCTGACGCCGGAAGACCGCCCCGAAGGCCCCACCCCCCCGGCGAAGCCCGCCGCGGCCCGAAAGCCGGGACAGGGCAAACCCCGGCAGGCCGGCCCCACGCCGCAGGAGCGCGCCGAGCAGGCCGCAAAAATGAAAGCCGCCGACACGGACGGCGACGGCAAGGTCTCCCGGGAGGAGGCGCGCGCCGCCTTCCCCAAGATGACGGATGAGCGTTTCAAGCAGATGGACCGGAACGGCGACGGCTTCCTCGGTCCCGAGGACCGCGCCCAGAAGGCCCCGAAAAAAGGCAAGCCCGCCCCCGCGAAAACCAACTGACCGACACATTCGGATGACCGCGGCGGCCGGAAGGGCGCGTCCCTTCCGGCCGCCCGTGTTTTTCGGGGTTCTGGTATGCTTTTGCCGGAAAGGAACAGCATGCCGCCGGACTTGAACGCAAAGAGGGTTCAACACGACAAGCGTGCCCTGCGCCGCGAGGCCCTGGCGCGGCGGAAAGCCCTGCCCCGCGCCGAGAAGGCGCGGCATGACTGCGTCATCCGCGACTTGGTGCTGGGGCTTGAGGCCGTCCGCGACGCCGGCGCCCTCCTTACTTATGTCTCCTCCCTGGAGAACGAGGCGGATACTTGGGCTGTCCTGAGAGCCTTCCTCGCCCAGAAACGGCCCGTCTTCGTGCCCCTGACGGGGGAGCGCTTCGGGGAAATGACCTTTGCGCGGATTCTGTCGCCCGACGAGCTGCGCCCCGGGCGCTTCGGCCTGCTGGAGCCCGATCCGGCCGCCCGCCGCGCGGACCCGGTCCCGGAAAACGCCGTGTGCCTGGTGCCGGGGCTGGCGTTCACCCGGACCGGCTACCGCATCGGCTACGGCGGCGGATACTTCGACCGGTTCCTTGCCGCGTTCAAAGGGGTTTCGGTGGGGCTGGCCTATGCGCTTCAGGTGGTGGCCGCCGTCCCCGTGCTGCCGCACGACACGCCGGTGGACCTCCTGGTGACCGAGGAGGGCGTGGTGGACTGCGCCGCCGAGCGCGGCCTCAGGGGGTGATCAGGCCCAGCACGGCGTCGTGGACCGCGCCGTTGGTGACCAGCACGCCCTCGCGCCCGTCAAACACGCGCAGGGGCGACCCGTCCAGCCGGGTGGCCATGGCGCCCGCCTCCTCGGCGATGAGCTGGGCCGCCGCGTAGTCCCAGGGGTACAGCGACATGTGGAGATAGCCGTCCGCGTCGCCCGTGGCCACCTGGCAGATGCCGCCGACGGCGGCGCCCAGGCAGCGGATCTGGCCCGCCTGCCGCATCACGTTCACCGCCCGGCTCACGAAGGCGCGCCGGTCGTGGATGGTGCTGAAATCCACCTCGACGCAGGCCTCCTCCAGGTGCTGCACCTCCGACACGCGCAGGCGCGCGCCGTTGCGGTAGCTGCCCGAGCCCTGCTCGGCCAGGAACAGGTCGCCGGACAGGGGAAAGACCACGCCCGCGGCGCGGGCCAGGCCCAGCTCCACAAAAGCCACCGAGACGCCGAAGACGGGGGTCATGCCCCGCACGAAGTTGTAGGTGCCGTCCAGCGGGTCAATGACCCACGCGCGCGCGTTCGGATCGTCGGGAATCCGCGACAGGGCGCCCTCCTCGCCGACGACAAGATCCGAAGGGAAAGCCTCGCGCAGGGCGTCCACAAAACGCTTCTGCACCGTGAGGTCCACCTCCGTCAGCAGGTCGCTGGGGTCGCCCTTGGACGCCACGGTGATCATCTCGCGCCGGCCGTACTTCTCCCGGACGTATTCCGCAGCCTCTCCAAGAAAGGTCTCAATCAGCTGGATTTCACGCATGGGGTCGTCTCTCCGGTCGAATCCAACGCTACACCGCGCGCACCCGGCCCACGCCGAGCCGCCGCAGCCGCTCCGCGGCGGCCTCGGCCTCCTGCCAGTTCATGGGCTTCCCGGGCGGCAACGGCGACGGCGGCGGGCCGCCGATCTTCTCGCGTTTCGCCAAACCGCCCGGATGGTAGGCCATGATATGCACCTCCGGCGGGCGGGTCAAACTTTTCACGAACGCGGCCACAGCCGCCAGATGGTCGTCGCGCAGGGTCGCGCCGGGCACCAGGGGACACCGCAGCACCAGCGCGGCCCCCGCACGGTCCAGCGCCCGGAGGTTCGCCAAGATCCGCCGGTTGCCGCGCCCCGTGTGGAGCCTGTGCAGCGCGGGGTCGGTCTCCTTGAGGTCGGCCAGGAAAAGGTCCGTCACGGGCAGCACCCCCTGGAGAACGGCCCAGGGAACGGCGCAGGAGGTCTCCACGCAGGTGTTCACGCCCGCGCCGCGCGCCGCGGCCAGCAGCGCGCGGGCAAAGGCCGGCTGGGCCAGGGGCTCGCCGCCGCTCAGGGTGATGCCGCCGCCTGTGGCGTCGTAGAACGGCTTGTCCCGGAGCGCCTCCGCCATCACCCCCGCCACCGTCATGGTCCGGCCCGCGCGGGTCAGCGCGCCCGCGCAGCATGCGTCCACGCAGGCAAAGCACGCGCGGCACCGCGACCGGTCCAGGAGGTGCCCCGTTTCGGCGTCAAACCCGTGGACGCCCTCCGGGCAGGCTTCGGCGCATTTCCCGCACTGGATGCAGGCGGCGGCGTGGTAGAGCAGTTGGGGGCGCGGGTCCATGCCCTCCGGGTTGTGGCACCACGCGCAGCGCAGGGGGCAGCCCTTGAGGAACACCACCGTGCGGATGCCCGGACCGTCGTGGACGCACATCCGCTGGATGTCGAAGACCGTCCCGGCCGGGGCGTCCGCGCCGCCGCCGGGCGGCTCAGACCAGGGTGTCGCCGGAGTCCGCATCGAAGAAATGCGCCGCCCCCATGTCCGCGTCCAGCGCGTACGGCGCGCCGACGTCGGGTTCCCGGTCCAGATGGACCCGTGCATTGAGGACGACGCCCTTTGCGTTGAGATACAGGTTGATTTCCGAGCCCATCGGCTCGACCACCTCGACCACCGCCCGGATGACCGCGCCGGGGCGCTCCTGTCCGGGCGCGCCCGGGCGCAGATGCTCCGGCCGGAGGCCGAGAACCACCGGCCGCCCTGTCAGGTTCCGCAGCCGGTCCCCCATCTCCGGCGGCACGGCGAGGCGGATGTCCCCGTTGGTGAAGGCAAGCCCCCCGTCCTCCGATTCCAGCCGGCCGGGGATCATGTTCATGGGCGGGCTGCCGATGAAGCCCGCGACAAAGCGGTTGACCGGGCGGTGGTACAGCTCCAGCGGCGGGGCCACCTGCTGGATCACCCCGTCCAGCATCACCACGAT
>JAPXRP010000203.1:0-7546 GCA_033813475.1 Candidatus Hydrogenedentota bacterium
GCTCATTCTGACACGCCCCGAGACCCTGCTGCTGCTGCCGGTTGCCGGCGTGTGGTTCGCCCTGGCCCTGCCGCGCGGGCGGGGTGTCCTGGCCCGGTTGGCCGCACCGGTGTTGTATGCCGCCGTATCGCTGGCCGTCGTCGCGCCCGTCACCCTGCACAACTACGTGGCGTCGAAGTCGTTCTGCCCCGTTTCCTACGGCGGCGAGTTCACCGCCCACATTGCGCACAACGAGGCGGCGGACGGTGTCCGCGCCGACGCGCCCGACCTGCGCGCCCACATCGCCTCGGGCTCCTGGACCATTTTTGACTGGCCCGAGCTGATCACGAACTACAGCCGGGCCGTCCTCGGGGGGCCGGTTCCCTACTCGGAGTTCCAGCGCCACTTCATGCAGCGCGCGCGAAACTACATCCTCGCCCATCCGGGGGAGACCGCCCGGCGCGCGGTCAAGAAGTTCCTCCTTTTCTGGGGCCCCGCCGAGGTGGACGAGAACAAGGTGGTCCACTACGAGATCGAGCGGTCCGCCGTGCTGCGGCGGCTCCCCGGATTTGCCCCGGTGCTTGCGCTGTTTCTGGCGGGGCTGCTGCTCTTCCTCGCGCGGGGGCCGCGCGCGCCGTGGTCGGCAAGGTCCGGCGCGCCCGCCGCCGCCTGGGGCATGCTCCTTCTCGTCGCCGCCACCTGCGGCACCTTCCTGCTCTTCATCGTCAACGCCCGCTACCGCCAGCCCGTCATCCCCTTCATGCTGGTCTTCGGCGGCTACGCCCTCGCCACGCTCAGGCAGTTCGCCGCCCGGCGGCGCTGGGGCGCCCTCGCGGGATGGGGCGCCTGCCTCGCCGCGCTGTTCCTGCTGGCCCGCGTGCCCGTGGTCCCCTTCACCCCCGACCTCGCCCGCTGGCATGACGAGCGCCGACAGGCCTACACCGCCACCGGCCGCCTCGCCGACGGCGCGGCGGACACGGAGGCCTGGCTGGCGCGGCATCCGGACGACGCCCCCGGCTGGTACAACCTCGGCGTCATGCGCTTTGAGGGGGGGCAGATCGAATCTGCGGCGGAAGCCTTTGAAAAGACACTGGCTCTGGCGCCGGATTTCGACGCCGCCTGGTACAACCTCGGCCTGGCGCGCCTGGAACTGGGCAACCTGGAGGGCGCCGCGGCGGCGTTTGAAAAGCGCACCGCCGCCCGGCCCGAAGACGCGCAGGCGTGGTACGACCTCGCCCGCACCCGGCACCGCCTCGGCCGCGCCGGGGAGGAGGAGTCCGCCCTCAAGAGCGCCCTCGCCGCGCGGTCCGACTTGGTGCCCGCGCTCCTGGACCTCGGCGTGCTCCTCGGCGCGCGCGGCGACGCCAAAGGGGCCCTCGAGCTGTTCTTCGCCGCCGCGCAGACCGCGCCGGACAACGGGCTCGCCCGCTTCAACCTCGCGTTTGAGCTGGCCCGTGCGGGCCGCGTTGAGGAGGCGCTTCCGGAGTATGCCGCCGCCGCGGCCGCCCTGCCGGACAACGCGGACATCCGCTTCAACCACGCCCTGGCCCTCGCGCAGACGGGCCGCCACCAGGAGGCCGCCGTCCAGTTCCGCGAAACCCTGCGCCTCGACCCGGACTATGACGCCGTCTGGTCGAATCTCGGTCTCGCCCTTTCCCGCGCGGGCAACCCCAAGGAGGCCCGCGCCGCCTTCGACGAGGCCCTCCGCCTGGGCCCGGAGGACGCGGGCGCGAGGTACAACCTGGGCTGCGCCCTGGAGGCGGAGGGGCGCGCGGACGAGGCCCGCGCCGCCTTTGAGGAGGCCCTGCGCCTCGACCCCATGAACCCGGGCGCGCATTTCAGTCTGGGTTACCAGGACGCGCAGGCGGGGCGGCTGGAGGACGCGCTCGCGCATTTCGGGGCCGCCGCCGCCGCCCGGCCAAAGGACGCCGAGGCCCGGTACAACCAGGGCCTGGTGCTGGAGAAGCTGGGCCGCGCGGACGAGGCGCTGGCCGCCTTCGAGGCCGCCGTTGCGGCGGACCCCGGCCACGCCGGGGCCAACAGCAGCCTGGCCTTTATCCTGCGCGCCCGCGGCCGCAACGAGGAGGCCGCGCCGCGTTTCGAGGCCGCCCTGCGTTCGCGGCCCGAGGACGCCGCCCTCCAGTATGGACTCGGCGTGACGCTCTATGATTTGGGCCGCCCCGCCGAGGCCGCCGTCCCGCTGGCCGAGGCGTTCGGCCTCGACGCGTCCATTCCCGGCATCGCCAACAACCTCGGCCTCGCCCTGCTGGACGCCGGGGAGTATGCCAAGGCCGCGCCGTACTTCGGGATGCTGCTCCGGGAGCACCCGGAGGACACCGACTACCGCTACCGCCTCGCCCTCGCCCTCACGGGCGCCAAGCGCTGGCAGGAGGCCCTCGACGCCTTCGCCCCCCTCGTCGCCGCGCGGCCCGACGACCCCGCCGTGCTGTACGACCACGGCCGCGCCCTCGCGGGCGCGGGCAGGCGCGATGAGGCCGTCGCCGTGTTCCGCCGCGTGTTGGAGCTCGACCCCGCGCGGAACGCCGCCCGCGTGAGCCTGGGCGCGGAGCTTCTGGCCGCCGGAAACCCCGCCGAGGCCCGCGCCCTCTTCGACACTGTCCTCGCGGCGGAGCCGGAAAACGCGCAGGCCCTGTTCAACCGCGCCCGCGTGGACGCCCTGGAGGGGCGCACCGACGAGGCCATTGCGGGCTACCGCGCGGCGCTCGCCGTTGAGCGCGACAATGCCGCCGTCAGGCTGAACCTCGCCCTCGCCCTGGAGGCCAAGGGCGACACCGATGCCGCAGGCAGAGAGTATGCGGGGGCCATTGCCGCGGACCCGGATCTCGCCCTCGCCCACCACAACCTGGCGGCCATCCTCGCGGCGGAGGGGCAGAAGGAGGCCGCCCTTGCGCGGTACCAGGAGGCGGAGCGGGCCGGCCCGGCCAACGCCAACACGCCGAAGAACATGGGCTTCCTGCTGGCCGGCCTGGGCCGCCGGGAGGAGGCCGCCCAGGCCTTCCGCCGCGCCCTCGCGCTCACGCCGGACGACCCCGACGCGCGCCTCGGCCTCGCCGACGCCCTCCAGGCCCTTGACCGGCGCGACGAGGCGCTGCCGGAGTATGAGCGCGCCCTGGCCCTGCGCGAGGCCCACGCCCCCACCCACAAGAATCTGGCGTTCCTCCTCTCCAAGCTGAACCATCCGGAGGAGGCCGCCGCGCATTTCCAGCGCGCGCTGGCACTCGACCCCTCCGACCCCGACGCCCACTGCGGCCTCGCCGACGCCCTCTTCAACCTGCACCGGTTGGAGGAGGCCGAGACCCATTACCGCGACGCCCTGCGCCTCAAGCCCGACTTCGCCCTCGCCCACAACAACCTCGGCGACCTCATGGTGCGCGCGGGGCGCGCGGCGGACGCCGTCGCCGCCTACACCCGCGCCCGGGAGCTGGACCCCGCCAACGCCAACACTCCGGCCAACCTGGGCCGCGTGCTCGCGCGGGAAAAACGGTACGAGGAGGCTGCTGAAGCCCTGCGCGACGCCGTGCGCCTCGCGCCGGAGGACCTGCGCGCGCGCTTCCTCCTCGGCGAGGTGCTGCTGAACCTCGGCCTGGCCGCCGAAGCCCTCCCCCACCTCCAAAAGGTGGCCCTGGAGCGCCCCGACTGGCAGGAGGTGCGCGACAAACTGGAGGAGGCCCTCGCCGCCGGCCGCAACTAGGGTCTGCGTGCGGGCGTGTCCTCCCTTCCCCCCTGGGGAAAGCGGAGAAGCCACAGATTGGTGTCCCCGCGCTTCCAGTCTTTCTTTAATCTGGAGGCCGCCAGAAGGCGGTTTCCCGCAACCAGAAGACAGTTCGGCGCCAGATACCCCATGTCTTCGTAGACCCGGACCACGCGGCCGGTGTGCAGATCCCGGACCTCAAGCTCTCCACTGGACCGCCTGGCCAACAGGAATGAACCCGACATGCCCAGCAGGTCGTCGAGGTCGTTGAAGGACGAGAGGGTGGTTCCCGTTGCGCTGTCAATCAGGGCATGCCGGTCCGTCCCCAGTCTTATCACCGCGAGCGGCCCCTCCTGGACCATCTCCGCGGAAAGGGTATACCCCTCCGCGTCCGGCAGACACCAAATGGTCTCAAGGGTTTCTGGATGGAGTGCGCAGGACTGCTTGCAGGAATCGTCGGCGCACACCAGCGGCATTCCCCCCATAACGCCCAGGATTTTTGACCGGGGCACCGCCTTTGAGTGCAGGAATTTTTGTTCCCCGGACAGGAACATGATCTCCTCCTCGTCATGCATCTCAAGGACAAGCGTTCCGGAGGCGCAGTCCAGACTTCTGAGCCTTCCGGGAAGACCCACACGCCAGAGCTGTTTGCCCGTGTGTGCGTCCAGCGCCCGAAGGTGTTTGTAGGAACCCGCGTACAGGGTGTCCTCCCACAGTTCAAATTGATCCATGTCCCCGTCCGACCACAGAAGGCCCCCGTCGGCTTTTCTGCGGCACGCAACCCGCCCGCCCCGCAGCTTCACCAGGATGCTGTCTTTGTGCGTGACAGCTTTCCCCTCCCAATGCAGGTCCAGGGGGAGCGTCCATATTTCCCGCCCGGTGTCCAGGTCGAGGAGACCCAGAAATCGTCCCTCCCCGCCGCCCGCGGCGAACTCGTATCCCACCAGCGCGGTGTTGTCTCCGGTTCCAGGGGCGACAAAAAGAATCTCGTCGCCCAAACTCCCTTTCCAAAGAGCGGCTCCATCCGCGCGGCACTCAGGCAGCCCCCGGAGGATGTCGTTGACCCTCGCCTGGGCCTGTTCGCGCACGGGCCGCTCCCCATCCTTTGCCAGCGCTTCCAAGAGCGTCAGGGACTCATCGCCGCCAAAGGCGAAAAGCGCCTCCACCGCGCCCAGTCGCTCCCGGGGGTCCAGGGAGTCCGCAAGTTTTCGGGCCTGTGCAAGCACGTCCGGTCCCGGTTCGCCCTGCAGAACCATCCGGGCGTTCTTGGCCAGCGTGGCCGCAAAATCGCGGGCGTCATGCGCCGACAGGGCCCCAATCAGTTCGGAAAGATAGCGGGCGTCGGGGGGCACGGTCACGGAAAACCCCTCGGCCCGAAAGCCGTCATGAACCCATTCCATCCGCGTCTTTCGCCGGTTGGCCTCCCACCAGCGTTTCCACGCCTCCCGGCGGTCACCGGGACGGTTGTTGGTTATCTCCTCCAACACCTCCCAACAGGGACTGCAGAACTCAGACCGCTTCCACTCCAGGGCGCGGATCAGGTACGGAACCGACGTCTCGTCACCCACCTGCGCGAGCATGATGCAGGGATCGTGGGTAATGCCCTTTTCAAGCGCCCAATGGAGCGCGGACCGCTGTGTGGCGGGCGGAAGGTCCACAAACGCCCTCGCAATTTTCATCTGCTCTTCGGCGGATTTCCGGAGATTCCGCTCGCTGAAGGGGGAGAGGGCGTCCTCCTTCCGCTCCCCGACGCTGCAACCGCCTCCCGCCAAGAGCGCCGCGCAAAGAAGGGCGCCCGCCGCCACGGCCTTCCAGAGCATAATTAACCCCCCAGGCCCACGTGCTCCGTTTCGGAGTATTCGGCAAGCCCGGCCTCAAACATTTTTCAAGCGGCGGGACCACTTCGCCGCAACGGTGCCCAGAATAGCAGGTTGTCTTTTGGATAACAATACCTTCAAGACGCTGGCCGTCCAGACCCAGCCCCTCCAATAGGCCGCGCGGCGCGCCCCCGCGACGGAAAACGCCCCCGCCCGGGGATGCCGGACGGGGGCGCGGGTTTCCGGGAAAACGCTCAGGCCTCCTCGTGGACCGTGTAGCCGAGGGCGTCGGCGAGGGCGAAGACGGGCTCGCGGAGGTCGCCGTAGGCGGTCACGCGGTGCCAGCCGTAGGCGTCCCACATGGTGAAGAGCCTCTCGATGTCGCCCTTGGGCTCGACGACGAGCTTGGTGCGGCAGGCGCGGTCGTCGGGGTCGTTGTCCACGGCGACGCCCTGGTGGAAGAGGATTTCCTTGCGGTCGGGGCCGAGCTCGATGGTGGTGGTCATGCAGCCCGTGGGCAGGACGGAGCGGACGGACGCGCCCTGCCGGTCCTCGGAGTGGGTGAGAATCTGGTAGGGGTTGGCCGGGCCGCCGGGGCCGAAGGCGCGGTTGGGCGCGACGCAGTGGGCGTAGATGATGGCGTTCCGCGCCGTGTCCACCACGGGGTCGCTGATGAACCCGGTGCGTCCGCCGGTGAGGGCGCTGAGGGCGACCATGGTGGAGGTGGAGCGGACGTCGCACTCGCAGGCGCCGACGAGGCCCTCGTTGCACAGCTCGTGGAAGCCGAGGCAGGGGTAGGCGTGGATGTGGCCGCCGTAGAACCCGCCGAGGCAGTTGATGGTGACGGCGTTGGCGTCGTGGCGCTTGAGAATCTCCTTCATGCCGACGTACATGGCGGCGGCGGACTGGATGGCCGCGGGGTCCACGCCCTCGACCACGGCGGCGTTCTTCACCCACCGCTCCGCGACGGCGGCGGAGGCGTCCCTGTCGGCCTTCTCCCAGGCCTCGTTCAGCTCGGCGAAGGGCAGGTAGACCACGGGCACGATGCCGTAGGGGGCCTCGGGCTTGGTGTTCTGGTCCAGGAAGGCGAGGATGCGCGAGGCCTTCATCTTCTCCACGCACTCGGCGGCGGAGACGGTCTTCACGTCGTCGGCCCTCACCGCGCCGGCGGCGGGCCTGGCGGTGTGTTCGCGGCGGACGCGGGCCGTGGCCTCGGCGAAGGTGCCGCCCTTGCCGGAGAGCGCCCCGGGGAAGCAGCGGACGGCGGCGATGTGGTCCTCAATCCTGGAGGAGGCGACGAAGCCGACGTTGGACCGGTTCTCGCGCAGGAAGGTTGCGGTGTAGACGAGGAAGCCGCCGCTGCCGCCGTACTGGAAGTCGGCGTAGAGCACGGGCTTGTCCGACGTGGCCAGGGTCTGGACGATGCGGTTCCAGCAGTTGAGCTGGTAGACGATGTATCCGTCGGGGCCCTTCTTTCCGGCGTCGGTGTCGGCCTTGAGGATCGCCTTCGCCTCGTCCTCGTTGGCGGCCATGGCGGTCTCGAACTCCATGTCCGGGAAGGCCTGCGCGAAGGCGTTGGTGAATTTCTCCATGACGGGGCGGAAGTCGAAGCCCACGTTGGGCCAGTCGGGGCCGGGCTGCACGGGGGCGTGGAGGGAGTAGACCACCTTGAGGCGCAGTTTCCCGGTGCGCTCGGCGGCGAGGGTGTTGCCCGCGAACAGGGCGGCGCCGGCCGCGCCCGCGCAGGCGCAGCCCGTCTTGAGGAAACTCCGGCGGCTCATGGGGCAGCAGGCGCATCCGACGGGCAGGGACGTGTGGGGGTTCATGGCAGGCTCCTCGTTGGCGTGGGTTGGTGAAAAACGCCCGCACCAAGATAGCACAGCCCCCGGCATTTGTCCAGAGGGTTTTCGCCAGGACTTCCCCCAAGATTTTCGGGTAAAGGCTTCGCCTATGACGAGTCGTAGGCGAAGAGGTCCATCTGTCTGGGGGCGTTTCTCGGGCCCGGGGCCACAGGTTTTCCCGGATGTCTGGCGAAGAG
>JAPXRP010000204.1:0-7542 GCA_033813475.1 Candidatus Hydrogenedentota bacterium
TGTCGGCCGCCCCCTGCCGGCATCTCCACAGGTCTTATCCGTTCTCCTCTGTGACGCCCCGCCTCCCCGGCGGGGCAACGCACCTCACCGGGGATGCCGGTCGCCCCCTGCCGGCATTCCCACTGGCCTTATCCGTTCTCCTCTCTGACGCCCCGCCTCCCCGGCGGGGCGACGAACCTTACTGGAGATGCCGGTCGCCCCCTGCCGGCATCTCACCTAAACCTTTCAGCCCTTCGGCGACACCGCCGGAGGGCTTTTTTTGTTGCGAATCGGTGGTGAGAGGGGGAGGTTAGGGGAAGGCGGGGTGAGGGGACTCGTGCCAGGCCCCGTCCCGGCGGGCGCAGCGGGACACCTGGAATCCGGCAGGGGAGCAGTGGAGGACGGAGAAGGCCCCCGCATGCGCCGCCCGGCGCATGAACAGCGGCTCCGTTGTGAGGTGGAAGAGGGCGGGGTGCTCCGGATCCCTGACCAGCGAAAACCGGTGCACATGCCCCGCCGCGCACAGGAGGGTCCTTCCCGTGGCCGCCAGTGCCGCCCGGAGTTCCCGGGCGCGGGGCAGCCGGTGGGACCACGCCTCCCGGTAGGCCTCTGTCTGCGGGAGCAGGGGATAATGCCCCACCAGCAGCACGGGGCGGCCGACGGGCGCGTCCGCGACCAGCGCCGCCGTCCGCTCGATGACCGCACGGTCCATGCGGCCGCGCGACGTGATGACATTGGGCCCCGTGCCCGGATAGAAGACCACAGGCGCGCCCCTGGGCAGGAGGACCCGCGCGGGCAGCTCCGGTGCCGGCAGAAAGTCTCCCAGAAACCGCTCAAAGAGGCGCCGCCGCGCCGAGGAGAAGGTGTAGACATCGTGGTTTCCGGGAATGACGAGGGGGCGCCGCCCCAGGGCCGCCAGGGTGTCCAGAAAGACCCGCGCGGCGGAAAACTCCTCCTCCAGCGAGGTCGTGGTGAGGTCGCCGCTGACGATGACCGTCTCCGCCCCCCGCGCCGCGATCTCCCGCGCGAAGGCTTCCGCCATATCGGTCCGCAGGTGCCGGCGCCGCCGCAGAGCCAGATTGGCCATGCCCAGGGCGCGTTTCCCGGCGAGGCGCGCCGGGTTAAGGGTGACGTGCCAGAAATGCGGGTCCGTGGCGTGGACCACCCGGTCGGCGGACAGATCCTCCTCGGACATTATCTCAGCCATTGCGCCACGGCGCCGGCATCGGTGCCCGGAGCCTCTTCCGCGCCCAGCCAGGTCAGCGCGGGGGCTTCCGCGGTCTTGACGTTGGCCAGCAGGCACGGGCGCGGCGCGACCAGGGCCAGGGCGGTGCGGACATCGCCGACGCTCCGGATACAGGGGATGTAATGGCGCGCCGCCCACGCGTTGTCATCGTCCAGGTCGAGCCCGTTCAGGTCGGCGAACACGCGCCCCACGGCCGGGTCCATTGCGGCGGCCAGCAGGCACCACAGTCCGGCGTCCTTCAGCCCCGCCAGGGCGGCCACCTCCAGCCCCGCAGGCCCCCGCAGAAAGGCCGCCGCGGTCAGCAGGTCCTGCACCCGCTCCGCCGTGTCCGTCGGCTCAAAGGTGTCCATGAACTTGCCCGTCTCCTTGCGGACTTTCGGCGGGTCGCCGCCCTGAAGGAAAAGGTCGGCGCACAGCACCGCAACCCCTTCCTTGAGGAGCGCGGCGGCCAGCTCGCCCGGACCTCCGGTTGCCGGGTCGAGCAGGGCGTCCTTGCCGCGTCCGTGGGCCAGCAGCACCGCCTCCGCGGCCCCCGCGTTCTGCGGGCGGAAGAGCACGGCGTTCACCGCGTCGCCCTTCCCCGCGCGGCCCAGCACCCACCGCTCGGCGGTGAAGCCGCCGCGGGTTTCCGTGGCCGTCTTCTCGCAGCGCAGGGCTTCCGGGGCGGGCGCCGCCGCCCCTGTCACGCCGGGCAGCACAAAGCCGTAGTCCCGCCGGAACGCGTCCACGCCCGCCGCGTCCCTCGGGAGGACCGCCGCCCACTTTTCCTTCTGCATCGCAACGAAGTCGGCGATGATCTCCTTCCGTCCTTTGGCATCCGGCAGCGGGCCCTCGCCGGGGAACACGCGGAGGGCCTCGTCGGGCTCCTTCACATGCGCGGGCTCGGTGAAGTCCGACCAGTCGCGTCCGCCGATGAGGTGCTTTCCAAAGAAGCGGTACACCGCCTCGCGGCTGGGCTGGTTGTAGTTGTGGCCAAAGTCCAGATGGACATTCTCCACATTGTCCTCCGCGCCGTAGAGGGCGTAGACGCCCCGGACGGCGGGGAACTCCACCTGCGGCGTGTTTTTGGTCCAGTCGCCGGTAGCGGACACCATCAGGAGGGGCCGGGGCGCGGCCAGCGCGCCGATTTCCATGTTCGAGTTTTCCAGGCGGATGAGGGGGGCGTTCTCGCAGCCGCACCCGCCCTGCATGACGGACGAGATCATGTTCACCGGGGCCGACACCTTCACGCGCGGGTCAATGGCCGACAGCGCGAAGGTCTGCGTGCCGCCGCCCGAGGCGCCGGTGCAGCCGATGCGCTCCGGGTCCACCTCCGGCAGGGACAGAACGAAGTCCACCGCGCGCAGGCTGGTGAGCAGCTGCAGGGCGAAGGGGTGGGCGCCCCAGAGCTTCTCCTGCTCGCGGCTCCAGCCGTGGACGAACTGGCGGCTGTCCACATAGCCGATCATGTCGTGGGTGAACGCCACCGCGCCCATGCGCGCCAGGGTGATGCAGCGCGCGGCCACCGAACACTTGTCCGAGTCTTCAAGCCGTCCGTGCTCCCAGTGGCCGTGGGGGTTCACCACGGCGGGGAAGGGGCCTTCCCCCTTCGGACGGTAAAGGTTGCCCGTGGCGAAGAAGCCGGGCCTCACCTCGAAGGACACCTTCTCCACCGAATAGCCGTCGCGCTCCACGCGGCCGGTGATCTTCGCGTTCAGCGGGGTCTCCGGCGGCATGGGCACCAGGCCCGATGACAGCAGGATGCGCCCCCGCAGCCGGCCGGCAAAGGCCTCCCAGGCCGCCCTGTCCGCGAATTCCGTCATCTCAAACACCGTGTCCGTGTGGCGCGCCCCCGTGATCCGGAGGTCCTCCGCGGCGTCGGGCGCCGAAACGGCGCAGAAAAGCGACAGGCATGTCATGACCAGCACCATCCGTCTCCTCAACGCGCCGTTTCCGGCCTCAGTGTTCCCCCTCCGGGCATTTCAGGTCGTTGTCCACAAAGGCCTCCAGGGCCTCCTGGTCCGCCGGCGCGATGTGGGTGAACAGAATCGCCACCTGAAAGTGGTCGTCCCCCATCTCGTCCGGCTCGCAGCGCACCACCACGCCCTCGGCGTCAATCCTGCGCGCGCACGGTTTCGGCATCTCCAGCGCCATGCCGATCTTCATCATCAGCGGAAGGGGCTTGACCGTGTGGCACAGCACCCCGGACGCGCTGATGTTGTCCACATGGTTCAGCACGCCGGGCCCCTCGTCGTCGTGGATGAGCGAGATGCCCCTGCGGCTCCGCGGATACCGCCGCCTTTCCATCGGATCGTTGTGCATAAGACCTCCTGCGCCGCGCGCGTTGTCCCGCCTCCGCGGGCCGCCCCCATCATATCGCGCCCCCCGCCGAAATGCAACGGATTCGCCCGCCCTGCGGGATGCCCCGGCGCGGGCCGCTGTGGCACAATAGGCGGCGTCAACCGCAACCCCACCCAGGAGACGCATGCCATGGCCGACCAGGACCTCAAGAAAATGTACCGCACCCGGACCGAGGGGGACTTCCCGGAGACCATTGACGTGATCGGGCGCGCCTATGTGAAGGTGGAGGACCTGCGCTACGGCACGAACCCGCACCAGCCGGCGGCGTATTACCGCCCGGCGGACGGCGAGGGGCTGGTGCTCGGCGCGTACAAGATGCTGAAGACCGGCAAGGCCGGCCTGTCGCAGACCAACCTCGAGGACATGCAGCACGCCCTCGGCATCCTCAAGTTCATGCCTCGCCCGGCCTGCGCCGTCATGAAGCACTGCAACCCCTCCGGCGTGGCGCTGCAGAACGGCGGCCAGCCGCTCGTTGAGGTGTACCAGCGCGCGCGCGACGCGGACGCGCAGGCGGCCTTCGGCAGCGTGTGCGCGTTCAACCGCGAGGTGGACGGCGACACGGCGGCGGAGATCATGCAGACCATCGTGGAGTGCGTGGTGGCGCCGGCTTTTGCGCCCGAGGCCCTGGAGGCGTTCCAGGACGCCGACCGCTTCAAGAGGAACCGCGACATCCGCATCATCCAGACGCCCGGATTTGACGCGCTGCCGAAATACGTGGAGGACGCGCCGCGCGCGTGGGAGATGAAGGTGTTCGACGACGGCAGCATCGTGCTGGCGAAGCCCTACCTGTCGCGCGTGCGCTCCACGGCCGACCTCGTGCCCGCCTACAATGACCACCCGAAGAAGGGCCGCATGGACATCGCCCGCGCGGCGACGCCGCAGGAGCTCGACGACCTGCTTTTCGCCTGGTATGTGAACATCCATGTGCGGTCGAACGGCGTGGTCATCGCGCGCAACGGCCAGACCCTCGCCGTCGGCACGGGCGAGCAGGACCGCGTGGGCGCGGTGCAGCAGGCCATCGCCAAGGCCAAGGCGAAGTACAAGGGGGCCGAGTCCCTGGAGGGCGCCGTCATGGCGTCCGACGGCTTCTTCCCGTTCCGCGACGCGGTGGATGCCGCCACGGGCGCGGGGATCACGGCCATCGTGCAGCCCGGCGGCAGCATGAACGACTACGAGGCCATCGAGGCCTGCAACGAGGCCGGCGCGGCCATGCTCTTCACCCTGGAGCGCTGTTTCTCCCACCACTGAGCGGACGGATTAGAAAGAACGCCGGGCGCGGCCCCTGCAGCCGCGCCCGGCGCTGTTTTTTCCAAGCACCACAGACCGGTTCCCCACGCGAAGCCGCCCTTGAGGTGGCACGGGCTTCCAGCCCGTGGTCGGGGCGCTTGCGCACGCTCAAGAACATGGGCAAGATGCCCATGCCACCTCAGGAGGCCCCGCCGACGTCAGGCCCCGCAGGGGATCAGGCGAGTTTCGGGACCTCGAAGCCCTTCGCGTACTCGCGCGTGAGCATCGTGTTCGCCTCGGACGGCGCGCCGGTGAAGGTCTCGGTCTTCGGGTCGAACTTCAGCGAGGTGCCCAGGCGGTAGGAGATGCCCGCCAGGTGCGCCATGCCGGAGGAGACGTGCGCCGCCTTCATGTCGCCGTACACCTTCGTCTTGTCGTTCGCCTTCACCGCCTCCAGGAAGTTCTGCCAGCAGCCTTTCGATTCCGGGAACGGGTATTTCGCGTTGTCCACCGGGATCGGCTCGTTCTTTTTGTCGAAGAAGCCCTGGTCCTCCACGTAGTAGCCGCCGTCGCCGTAGAATAGGTTGCCCACGCCGACGCCGCCCGCGAACTTGTCGCCGAGCATGCGGCCGCCCTCGTCGTTGGTCCAGCGGTTGCGCACCTCGAAGACCAGCATGGTGCCGTCCTCGTAGATGAACGTGGCCACGTTCGTGTTCGGCGTCTCGCCCGCGTCCTCGTAGGTGTAACGGCCGCCCACGCTGTCCACCCGCACCGGCAGGCCCCGGTTCATGCCCCACGCCGCGATGTCGAGCTGGTGGATGCCCTGGTTGCCGATCTCGCCGTTGCCCCAGTGCCAGAACCAGTGCCAGTTGTAGGGGTGGTACATCTTGTTGAACGGCTTGCGCGACGCCGGCCCCTGCCAGAGGTCCCAGTCGAGCGTCTCGGGCGCGTCCGAGTCCGGCTCGTTGCCGATGGCGCCGCGGTTCCCGTTCTTGTAGCCGAGGCCGCGGGCCATGTACAGCGGCCCGATGATCTCGCCCGACTGGAGCAGCGCGATGTCGCGCAGCCACTGCCTGTCCGAGCGCGACTGCGTGCCGTGCTGGATCACCACGTTGTACTTTTCCGCAGCGGCCACAAGCTGCTGGCCCTCGTAGATGTTGTGCGACGCAGGCTTCTCCACATAGACATGCTTGCCCGCCTGGGCCGCCCAGACCGCCGCCAGCGTGTGCCAGTGGTTCGGCGTCGCGATGCTCACCACGTCCACATCCGGGTCCGTGAAGGCCTCCCGCATGTCGCGGTAGGTCTTCGGCTTCTTCCCGGTCTCCTTCTCCACCTGCTTTGCCACGCGCTCCAGCACCCGCGCGTCCACATCGCACAGCGCCACCACCTCCGAGTCCGGGCTCTTGCTGAACCCCTCAATGTGCGAGCCGCCGCGGCCGTTCACGCCCACGACGCACACCCCGATCTTCTCGTTCGCGCCCCAGACGCGCCCGTGCGTCATGACACCCGCCGCCAGCACCGCCGCCGACGAGTTCAGAAAATGCCTGCGGGAAATCTCCATGTCCTGTGTCTCCTTGGGTTGTCCGGCGGAAACCCCCGCCGGAAATGGCCACCGGATGCCCGGTCCCTTGCTCCCCCTATTCTGGCGCATGCGCCCCCCAATTGCAAGAGCGGCAAATCAGCTTGAACCCGAAAACGCGAGCCGGACGGCTCCCTCCAGACTCCAGACGACAGAGTCAAGACTGCCCCCCTGGGATCGCCAGGCTCCAGCCTGGCACCGCGCGCTCCTGCGCGCGTCCGCATTTCCTCCCTTAGGCTTCAGACCTCAGGCTTCAGATTTCAGGAAGCAGGTTCCCGCCCCTCTCCGCGTCTTCGTGCCTCCGTGTGAGAATCCGCCTTCTATGACTTCATCGCCGCCACCCGCACGCGGGCGGCGAGCTCCTCAACCTCTTTGGCGGTGAAGTGGCCGATGTCCCAGGAGAGGGCGTTGGCGGTGCCGCAGGCGACGGCGAGGCGGGCGGTCTCGTCGAGGGGCAGGCCGCGCTCGATGCCGACGGCGAACCCGGCGACGAGGGCGTCGCCGGAGCCGACGGGGTTGACCTCCTCGATGGGGGGCGGGGTCACTTCGAGGCGGGTGCCGCCTTTCCGGGAGACGAGCGCGCCTTCAGCGCCCAGGGACAGGACGACGAGCGGCACGCCCATGGCGTGGAAGGCGTCCACGGCGGCCCAGCAGTCGGCGCGGGTCTCCAGTTTCCGCCCGAGCAGGCGCTCCGCCTCCTCGCGGTTCGGCTTGACCATGTCCGGCCCGGCGGCGATGCCGCGGCGGAACTCCTCGCCGTAGGAGTCGAGGATGGTGAAGGCGCCGGCCTCGCGCGCGAGGGGGATGCACCGGACATAGAGGTCCACGAGGGCGGGGTCGGGCACGGAGCCGTTGAACGTGGCGACGGCGGCGCCGCGCACCTCGCGGCCAAAGGCGGCCGCCACGGCGTCCCCCTCTTCGGCGGTCACGGGGGAGCCGGGGTCGAAGAGCGCCGTCTGGCGGTGCACGTCCGTCTCCAGCACCGTGGTGATGACGCGGGTCATGCCGTCCACCCACACGGGCACGCAGCGCACGCCGTCCTGCCGCTCGATCATCTCCACCACGTGGCGGCCCGTGTGCCCGCCCACGATGACCAGGGCCGCCGTGTCGCCGCCGAGGGCCTTCACGGCGCGCGACACGTTGGTGCCCTTGCCGCCGGGGATGTGGGTGC
>JAPXRP010000205.1:0-7457 GCA_033813475.1 Candidatus Hydrogenedentota bacterium
GGCGCGGGGTGTGTCCCCGCGCCGGGCCGGTGATTTCAGGGCGCCTACTTCTTCAGGGCCTTGCCCGCGTCGCCGCCGATCCGCACCTTGAACCCGAGGTTCCGGCACACGGCCACCAGCTCCTGCAGGATGTCCCCGTAGCCCATGACAATGTGGTTCGACATGTGCGTCGCCATGAGCTGGTCGCGGCCGTAGCCGGGGATGTGCACGTTGGCGATGGGCCACGTCGGCGTGGTCTTGTCCAGCCGGTCCCGCAGCTCCGCCTCCGGCAGGTCCACCACCTCGCCCGTGCCGCAGTCCATGCCCAGCTCGCCGTAGGCCTCCCAGCAGCGCGCCCAGGTGATCACGCCCGGCTTCGACACGCCGGAGCAGGTGCCGCCGCCCATCGGGAAGTACAGCGCCGACTGCCGGTACACATGCGTCTTCTTCCACCCGCCAAAATGCGCGGGCGGCGCCCCGCCGGAAATGAGGAACACCCACACGTACTTGCCCGCATGCTCCCCGCCCCAGCGGACGTCGTGCAGCGTGGTCTCGGAGGGCATCCCCTTCCGCTCGAAAATCTCATGCATCAGCAGCTGCGGCACGCCCGCGCCGATGTCCCCCTCGTTGAAGTGGGGGATCGGCTTTCCGGCGTGGACCGGCTTTCCGGACTCCACCCCCCTCACCGCCGGACGGTCCGCGTTGTTGAGCATGCCCTCGACCAGGTCGGACGCGGGCACGCAGCGCGCCAGCCCGAGCTGGTAGGGGATGCCCACGCTGCTCAGGCCGTAGCGCTCCACAAAGCGGCACGCCGCCACATACATCTTCATCTGCGAGAGCACCTGGTCGTAGGTCAGCTCCGTGAACTTGTTCGGGCCCCAGTGGAAGTTCGCGCCCTTCCGCAGCAGGAAATCCAGGCACTTCTGGGCCTCCTCGTCGCTGACCAGGGCCATCTCCGCCATCAGGTCGCTCTGGTTCAGGTACTCAACCGGCATGCCCGCCGCGCCCAGCTTCGCCGGGTCCATCACCGCGTTCAGCATTCCCATGCAGCCGGGGTCAAACTGCCCCATGATCCGCCGCTCGCGCAGGATCGTTTCCGCCAGGTCCTTCCCGAAGGACTCCGCCGCCGCCGAAATCTTCACCTTCGCGGCGTCTGTCAGGTGCGCCGTGCTGTGCGCGACCTTCCCCTTCTCGCACCACTCCCCCAGCTTGTCCATGAAGAACGGGTCCGCGGCGAAGGACTCGGTCCACAGCCGCGAATGCCGCACGTTCAGCCGGTCCAGCGACGCCGAATGGTTCAGCAGCGCCACCAGGCCCGGCCAGGTGCCGTCGAAGTTCGCCAGCAGCAGGATCGGCCCGCGGTGCGTCTGCAGCGGCCCCGCCACATGGTGGGCGAAGGCCCAGATGTTCAGCACCACGATCACCGGCGCGTCCGGATCCATCTCCCGGAACACCGCCGTGCCCTCGCACTGGCTCATCAGAAAGCCGTGCTTCCGCTTCGCGTCATGCTTCGGCAGCATTACCGAGGAGTATCCGAGCTTCTTCAGCGCCTTGGCCACCTGGCCCAGCGTCTGCTCTTGAAGCGGCCACCCCGCCACGCACGCCGGGGGACGCGCGTCCCCGTTCGACACCAGATATACCGTCTTCTTCGCCATGACAAGCCACTCCTGAGTTTTCGGTTGTGCGCCGGTGCGGCGCGGGTTCACAAATTTCCCCCATTGTATGCCCCTGCCCGGGAAAGGTCAAACCTTCGGGGTCCTGTGCTACTATATCCGGCGAGCCCCGGGGGACGTCGCCATGCCCATAAGTTGGAACGAGATTCGGCAGAACGCCATCCATTTCTCGCGCGAATGGTGCGAGGAGCGCAGGGAAGAGGCCGAGGCCAAGACCTTCTGGGATGAGTTCTTCGGTGTTTTCGGCATCCGCCGCCGGACCGTCGCCAGTTTCGAGGAGCCCGTCCGGAGCATCAAGGGCACCTACGGGTTCATTGACCTTTTCTGGCCGAAAATGGCCCTCGCCGAGCACAAGAGCCGGGGGCATTCCCTCGACAAGGCCGAATCCCAGGCGTTCCGGTACCTCCAGGACCTGGCCCGGGAGGGAAGGGGGGAGGAGTCCCCCCGCTATGTCATCCTCTCGGACTTCGCTCGAATCGTCCTGTATGACCTCGAGCCGGACGATCAGCGGGGCCTTCCGCTCTTCGACGCCGTCCGTTTCACGCGCGAGGAGTTCGCCCTAGCCGATTTCCACAAGAACGTCCACCTGTTCGCGTTCATCCCCGGATACAAGCAGCACAGATTCGAAGACCAGGACCCCATCAACCTGAAGGCGGTGGAAATCCTCGGGCGGCTGCACGACACGCTTTATGACGGCGGCTACCGCGGGCATGATCTGGAGCGCTTCCTGGTGCGGGTGCTTTTCTGCCTGTTCGCGGAGGACACGGGGCTTTTCGAGCGCGAAACCTTCCGCCTGTATCTGGAGAACCGGACCAAGCCCGACGGGTCCGACCTCGGGCCGCACCTGGCAAGGCTGTTCGAGGTGCTGGACACGCCCACAGAGGGGAGGCAGGCGAATCTGGACGACACGCTGGCGGGCTTCCCGCATGTGAACGGCGCCCTCTTCGCGGAGCACCTGCGGTTTGCCGACTTCAACCGCGCCATGCGCGACGCGCTGCTCGCCTCCACGCGGTTCGACTGGTCCAAAATCTCCCCCGCCGTTTTCGGCTCCCTCTTTCAGTCCGTGATGGAGCCGGCGGACCGCCGGCAGGTGGGCGGCCACTACACCAGCGAGCGCGACATCCTGAAGATTGTGCGCTCCCTTTTCCTGGACGACCTGGCCGCCGAGCTGGAGCGCATCCAGGACAACAAGGCCCGGCTGCGGGCCTTTCTGGCCAAGCTGCGCGGCCTGCGGATGCTCGATCCCGCCTGCGGCTGCGGAAACTTCCTGGTCATCGCCTACCGCGAGCTCCGCCGCCTTGAGCTGCGCGCCCTGAAGGCGCTCTGCGGCGGACAGCAGGAGATGGACATCCGCCAGATGGCGTCTGTGGACGTGGACCAGTTCTTCGGCATTGAGCTGATGGAATGGCCCGCCAGGATCGCCGAGGTCGCCATGTGGCTCATGGACCACCAGATGAACCTGGAACTTTCGGAGGTCTTCGGGGAGTACGTGGTGCGCCTGCCGCTGCGCCGGAGCGCGCACATCGCCATCACCAACGCGCTGCGCTGTGACTGGTCGGAGATTCTGCCTCCGGCCGCCTGCTCCTATGTGCTGGGAAATCCCCCTTTTGTCGGGGCCAAGTTTCAGACCCCGGAGCAGCGCCAGGACATGGCCCTCGTGGCGAGGGACCTCCCCAACTACGGGCTGCTCGACTATGTGACGGGGTGGTACTTCAAAGCGGCGGACTACCTCCGCGAAACCCCCATCCGGGCCGCTTTCGTGTCCACCAACTCCATCTCACAGGGGGAGCAGGTGGGGGTGCTCTGGGGGGAACTGCTCCGCCGGGGCGTCCGCATCCGCTTCGCGCACCGCACCTTCCCCTGGGAAAGTGAGGCGCGCGGCAAGGCCCATGTCCATGTCGTGATCATCGGGTTCGGCCATGGCGACGCCAACGGGCGCACGCTCTATTCCTACCATGGCGACGCGGTCACCGCCACCAAGGCCCGAAACATCAGCCCCTACCTCGTCGAGGGGCCGAACGCCGTGATTGTCAACCGGTCGAAACCCCTGTGCGATGTGCCGGAGATCGGCATCGGCAACAAACCCATAGACGACGGAAACTACCTGTTCACCCCGGAGGAGAAGGCCGAGTTCCTGCGCCGGGAACCCGCCGCGAAGCCGTTCTTCCGTCCGTGGATGGGCGCCGAAGAGTTCATCAACGATCATGCCCGGTGGTGCCTGTGGCTGGGGGACTGCCCGCCGGAACAGCTCCGGCGCATGCCCCTGGCCATGGAGCGCGTGCAGGCCGTGCGCGCCTTCCGGCTTGCGAGCAGGAGCAAGCCCACCAACCTGCTGGCCCAGACGCCGACACGGTTCCATGTGGAGAACATGCCAAAGGGCAGGTTCTTGGTCATACCGAAGGTGTCCTCCGAGCGGCGGCGGCATATTCCGATGGCTTTTCTAACTCCCAGGACACTGGTGGGCGACGCGTGTCTGATTGTCCAAAAGGCATCCTTGTTCCATTTTGGCGTCCTGACCTCCACCATGCACATGTCCTGGCTGCGCCATGTCTGCGGAAGACTGAAATCTGACTATCGCTACTCCGCAAGGCTGGTCTACAACAATTTTCCCTGGCCGAAGGACATTTCCCCGAAGCAGAAGGCTGCCGTGGAGGCGGCAGCGGCGGACGTGCTGCAGGTCCGGAAGCAGTATCCGAACGCCTCCCTGGCCGACCTGTACGACCCCCACGCCATGCCGGGCGCCCTCCACAGGGCCCACACCAAACTGGACCGCGCGGTGGACCGGTGCTACCGGTCCCAGCCGTTCTCCAACGACGTGGACCGCATGGCCTACCTGTTTGCCCTCTACGAGGCCTACACCGCGCCCCTTTCCAAGCCGGGATCCAGGCGCGCCAAACGGGGGGAGTGACGCCCCCCTCATCCGGCCTGGGAGCCGCATATCCCGTCATCACCACGCGGCGGCGGCGGCTAGATTTTGGCGGGGCCGGTCTCTATAATGCTGTGCGCCCCCCGGCGGGGCGAAAAGTTCCCTTTTTGGCGTTCCTCCGCACAAGACACAAGGAGACTGTAGACATGGCAGCAGCGCAATTTCACCACTTCGGCGTGCCCACTTCCTCGAAGCATGACCACGAGAACTACATCGAGGGGGCGAAGGTCTATGTGAGCGACCCCGAGAAGCACCCCTTCCATGTGGAGTTTCTCCGGTTTGAGGCGGACACGCCCATGCCCCCGGAGATCGTGAACGGCCCCCACGCGGCGTTTCTGGTGGAGTCGCTGGACGAGGCGCTCGTGGGCTGCGAGGTCATCCTGCCGCCCTTCGACGCGACCGACGAGCTGCGCTGCGCGTTCATCAAGGACGGCGAGGCGGTGATCGAGGTGATGGAAAAGCGGAAATAAGGGGACACCAACCCGGCGTTGGGCCGGTCTAACAGGGAAAGAGGTTGAACCAATGGCCATGAAAAAGCTTGTCAATGACCCGGAAAACCTGGTGCAGGAGCTGCTGGAGGGCTTTGCCCTCGCAAACGCCGGCAAAGTCGCCCTTTCGGGAAACAATCTGGTGGTCCGCCGGACGCCGAAGCCCCTGGACAAGGTGGCGGTGGTGACCCTGGGCGGCAGCGGCCACGAGCCCGCCCTCAGCGGCTATGTGGGCGGTGGCATGCTCGACATCAGCGTGCCCGGCGAGATTTTCGCCGCCCCCGGGCCGCCCCGGGTGGTGGAGGCCCTGCGCGCCGCGAAGCGCGACGCGGGCATCCTGCTGGTCGTGCTCAATCACGCGGGCGACGTCATGTCCGCCAAGCTCGCCCTGGACATGGCCAAGCGCGAGGGCATCACGGTCCGCCAGGTCCTCACGCACGAGGACATTTCCGGCGGGTCCCGCGAAAACCTGGACGAGCGCCGCGGGCTGGCGGGCTGCCTGCCCGTGATCAAGATCGCCGGCGCGGCCGCCGAGCAGGGCCGCTCCCTGGAGGAATGCGCCGTCCTCGCCGAGCGCATGGAGGCCAACATGGCCACCCTGGCCGTGGCCCTTTCCGGCGCGACGCACCCCAGCACGGGCGATGTCATCGCGGAGATTCCCGACGGCATGATGGTCGTGGGCATGGGCCAGCACGGCGAGGCCGGCGGCGGCACCCAGCCCCTCAAGACGGCCGACGCCACGGCGGAGATCATGCTGGAGGCGCTGCTGGCCGACATCCAGGCCCAGTCCGGCGACGAGCTGTTTGTGATGCTCAACGGCACCGGGGCGACGACGCTCATGGAGCTGTACCTCGTGCTTCGGCGGGTCGGCCAGGTGCTGGAGGCCAAAGGCATGACCCTGGCCCGGTCGCTGGTCGGCGAGTTCCTCACGGTGCAGGAGATGGGCGGGTTCCAGATGTGCGTCGGCCGTCTCGACGACGAGCTGAAGGCCCTCTGGGACGCCCCCTGCGACTCCCCCGTGTGGACGGCGCGGTAGGAGGCGGCCGTGGCGGAGCGCATCACGGTTGAAATCATGGCGGACATGCTCCGCGGGGCGGTGTCCGAGATCCGGGCGAACCACGAACTGCTGGGCCGCCTGGACTCTGTCGGCGGCGACGGCGACCACGGCACCACCATGGTGCGCGCCATGGGCGCGGTGGAGAAGGCCGTCGGGGCCGCGGGCGGCGGGCTGAAAGCCCTGCTGTACGATGTCGGCTGGGCGGTCCTCGGCGCGGACGGCGGGTCCACGGGGCCGCTGTTCGGCATGCTGTTCATGGGCATGTCCGACGCTCTCGGCGAGGAGGAGGGGCTCGACCCCGCCCTGCTGGCCGCAGTGTTCCGGTCCGGCCTCGACTCCGTGCGCGCCCAGACCAAGGCGCAGCCCGGCGACAAGACGATGATAGACGCGCTGGTGCCCGCCGTCGAGGCGCTGTGCGCGGCGGCGGAGGGCGGCGCGGAGGCGGCCGAGATGCTGCGCCTTGCCGCGGAGGCCGCCCGCGCGGGCGCGGAGGCGACCTCGGCCATGCAGGCGCGCTTCGGGCGGGCCCGCAACATCAAAGAGCAGAGCATAGGAACCCAGGACCCGGGCGCGACGTCCGTGTCCCTCATTTTCAAGGGATTTCTCAAAGGAGCGGAACAACATGCCTGATGCGGAAAAATCGGCCGGCGCGGAGCGCAAAGACTACGGGATCGGCGTCCCCATGGAGACGCCCGGCTTCTTCCTGAAGGGGTCCGCCCACCTTCCCTGGGGGGCGAAAAACCGCCTCTCCCAGATTTTCAACCCGAAATCCGGCCGCACGGTGATGCTGGCCTTCGACCACGGGTACATCATGGGGCCGACGACGGGGCTGGAGCGTCTTGACCTGGTCGTGCCGCCCCTCATCCCCCATGTGGACTGCCTCATGTGCACGCGGGGCGGCCTGCGCACGTGCATCTCCCCGGAGGTGCGCAAACCCGTGGTCATGCGGTGCAGCACCGGCGCCACGGTCCTGCGCGAGCTGAGCAACGAGGTCATCGGCGTGACGGTGCAGGAGGCGCTGGCGCTCAACGCCGCCGCCGTCACCGCCCAGGCCTGCATCGGCGCCGAGTTTGAGCGCGAGACCCTGGCCAACCTGTCCTACCTCATCAACGAGGGCGCCCGCTACGGGCTTCCCACCCTCGGCGTCACCGCCGTGGGCAAGGAGATGGTCCGCGACGCGCGCTACCTCGGCCTGGCCTGCCGCGTCATCGCCGAGCTGGGCGTGCATTTTGTGAAGACCTACTACTGCGAGCCGGGCTTCGAGGAGGTCGTCGCCGGGTGCCCCGTGCCGGTGGTCATCGCGGGCGGCAAAAAGCTGCCCGAGCTCGACGCCC
>JAPXRP010000206.1:0-7442 GCA_033813475.1 Candidatus Hydrogenedentota bacterium
CCGTGGGGCAGTGCGCGAAGGGTCTTCTCCTGGGAACGCCAATCTCCTGATTGGCATTCTTAAGAGGGCCAATCGGGAGATTGGCGTTCCCAGGGAGGGAGAAGAAGAAGGCTGCCAATCGGGAGATTGGCGTTCCCAGGGAGGGGGGCGTCTCATAATTTGCCAAAAGTGAGACGCAAGCCCAATAATGTCTCACCGGTGAGACAATACGGGCGTTGTGTCTCAAAAATCGGGAAATTTGAGACACAACGGCCGTTGCTGCTCACCCATGAGACACAAAACGGGCACATCCATGAACGAAGCAGAAACAAGAGCCGAGTTGATTGATCCCGCGCTGGCGGCGGCGGGGTGGGGCGGGGTGGAGGGAAGCCGGGTCCGGCGGGAGTATGCCATTGCGCCGGGCCGGATCGAGGGGGCGGGCCGCCGGACGAAGGGGCTGGCGGCGGATTATGTGCTGGAGCACCGGAACACGAAGCTGGCGGTGGTGGAGGCGAAGGCGCGGGATGCGGCGCTGACGGAGGGGGTGGCGCAGGCGAAACAGTACGCGCAGAAGCTGAAGGTGCGCTTTGCCTACGCGACGAACGGGCGGGGCGTCTATGAGATGGACCTGGAGACGGGCGCGGAGGGGGAGCGGGCGGGGTTTCCCGCGCCTGAGGAACTGTGGGAACGGACCTTTGCGGAGAAGAACGCCTGGCGGGACCGCTTTGCCGCCGTGCCGTATGAGGACAAGGGCGGGTCGCATCCGGGGCGGTATTACCAGGACACGGCGGTGGAGCGGGTGCTGGAGGCGGTGGGGCAGGGGCGGCGGCGCATCCTGCTGACGCTGGCCACGGGCACGGGCAAGACCTTCATCGCGTTCCAGATCGCGTGGAAGCTGTTCCACGCGCGGTGGAGCCTGGGCGGGGAGCCGACGCGCCGTCCGCGCATCCTCTTTCTGGCGGATCGGAACATTCTGGCGGACCAGGCGTACAACGCGTTCTCGGCGTTTCCCGAGGATGCGCTGGTGCGGATTTCGCCGGAGGACATCCGTAAGAAGGGCAAGGTGCCTAAGAATGGCAGCCTCTTCTTCACGATCTTCCAGACCTTCATGTGCGGGGCGGGGACTGCGACCGGAGACACTCCTGGGAACGCCAATCTCCCGATTGGCCCTTTTAAGGAATGCCAATCGGGAGATTGGCGTTCCCAGGGGAAGAAGGCTGCCGATCAGCAGACTGGCGTTCCCAGGGAGGCGGAGTATTATTTCGGGGAATACCCGGCGTCCTTTTTCGACTTCATCGTGGTGGACGAGTGCCACCGGGGCGGGGCGAACGACGAGAGCACCTGGCGGGACATTCTGGAGTATTTCGCCCCGGCGGTCCAGCTCGGCCTGACGGCGACGCCGAAGCGGAACGAGAATGTGGACACCTACGCGTATTTCGGGGAGCCGGTGTTTGTGTACTCGCTGAAGGAGGGGATCAACGACGGGTTCCTGACGCCGTTCCGGGTGCGGCAAATCTCGACCACCCTCGACGACT
This sequence comes from Candidatus Hydrogenedentota bacterium, assembly GCA_033813475.1. GTDB lineage: Bacteria > Hydrogenedentota > Hydrogenedentia > Hydrogenedentales > CAITNO01 > JAAYBR01. The sequence goes on from JAPXRP010000206.1 coordinate 1,515, forward strand.
ATGTGTACACGCAGGATGACATGGTGCTGGAGGGCGAGGTGGAGTACGGGAAACGGTACACGGAGACGGACTTCAACCGGATCATCGAAATCCGGGAGCGGGAACAGGTGCGGGTGCGCCTGTTCATGGAGCAGATCGGCCCGAACGAGAAGACGCTCGTGTTCTGCGCGACCCAGGCCCACGCGCTGGCGGTGCGCGACCTCGTCAACCAGATGAAGTCCGTGCCGGACCCCAACTACTGCCACCGCGTGACGGCGGACGACGGGCCGCTGGGCGACCAGCACCTGCGCGACTTCCAGGACAATGAGAAGACCATCCCCACGGTGTTGACGACGTCGCAGAAACTCTCGACGGGCGTGGACGCGCGGAACATCCGCAACATCGTCCTGATGCGGTCCGTCAACTCCATGATCGAGTTCAAGCAGATCATCGGGCGCGGCACCCGGCTGTATGACGGGAAGCACTACTTCACGGTCTACGACTTCGTGAAGGCCCATCACCATTTCAGCGACCCCGAATGGGACGGCGAGCCGGAAACCCCGGAGGCCTGCACCGTCTGCGGCCACCATCCCTGCCAGTGCCCGAGGCCGAAGACGGACCCCTGTCCGGAGTGCGGGCAGCGGCCCTGTGTCTGCGAACGGGAGCGCTGCCCCGTGTGCGGCCGGCTGGACTGCGTCTGCAAAAAGCGGACCCCGGCGCGGGTGAAACTCGCGGACGGCAAGGAGCGGACGGTGCAGCACATGGTGTGCACCTCGTTCTGGCATCCCGACGGCACGCCCATGTCGGCCCGCCAGTTCATGGAGCTGCTGTTCGGGCGGCTGCCGGACTTCTTCCGCGACGAGGAGGAGCTGCGGCGCATCTGGAGCGACCCGGACACCCGGAGGCGGCTCCTGAACGGCCTCGCCGAGAAGGGATTCGGGACCGAGCAGCTCGCGGAGATGCAGCGCATCGTGAACGCGGAGGACAGCGACCTCTTCGACGTGCTGGCGCATGTCGCCTACGCCCTGCCGCCGGTGTCCCGCACGGCGCGCGCCGCCGCCGCCCGAAACCGGATGCACGGCCTGTTCACGCAGAAACAGGAGGCGTTTCTGGACTTCGTGCTGGGCCACTACGAACGCGAGGGCGTCGGCGAGCTGGACAAGGTGAAACTGCCGCCGCTGCTGAAGCTCCGTTACCGCAACGCCATCGCCGAGGCGCGCGCCGACCTGGGCAGTCCCGAGCAAATCCGGGGCATGTTCACGGGGTTCCAGAAGTACCTCTACCAGCCCGCGTACTACGCGTGACACTGGCCGGAAACCCCTTTTCCGCCGGCGCGGTCTCAGACGGAAAGAAGGAGATGACGCATGTGGACGATGCTGGTGTGTGCGGTGGCGCTGGCGGCGGACGTTGCCGGGACGCCTCCCCTGAAGACACTGGACGACATCCGGATCCGGGACCCGTTTGTGCTGCCGGTGCCCGAGACGGGGTGGTATTACCTGTATGGCACGGGGCGGCCCCTGGGCGAGACGGGCTTTGACGCGTACCGGAGCCGGGACCTGAAGCAGTGGGAGGGGCCGTTTGCGGTGTTTCGCCCGCCCGCGGGGTTCTGGGGGGTGAAGGATTTCTGGGCGCCGGAGGTGCACCGGTACCGGGGCAGGTATTACATGTTCGCCACGTTCCTGCCGAAGGAACCGGAGCAGCGGGGCACGGGCATCCTGGTGGCGGACGCGCCGGAGGGGCCGTTTGTCCCGCATTCGGAGGGTCCGGCCACGCCTCGAGAGGTGCGCGCGCTGGACGGCACGCTTTTCATTGACCCCGAGGGGAAACCGTGGATGGTGTTCTGCCACGAGTGGGAGCAGATCGTGGACGGGTCCATCTGCGCGATGCGCCTGTCGGAGGACCTGAAGCGGGCCGAGGGTGCGCCGGTGACGCTGTTTCACGCGTCGCAGGCGGCCTGGGTCGTGCAGATGGGCTTTGGCGACCGCCAGGGAAAGATCACCGACGGGCCGTGGGTCTGGCGCGAGCCGGACGGGTCGCTGGTGACGCTGTGGTCGTCCTTCGGCGAGGGAAAGCAGTACATGACCTCCACGGCGCGCAGCGCCTCGGGCAGCATCACCGGCCCGTGGGTGCCCGCGCCCGAGCCTTTCCTGACGGAGGACGGCGGCCACGGGATGTTCTTCGACACCTTTGACGGGAAGCGCCTGCTGTCCCTCCACCAGCCCAACCGCCACCCGGACGAGCGGGCGAAGTTCTTCACCTTTGAGGCCGCCGACGGCACGGTCCGCGTGACGGGGCCCTGGGACACCCCCTGACGAAAGGAAACGGCATGAAAGCATTCCGCGTGTTGCTGGGGGCGCTGCTGCTGTCGGCCGCCGCGCTGGCGGGGGAGACCGCCGACAAGCCCCTCTACCGCGACCCCGTGCATGACGGGGCGGCGGACCCGGAGCTGGTGTGGAACGCCGCCGAGGGAAAGTGGTTCATGTTCTACACGAACCGCCGCGCCAACGTGCCGGGCCTCAAGGGGGTGTCGTGGGTCCAGGGCACGCGCATCGGCATCGCCGAGTCGGAGACGGGGGCGCGCTGGCGGTACCGGGGCGTGGCGGACATAGACTACGGCGAGGGGGAGTTCAGTTACTGGGCGCCGGACATTGTGACGCATGAGGGGACGCACCACATGTTCCTGACCTTCGTGCCGGGCATCCACACCGACTGGGGCCGCGAGCGGCACATCCTCCACCTGACCAGCACGGACCTGCTGAAGTGGCGCTTCGAGTCCCGGCTGGACCTGGGCTCCGACCGCGTCATAGACGCCTGCGTGTTCCGCGCGCCCGGCGGCGGCTGGCGCATGTGGTACAAGGACGAGGGCCGCGACAGCCGGACCTTTGTCTCCGAGAGCCCCGACCTGCACCGGTGGAGTCCCGGGAAGCCTGCGGCGGCGGACATCGCCTGCGAGGGGCCCAAGGTGTTCCAGTGGCAGGACCGCTACTGGATGGTGACGGACGAGTGGCGGGGGCTGGCGGTGTTCCAGTCCCCCGACTGCGAACGGTGGACGCGCCAGCCCGCCAACATCCTCGAGGCGCCGGGCACCGGGCTGGACGACATGTTCACGGGCCGCCACGCCGATGTGGTGGTGAACAGCGGCCGCGCCTATGTCTTCTATTTCACCCATCCGGGCCGCGTGGAGAAGGACGAGGACCTCGGTATCTACGCCACCCGGCGCTCCTCCATCCAAGTGGCGGAACTGCGCCTGGAAAATGGGGAGATCGTGTGCGACCGCAACGCGCCCGTTGACATCCGCCTCGGTCCCGATGAGGATGCGGCCCGCTAGCGCCCTCATGACAACACACTGGCCCAGTGGCCACCTCCCGCAGGGGGAAACCCTTTCCGCGCCGACGCACAATTACCATAATTCGGCATTTTGAGATCAGGAACGGCCTGCAAACAGACAATATGTATTGACAGGGAATACCCGTCATGATAGGCTGTTGTGTGTGGAAGAGTACCTGAGGCAGGGATTTGTTTCGGCGGCGGGTTGACGGCTTGCGGCGCGCATTGCGTCGGCATACCGTGAAACGCCGGAGCGGGCTTGCCCTTCAGGGTCGGACAGCACAACGTATCGGAGGCTGGGCCATGAGACTTCACCGGGTGCACGCGGCGGTTGCGGGCTTTGTTGCGGTGTTTTCCGCCGTACTCGGGGGCGCCGCCTGGGACGCGGCGGCGGTGTGCCCGCTGCCCAGCGATCCCCAGCAGCAGCTGGAGATTGTCATCTCCATCGTGGACGTCAACCGCGACGGCGGCCTGAGTCTGGCGGAGATTCAGGCGCTGTATCCCGGCATGACCTCCACCTACTTTACCTTCGCCGACGGAAACCGTGACGGCAAGATCACGGCGGCGGAGCTGATGCCCTGGCTGAGCCTGCTTCCGGGGATGAACCTGCTCGGCCTGGTGGATGTCAACTTGAACCGCGCGATCGAGTATTCGGAGGTGGCGGCCTACGTCACGCCGGAGCAGTTCGCGCTGGTGGACATCAACGGCGACGGCGTGGTGGACTGCCTGGACATTGGCGGCGGTCCGGTTGAGGGCGAGGGCGAGGATCCCGTGGAGGGCGAGGGCGAGGACCCCGTCGATCCCCCGTGTCCCATCGGCGACGTGACGGCGGACACGCTGGTGGAGCTGGTGCTGATTCTGGTGGACACGAGCGGCGACGGCTCGCTCTCCCTCGGCGAGGTGCGGGCGGTGTATCCCGAGCTGGAGTCGGTCTATTTCACCCTGCTCGACAGCAACCGCAACGGCCTGCTGGACGCCGGGGAGCTGGCCGCGCTGACCGCCTTCCTGCCGCTGGAGGATTTCCTGGGCGAGGTGGATCTGAACGGCGACGGACTGGTCGCCTACGCCGAGGTTTCCCAGTATGTGACGGAGGCGCAGTTCGCCCTGGCCGACCTCAACGGCAACGGCTTTGTGGACTGTGAGGACATTGACCTGCTCACCGGCGGTACGGACCCCGGCGAGGGCGAGGGTGAGGATCCCGTCGAGGGAGAGGGCGAGGACCCGGTCGAGGGCGAGCCCGGCCCCCCGTGCCCCATTGACTTCTCCATCGCGAACATCGCGGCGGTCGTGGTTTCCCTCCTCGACACGGACGGAAACGGCGGCCTGTCGCTGGCCGAGATCGAGGCCATTTACCCCGACATGGAGGCGGTGTATTTCACCATCCTGGACAGCAACCGCGATGGAAAGATCACGGCGGCGGAGCTGGCGGCCATCGCCACGATCCTTCCCGTGGACTCCTACATCGGGATGGTGGACCCGAACGGCGACGGCCTGATCGCCTACGCCGAGGTTTCGGGATACCTCACGCAGGCGCAGTTCGACCTCATTGACACGAACAGCAACGGCGTCATTGACTGCGTGGATGTCGCCGCGCTCACCGGGGGCGTGGTCCCCGTTGAGGGCGAGCCCGAGGGGGAGGACCCGGTCGAGGGCGAGGGCGAGCCCGGCCCCCCGTGCCCCATTGACTTCTCCATGGAGAATATCGCGGCGGTGGTGGTGTCCCTGCTCGACACCAACGGCGACGGCGGGCTCTCGCTGGCCGAGATTCAGGCCATCTACCCCGACATGGAGGCCGTGTACTTCACCCTGCTGGACGGCAACCGCGACGGCAAGATCACGGCGGCGGAACTGGCGGCCATTGCGGTCATCCTGCCCGTGGACTCGTACATCGGGATGGTGGACCCCAACGGCGACGGCCTGATCGCCTATTCGGAAGTGTCGCAGTACCTCACGCAGGCGCAGTTCGACCTCATTGACACGAACAGCAACGGCGTCATTGACTGCGTGGACGTCGCCGCGCTCACCGGCGGCGTGATCCCCGTTGAGGGCGAACCCGAGGGGGAGGATCCGGTCGAGGGCGAGGGCGAGCCCGTTGGCCCCTGTCCGATTGATTTCTCCACGGTGCTGCAGACGCTGGCCCCGGTGGTGGTGTCCCTGCTGGACAGCAACGGCGACGGCGGCGTCTCCCTGGCGGAGATTCAGGCCGTGTACCCGGACATGGAGGCGGTCTACTTCACCCTGCTGGACGCCAACCGCGACGGCAAGATCACGGCCTCCGAGCTGTCGGCCATCGTCGGCATTCTGCCCGTCGGCTCCTTCCTGGGCATGATAGACCCGAACGGCGACGGCCTCATCGCCTACGGCGAAGTGTCGCAGTACCTCTCGCAGTCGCAGTTTGACCTGGTGGACACCAACAACAACGGCGTGATTGACTGCGAGGACATCGCCGCGCTCACCGGCGGCGTGATCCCCGGCGAGGGCGAACCGGAGGGCGAGCCCGGCACTCCGTGCCCCGTGCTGGACGCGCTGGACATCCCCGCGATCCTGGGATATGTGATTCCGCTGCTCGACCGCGACGGCGACGGCGGGCTGTCCCTCGCGGAAATCCAGGCGGTCTATGCC
>JAPXRP010000207.1:0-7394 GCA_033813475.1 Candidatus Hydrogenedentota bacterium
GGCCTGGGCTATATTCGGCAACGCTTTCAGCGTTGAAGAGGGCGAGCAAAGGGAAGTGAATGGCTCCTTTCAGAACGGGCGCACGGATTTTAGTGCGATTGCCCCGTCCATCCCGGCCCAATGACAGCGCGGCCCGGAGCCGGGAGGCTCCGGGCCGCGAAAAGCGCCTCAAAGAGGGATCACTGCGCCGGGGGCAGATTCGGAATGGCGTAGCTGAGGATGGCGGACATGACAACAAGCAGGACGGCGAGGCCGGCAAGAACCTGCATGCCCTTGCGGATGTTGCCGCCGGCGGAGAATCCGCCCATGATCCGCGGGGTGAAGATGCCGCCCAGCAGGCCGATGCCGAAGATCAGGCCGAAGACCTCGGCGCTGGCGCCGGTCTTGCCGAAGGTCACGCCGACGATGGTCGGGAAGATCGGGCCGATGGCGAAGCCGGTGACCAGCATGGCCACGATGGCGGGGCCGGCATTCTTGGCGGTGACCATCATCATGATGGAAGCCGCGGCGACCAGGGCGAGCACCTGGACGTAGTGCGGGAAGAAGTTCTGGGGAACCGCCACCGCAGTGAACAGACGGGCAAACATGAGGCAGGCCCAGAAGCCCGCAAGCAGGTTATTGGCCTTGGTGCCGTCCACCTTGTGGTTGGTCAGGTAGGTGGTAAGGAAGCCGCCGAGGGTGGCCTCCAGGCTGATGTAGCAGAAAAGCGCGGCGCTGGCGGCCAGCACGGCGGGGTGCATCAGAAAGCCGGCGGCCCGGCCGAAATTGAACCCACCCTCAATGGCCGGGAAATCGGCGATTGTCACGTAGCCAAAGACTCCTCCCGTTGTGTCGCGCAATGTGAACAACACCTGCCCGCCAAGTACCGTCCACAGGACCGGGATGCCCAGCATAGCCGCGATGATGCCCAGCGTGGCCTTGTAGCCGACCTTGCCCATCAGGTTGCCGATGATGAGGGGGGTCAGCAGCGAGCCCAGGCCGAAGAACACGTTCAGCAGGTTGCTGGCCTTGGCCGGATTGTCGGGGAACAGGACCATCGGCCCGAGGGTGTTGCCGACGGTGTTCACGCACATGGCGGCGAATCCGAGGGCCAGGAAGGCGAGCATCGCGGCGCCGTAGGACGGCGCCATGGCCAGCAGGATCACGCAGACCGCGCCCGCGGCGAAGCCCAGGAGGCCGACGACCTTGAACCCGAGGGCCGGGGTGACCGCGCCGATGACGATGGAGAACACGAGGCAGCTGAACATCATGGCGGAGATGAGCTGGCTGGCCTTGGCGTCGTCAATGCCGAGCTTCTCCTGGAGCTTCAGCTTGACGCTGCCGAAGATGGCGAAGATGGCCCCCAGGGCGAACACCCCGGAAAAGGCGGTCAATGCGGCTGTTGACATAGTCTCCTTCCTTTCTCTGCCCGGCCGGTCTCCCCCGTGTCCGGGCTGTTGACAGTTTTAAGTAACCACGAACAGGTCAGCACGAAACCCTCCCCCCGGCGGCGCAGCCACGGGCGCACACCCCGGAGGACCCGCCATAGGCTTGCGGGCTGTTGGCATTTTGCGCATCCGGCCGGGCAAAACGCAACTTTTGCCGCCGGTCAGAATTCCTTGAGGATGCCGTCCGCGCCCTGGCCCTTTTTCAGGCGCACCATGGTGACGAAGACAACCGCCGCGAGCGCGGGAATCACGGAGGCCGCCAGCACCACGGGGGTGAAGGACCAGCGCTCGGAGACCATGCCGATGAGCCAGGTGGTGATCAGGGTGCCCACGCCCGCGCTCGCCCCGGCCAGCCCCATGACCGTGCCGACGGCGCGCGACTCGAACACGTCGGTGGGCAGGGTGAGAAACATGGTGCCGCAGCAGTTGTAGGCGAAGGTGGCGTAGGCGAAGATGAGCAGCAGCATCGCGTAGGAGTCCGTGGTCAGCGCCAGCGCGACCACGGCCATGCTGGGGCCCGCGGTCATGAGGATGACGCGCCGCGCCGCGCCGGGCTGCCAGCCCCGGTGCACCAGCCACGAGGAAATGCCGCCCGCGACGAAGTTGCCGAGACCGGCGCTCAGCATGGGCGCCCACAGCCCCAGCGCGCTCTGCTGGAGGGAGAACCCCTTCTCCTTGAGGAACAGGGAGAACCAGTAGGCGACGAAGAACCAGAAGGGGTCCAGCAGGAAGCGCCCGATCATGAGTCCCCAGGTCTGCCGGTACCGCAGCAGCGTCCCCCAGCCCACCTTCGGGGCCGCGGCGCCTCCGGCGTCCGCGGCGGGGCCGGGCCGGGGCAGCAGCGCCCGCTCCTCCGGCGACAGGCGCGGGTGCGTGGCGGGGGAGTCGTAGATGGCCCACCAGGCGATGAGCCAGAGCACGCCGATGAAGGCCGCCATGAGGAAGGCGCTCTGCCACATGCCCGTGTACTTGTACACGGCCACGGCGATGAAGGGGGCCGCCGCCGCGCCGAGGGCGCAGCCGCAGTTGAAGATGGCCACCGCAATGCCCCGCTCCTTCGCGGGGAACCATTCGGAGATGGCCTTGGACCCGCCGGGGTTGTTCGCGGCCTCGCCCGCGCCCAGGAGGAAGCGCACGAGGCTGAAACTGCGCGCCCCCACGGCCAGGGCCGTGCACGCGCTCACGATGGTGTAGAAGACCACGCTGAACCCGACACCGGCCCGCGTGCCGAACACGTCCAGCAGCCGCCCCGCCACCATCTGCATCACCGTGTAGGAGACCTGGAACGCGTTCACGACGAGGGCGTAGTCCTCGTTGGTCCAGCTGAACTGCTCCTTGAGGTAGGGCGACAGGGCGGACAGGGTCTGCCGGTCAATGTAGTTGTTGAAGGACATGGCGAACAGCACGAGGGCAATCCACCAGCGCAGGTGCTTGATCGGCCGCTTCTTCGGGGGGTGTTCCGCGGGGATGCTCATTCAGGCAGGGGCTTTCCGTTGGTTTCCGGCGCGAAGGGCAGCACGGCCAGGCCGAGGATGAAGATGGAGGAGATCATCACGGCGGCGTACTGGATGCCCACGGCGGCGCTCAGGGTTCCGAAGAAGGCGGGGCTCGGCGCGGAGAGGTACCGCGACACGTTGTAGCAGAATCCGGTGCCCGTGGCGCGCAGGCGCGTGGGGAAGAGTTCGGGGAAGTAGACCGCGAAGCCGCTCAGCAGGAAAAGCAGCACAAAGCCCATGCCGAAGAAGAAGACCAGGGCCGTGCCCATGGTCTTGGTGAAGAAGAAAGTCGCCGGGATTTCCACCAGGCACAGGATCAGGGCCACGGCGAAGGCGCCCCGCCGCCCGATCCGGTTCGCCACCCAGGCGAAGCAGAGGGCGCCGAAAAACGCGCCGATGTTCTGCGAGATGCCGGCCAGACTCACATAGCGTTCGACAGTCTCCTTGGCCATGCCCGGGTCCGTCCGCTGGAGCATCTCGCGCAGCAGTTCCGGGGTCCAGGTGCTGATGCCCCAGAAACCGATGATGCCGATGGCCGCCAGCGCGAGCCCCACAAAGGTGTTCCGCCGCACCTGCGGCTCCGTGAAAAGGGCGATGATGGATCCCGTCTCGTTGACGCCGTCGCGCTTCTTCTGGCGGGAGACCTCGCGCGCGGCCTTCCACTTGTCCGGCTCGTGGATGAACGCAAGGATGACCACAATCAGCAGCAGCGGGACCGCGCCCACCCCGAGGATGTAGCGCCAGCCCTGGTCCGGCGGAAGGAACGTGGCAAAGCCCATGTTAATCAGGCCCGCCGCCACGTTGCCCAGGGCCGACGTGGCCTGAACGATGCCCAGGGCCGTCGCCCGCGCGTGGTCGGGGAAGGTTTCGGCCACCAGGGCGGCGCCCGCGGCGAACTCCCCGCCGATGCCCAGTCCGGTCAGGAAGCGCAGAACGAGGAACTCGGGCCAGGTCCGCGTGAGGCCGCTCAGGGCGGTGAACCCGCCGTACATCAGGATCGTGATCGCCATGGTGCGCGTGCGGCCGAGGCGGTCGCCGATCATCCCGAAGACCAGGCCGCCCGTGGCCCAGCCGAAAATCATGGAGGACTGCGCGTAGCCCACAAAGCGGTTCACGTCCCCGTCCAACACCTCCGGGGGCAGCAGGTCGCGGAGGGCGTGCCACTTGGTGAAGACATACAGCCACTGGGACATCGTGTCGAAGCCCCAGCCGAAACACGCCACCACGAGGACGAGATAGTGGTACCAGGTCAGTCCCGTGTTGAATCCCGGCCGGCCCGCGCTGTCAGACATGATGATACCTCCGTGGACGGACGCGGCCGCCGGGCCGCGCGCCCCGCTACAGTACAGAAGATTTTCCGGCGATGCAACCCGGGGAGACGGCGCCCGCGCCGGGCGCGGTCAGTTTTTGGCGGGCCCGGGGGCGAGCCCCTTTTCGGCGAGATACGCGTCCAGCGCCGCGGCAAACCCCGCGCGGCTTTCCGGGGTCTCCAGGAAGGGGATGACGGCGATGGCGCGGTACAGTTCCATCATGTCGAGAAGGTGCTGGTAGACCGCGCCCGCGGCGGCCAGGTCGGAAACCAGCGCGGCGGTCTGGGCATCCACAAGGTCGGTGATCTTGAGCACCCCGCGGCCGTAGCCGTCGGACACGAGCTCCAGCCCCTTGCGCGCGGCGTCGGCGGCCTCGCGGGCCTGGCCGATGTTGATGCGGGAGGCCCCGGCCATCTGCGCCGCCGTGCGGATGCGCTGCTCCAGCTTCCGGGCCACGGCGGTCCGCTTGAGTTTGAGCTGCTCCACCGTCTCGCGGGCCTGGATGCGCTCGGCCTTCCGTTTGCCGCCCGCGTAGAGCGGCAGGGAGGCGTTCACGCCGACGGTCCACGAGTAGTCCGGCATGCCAGGCACCACCATGGTCTGGAAACCGCCCTGGGCGCCCTCGCCCCACGCGCCGAATTTGTGCTTGGTCTCCCACTGTAGCCCCACCGTCGGCAGGTAGTATTTCCGCAGGGTGGCCGTGTAGAGCCGGCCCTGCGCCTTCACCGCCTCGTCGAGCTGGCGCAGTTCGGGCGCCTCCTCCAGCCCCCGGCGCACCAGGAAGGCCCGCACCGCCGCCGCCCGCGCCGTGTCGGCGAGCAGGGGGGCGAAGCCCGCGTCGCAGGACAGGAGCAGCGCGTCCTCCACGTTCACCTCCTCCACGCCAAACAACGACTCCTGGTCGCGGTTGAGCACGCGGTTAAACTGGATTTCGGCCGCGCGCCGCATGCTCCCCGCCTTCACCACCTCGGTGCGGTTCTGCGCCGCCTCGGCGTCCCAGCGGTACCCCTCCGCGGGCCCGGCGATGCCGGCGTCGCGCCGCAGCGCGGCGAGCCGCCGGTTTTCGAGGGTGCGCCGCAAATTGCCCTTCTGGATGCCCTCATAGGTTTTCGCGCGCAGGACGTTCAGGTAGGCGTCCGCCGCCAGCTTCGCCACATCCAGCTCCAGCCCGGCCTGCTCCTGCTCCAGCGCCGCCTGCAGGCGCTTCTGAATCTCCACGTTCGCGTGGGCCATCTCGTCGTAGATCAGCTGGACCACCTTGATGGAGCCGGTCAGCGTGCGCTGCGGCTGCACCGCCGAGGACATCTCCCGGTCCATGGACACGTAGGTGCCGTCGGCGGACACCTGCGGCAGCAGGTTCGCCCGCGCCGCCGGGATGTTCTGCGCCCCCGCGCGCACTTGGCGCTCCTTCTCGTCCAGGTCCAGGTTCGCCTCCAGCGCCGCGCGCACCGCCTGCTCCAGCGAGAACCGCGCGTCCGCCTGCGCCGGCTCGTCGTTGATCGTCTCCGCCTGCACCAGCGTTTCCCAGGGGAGGCTCAGCCCCAGGGTCCGCGCCGTCTCCAGGTTGACCAGGAAATTTTCCGACGCCGTCATGGCCGCGGGAAGGATTTCGGGGGGATCGCCCGACAGAATGCGGTAGGTGTGGTTGGCCAGCCGCCGCCCCACGCGCCGGGTCTCGTTCTCCGTCTGGAGCGTCGCCAGCACCCCCGCCCGCACATCCGCCGGCCCGTTCAGCGAGAAGGACGGCAGGCGGCGTTCGTTCACCCCGCGCGCCAGCGTCTCCACCTCCCCGGGGCTGTGCCCCGGGAGCGGGGCGAAATAGACCGCTTCGGCGTCCGCCGGAATCGCCGCCACCGCCGCCGCGGCGTCCGCCCCCACAGGCACCACGCCCACGGAGAGGTCCATGCCCTCCAGCAGGCGGGACAGGTCGGCCGCGAGGTCCGGGGCCGCCTCCGCCAGCCGCGCGTCCACCAGCACCGCCACGCGCGTGAAGGGGGCCAGCTCGCGGAAACGCGCCAGATCGCGCGGCACCACGCCCTCAAAGGCCGCGCAGGCCAGGTTCTTCACGCCGCTTCCGCCGTCCTTTGACAGCGTGAGCCCCGCCACGGCGGGCTCCACCAACATGCCCGCGATCACCGGCTTCGGCGGCGCGCCCGCGCGCAGCGCGCGGAACGACCCCAGCGTCCCCGTTGTGATCACCAGGTCCACCCCGGGGTCCGCGAGCATCTCATGCAGCGCGGCGTCCACGCCCGCCACCGTCTGGTCCGCCGCCTTCCGCACAAAGCGGATGTCAAACGACTTGCCCGCCACCTCCATGATTTCGGCGGCGTAGCGGTCCACCGGGTCCTCCTCCGCGGGCGGGCCGTCCAGCACAAATCCCACGGTCCTCGGCGGGCGCGGCGTCAGGAAGCCCCGGTACGACTCCGCGATCTCCTCCGCCGTCCGTTCCCGGCCCCGCTCCAGCACCACGCCGTCCAGCGGCGCGGCGTCCTCCAGCGCGACAGGGGAGGATGTGGCGGCGGACAGCTCCGCCCCCAGCACGGGGTCGGCACCCGCGAGCGCAAACCCCGCAAGAATCCAGCAGCAAAACGCGGCCATGGGTTGATCTCCAGAATAGGGACATTATGATACGTTTCGGGACCGGCGAAGTCAAACAAACGTTTGCATTAGGTTGTAAAGAAAGGGGCTGGTCAGATTTCCGCAAACTTGGGGACTGGATCACGCGCTTCTCCAAGGCCCTGCCCGAGAGCAGCCGGCCCAAGGTAGGACTTTGTGTCCGAAAATGGTATTCTATGCCCGGTGGCTCTTCCCTCCCCGGGGAAGGTCTTGCAACTTTGTTGGAGGTGGAAACATGCGGATCGAGTCGCTCCGGCTGAGGAACTTTAAGGCGTTTCGGGACGTTGAACTGCGCGACATCCCCAACATGTGCGTACTCGTCGGCGCCAACGGAACCGGCAAGTCAACGCTTTTCAGTGTTTTCGGTTTCTTGAAAGACGCGCTGACTGAGAACGTCCATGTCGCCTTGACCCGGTTGGGCGGAAGCCGGGGCTTCGCAGAGGTGAGGAGCCGCGACACAGACGGCCCAATAGAGATAGAGATCAAGTTCAGAAAAACATCCGCGTCCCCGCTGATAACGTACTCATTGGCCATCAACGAGGAGA